>JBOHUX010000001.1:0-47243 GCA_050734915.1 Candidatus Dormibacteraceae bacterium
GGTCTCGGTAGCCCACGAATTCGGAGCGCGGCATCTCGCGGACCTCGTCCCAAGGTCCGCTGAACGGGGAGCGCGAGCGCGCCCGCTGGGCGGCCATGGCGGCCTCGAAGGCCTCCATGTCCACACTCAGCGACTGCTCCTGGGCGAGCTCCCGGGTGAGGTCGATCGGAAATCCGAAGGTGTCGTGGAGCTTGAACGCCTCCTCCCCGGGAATCATCTGTCCGTGGCGCGCGGCCACGCGCTCGAAGAGCTCCATTCCCTCCTCCAGCGTCCGCCCGAAGCGATCCGACTCGGCGGCGACCGCCTCCTCGATCAGCCGCCGGCGCTGGTCCAGTTCCGGGTACTGGTCCTTCACGAGGTCGACCGCGATCCCGGCGCCGGCCGCGACCGTCCCCCTCATCCCCGTCCGGCGGGCATGGAGCACGGCTCTGCGAATGAGGCGGCGCAGCACGTATCCACGCCCTTCGTTGCCGGGCAGGACTCCATCGGCGATCAGAAAGGTCATCGCACGGAGGTGGTCGGCGACCACGCGCTGGGAGAGCCCGCGCCCCTCGCGAGCATCGGCGGCGAACGCGACCAAGGGCGCCAGGAGGTCGGTCTCGAAGACGGTGTCCGCGCCCTGGAGGACGCTCGCCATGCGCTCCAGGCCCATCCCGGTATCGACGGCCGGCCTCGGCAGCGGCGGCAGGCTCCCGTCCGCCTGGCGGTCGAACTCGGGGAAGACGAGGTTCCAGATCTCGACGAACCGGCCGCAGTGGTCGGGCCGGCACTCGGGCTCAGGCCGCCCGCAGCCATGCTCGGGACCCCTGTCGTACCAGAGCTCCGAGTCGGCGCCGCAGGGCCCACGCTCGAGTCCCCACCAGTTGGTGGGGTCCTGGTGGACCCACTCAGCCGGGACGCCCACAGCCTCGATCCAGATCCGGCGCGCCTCCTCGTCGGTGGGGTGGGTGGTGACCCGCAGCCTCGCCGCCGGGATCCCGAACGGACCCGTCACCAGCTCCCAGGCCCAGGGGATGGCGCGCGCCTTGAAGTAGTCGCCCGTGGGCGCGAAGTTGCCCATCATCTCGAAGAAGGTGAGGTGCCGGTCGGTGCGTCCCACCTCCTCGATGTCGTCGGTTCGAAGGCACTTCTGCGCGCTGGCGAGACGGGGCGCGGGCGGCTCCTCGAGGCCGCGGTAATAGGGCTGGAGCGGCTGCATCCCGGCGGAGTTGAAGAGCGTCGTCGGATCGCCCTGCGGCACCAGCGGCGCGCTGGGCAGGATCAGATGCTCCCGGCTTGCGAAGTGCTCTAGAAAGCGTCTACGAATCTCATGCCCGGTCATCGGCGGGATGGCCACAGTCTAGATGAGTGAGGAAAGAACACACCGAGTCTTCCTTGGCCGTGGGCCATCGCCCATCCGGACGGGCGATCCCGAGGTGGCCGGACGTTCGGGCCGCGGGGGGTCGCGATCAGGCCGATTCGTTGGGGACCAGTTGACGCAGCTGTTCCAGGGCCGCCCGCTGCAGCCGGGAGACATGCATCTGGGAGATGCCCAGGCGCTTGGCGATCTCGGATTGCGACATCTCGTCGTAGAAGCGCATGGCCATGATCGACTGCTCGCGGGGCGTCAGGTGGGCCATCGCCCGTTGGAGCACGTCCCGCATCTCGACCCGCGCGAGATCGGGATCCTCACCGCCGATCGACTCCGAGAGCTGGCGACCGCCCTCGTCCCCCTCCCCGCCGACCGCGCTGTCGATGGAGATCGGCGTGTGGGCGGGGCTCATCTCCATCGCCTCCAGCACGTCGTCGGCGGAGACCTTGAGCCGCTCGGCGATCTCGGCCACGGTCGGCTGGCGGTTGAACTCGATCTTCAGCTCCTCGTTGATCCTGATCACCGACTGGTAGAGCTCCTGCAGCCGGCGGGGGAACCGGATCGCCCAGCCCTTGTCCCGGAAGTAGCGCTTGATCTCGCCGTAGACGGTGGGGGTGGCGAAGGTCGTGAACTCGAAGCCGCGGCCGACATCGAAGCGCTCGATGGCCTTGATGAGGCCGAGGAACCCGACCTGGGCGATGTCCTCGAGGGGCTCGCCGCGGTTCTGGAACTTCCTCGCGATGAAGTAGACGAGGCTGGAGTAGGAGTCCACCAGCTGCTCGCGGATGCGGTCCTTCTCCGCCGGATCGACGGCCTGCTGGTAGCGCGCGTGCAGACGGCGGAGCTCCTCCCGAGGGAGGCGTGTCTCGCTCAATCTGGGGCAAACGCTACCCGATCAGGTACTTGACCATCCGGTATCGGACCTGCCCGGCACCGGTGTCGAGCTGGGAGGTGAAGTCGTCCACGAACATCCGGATCATCTGCTGGGCGATCCGGCGAGCCTCCTCGTCCCGAGCCGCGGCGGGCGGCCGCGGGAGCGCCTGCGGGGACCGCGGTCCCAGCGCGTGGACCTCGACCTCGAGCCCCCGCCCGCTGGCGCCGAAGGTGAGCTTGAGCGAGCCGCCCTCGCCGAACGCCTCGCAGGCGACCTCGATGGCGGAGTCGCAGGCCTGCGCGACCGCGATGCCGAGCTCGTCGAGGTCGTCGAGCGAGAAGCCGATCAGGCTCCCGAGGGTGACGGCGAGGCGCCGGGCGACCGGGATGTAGCCCGGCTCGGCGGGGATCTTGAGCTCCGCCAGGCTGGTGCCGACCGGCTGGGCGGCTGGGCGCCGGACGGGAGCCATCAGGCGCCTTCCCCCTGCCGCTCGGGGGCGGGCTGAACCGGCCGTTCCGGCGGTTCCGGCGTTGCCTGGTCCGGTTCCGGCGCCGGTGGCGCCGAGGCCTTCAGGTCGAGACCCAGCTCACCGCGCCGGCGCCGGGCGGCGTCGACGCCGTCGTGGATCGCCCTCCCCAGCGGGTGCCCGGGATCCCGCACCGCGCCCCGCGCCCGCCCCGCCGCCTCTCGTGCCCGAGCCCTCAGCTCGTCGGTCCTCCCGGTCAGCTCGATGGTCCGGCTGCGCAGGGTCTCGACCTGCTCCCGGCCCGGTCCGGTGGCCAGGTAGGCACCGGCGAGGAACCCGATCACGGCGCCCAGCATCAAGCCCCAGCCGAATCCGCCCTCACGGTTCTCGCCAGCCATCAAGGATCTCCTCAGCGCCGGATGGACTCGTCTACTCGCCGGGGGTGGCCGCCGAGACCGAATGCCAGAGGCTGCGGGCGGCGACGGCCACGCCGTGGGACCAGGCGCGGGCGTCGGCCGCCCGGCCCCGCAGGCCGCTCTGGAGCCGGCCTCCCAGGTCCTCGACACCGGTCCCCGCCGCGTGAATCGCCACGTTCACCCCCGCCGTGATGTCATTGACGTTGCCGAGGCTCTCTCGGACCTCGGGCAGAACCTGACGCATCTCCGAGGTCCCGAGGACGACCATCTCCTCGATCGCCGCCAGCGTCCTACCCAGGCGCAGCAGAACGCCCACCAGAGCCAGCGCCACCAGGAGAGCCGCGATCCCGAAGGCCAGGAACATGAAGTTCTGCAAGGTTCGTTACCCCTGGAATGGCCGGGTTCAAACGTGCCGCGTGCCGGCGTCGACGCGGCGGTGGGGAAATCTTATCCATCCCCGATCGAGTCCTCGGCATGACGGCCGCGCCTCGTGGCCGGCCACCGTCCCGCCAGCGAGCGCAGCGCCACCGCGAAGACGACGCCGGGCAGAAGATTCAGATCCCCGAGGCCGATGCCGGGCAGGCCGATCACCCTCCACAGCTGTCCGAGTCCGATGCCGGCGGCGGTCAGGAGGAGCACGGCGACGTATCCACCTCCCCAACGCAGCAGCGAGTAGAGGAGCTGCGACAGGATCAGGATCACGAGCAGCGCCGAGATCAGGTCCGGCGGCATCGGCTCGGACGACGTGGTGGATTGCTGGGCATGATCGTGGGAGATCGGATGCTCCCGCTGGGACCCCGGGTCGCTTGGGTTGTCCTGAAAACTCAGGTGGGTCCCCCGCCTCCGGCCTGTTCCACGTCCCCTGGACGGGGCCTGCGGTCAGCCGGCGGACTGAAGAGGTCCCTTTGCGGTAGCTGTTGGGCAACGCGCATTAGAATCCACGGCCCGACGGGAGCCGCTCAATGATACCCGCCGCCCGGAACGCCAAAACGCGCAGCCGGCTACTTCCCTAGGTGCCGGGCGGGGGTGGCCGGAGGGCCAGACGGAGCTCGTCCAACTGCTCCGGATCGACGGGGGCGGGCGCACCCATCATCAGATCGGTCATGGACTGGGTCTTGGGAAACGCGATCACATCGCGGATGTTGTCGGTCCCGCCCAGCATCATCACCACCCGGTCGAGACCCCAGGCGATGCCGCCGTGGGGAGGCACCCCGTAGGTGAACGCCTCGAGCAGCATCCCGAACCGCTCCCGGGCCGTCTCGGCCGGCATCCCCAGGAAGCCGAATACCCGCTCCTGCAGCTCCGGGTCATAGATCCGGAGGCTGCCCCCGCCCAGCTCGTAGCCGTTGCAGACGATGTCGTACGCGTGTGCGCGGACGTGGTAGGGCCGGTCGTCCACAAAGGCGAGGTCCTCCGCCACCGGCCGCGTGAAGGGATGGTGGGCGTACGTGAGCCTGCCCTGGTCATCCTCGTCGAAGAGGTAGGTGGGGTTGATCCAGAGGAACCTCCACTCCGCCTCCCGCACCAGCCGCCGCCGGCGCGCGATCTCGGAGCGGACGAGCCCCATGGCAGTCTCGGCGCGGCGGCGCTTATCGGCGACGAGGAGCACGAGATCCGGCCCCAACGCCCCCGTCGCGCGCCGGATCCCGGCCAGCTCGTCCTCGGTCAGGAACTTGTCGAGCGGCCCCGGCAGCCAGGCGAGCCCCTTCCCGCCCGCGCCGCGCACGACCGTGCCCAGCTCGTCGAGCTCCCGGCGGCTGAGGTCGGCACCGCCCGGGACGGCCAGGCCCCGGACCACGCCTCCCTCCTCGAGCGCGTCCCTCAGCACCCGGGCCCGCGTCGCGGCGAGCACGCCGCCCAGGTCGGCGATCTCCAGCTCGTATCGGAGGTCCGGCTTGTCGGTGCCGTAGCGCAGCAGCGACTCCTTGATGTCGAGGCGCGGGAACGGCAGCGGAAGCTCGACGTCGAGGACCTCCTTCCAGAGCCGGGCGAGCAGCCCCTCGATGAGGGCGAAGACGTCCTCCTCGTCGCAGAACGACATCTCCACGTCGAGCTGCGTGAACTCCGGCTGCCGGTCCGCGCGCAGGTTCTCGTCGCGGAAGCACCGTGCGATCTGGTAGTAGCGCTGCACCCCCGCCACCATGAGCAGCTGCTTCAGGACCTGGGGCGCCTGCGGCAGCGCGTAGAAGCTGCCCGGCTGGATCCGGGAGGGAACCAGGAAGTCGCGGGCGCCGGAGGGCGAGGTCTTGGCCAGGATCGGCGTCTCGACCTCGATGAAGTCCCGCTCCTCCAGGTGGCGCCGGACGGTGCGGTTGACCCGGCTCCGCAGCTCCAGCATGCGCTGCATCGAGGGCCGCCTCAGGTCCAGATAGCGGTACCTGAGGCGCGTCTTCTCGTCCGCCTGCACATCGTCGTCGATCGGGAATGGCGGCGGCGCGCTGGCGGAGATGACCTCCAGTTCGGTGCCGTGGACCTCGACCTCGCCCGTCGGCAGGTGGGGATTCTCCGCCCCCGCCGGGCGCCGCTCCACCACGCCCCGCACGCGGACCACGTACTCGGCCCGGAGCTCCTGGGCCAGGGCGTGGGCGCCCGGCGCCTGCTCGGGGTTGAAGACGGCCTGGGCCACCCCCCATCGATCGCGGATGTCGATGAAGATGAGGCCCCCGTGGTCGCGCCGGCGTCCGACCCAGCCGTAGAGCTCGATCTCCCGCCCCGCGTCCGTGGCGCGCAGCGATCCGCAGCGGGGCGCGCCGTATCCGCTCAAGTGGGCGCTCCCAGGCGCCCGGGGAGGTCGTCCCAGGCCACCTCCGCCTGCTCGCCCGCCACCATCTCGCGCAACTGGACGACCCTGCGCGCCGCCTCCTCGGCGCCCACCAGCACCACCCAGCGGACGCCGAGACGGTTCGCCGACCGCATCTTCGCCCTCAGGCTGCGGTTCGAGTAGTCCACGATCGCCGGTGCCGAGCGCCGGCAAACGCGGGCGATGGCGGCCGCCGCGGCGCTCAGGCCGGCCCCGTCGGTCAGGACGAGGATGGCCGCCGCCGATGCCCCGGGGGCCTGGCCGCCGTTCTCGGCGACGGCCGCCATGACCCGCTCGATTCCCGCCGCGAAGCCCACGGCGGGGATGTCGGGGTAGCCCAGTTCCCTGGCCAGGCCGTCGTAGCGGCCGCCGCCTCCGAGCGCGCTCTGGGCGCCGGCGGGATCGGCCGGCCAGATCTCGAAGGTCGTCCGCGAGTAATAGTCGAGCCCGCGCACCAGCTCGGAATTGAGGACGTGCGGAATGCCCGCCCCGTCCAGCAGGGAACGGACCTCGGCGAAGGCTTCCGCGCAGGGGGCGCAGAGATTGTCGACGATCTTGGGTGCGTCGCGCTTCCAGACCTGGTCCCGCTCCTCCTTGCAATCGAACATCCGCAGCGGGTTCAGCTCCAACCTCGCCTGGCAATCGGGGCAGAGGCGGTCCTTGAGGGGCCGGTAATAGGCCAGCAGGGCCTCCCGGTAGGCGGGCCGGCAATCGCCGTCGCCGATGCTGTTGATCTGCAGCGTGATCTCGCCCACCCCCAGGGCGGCCAACCACCGCCAGGCGATCTCGATGATCTCGGCGTCGACCGCCGGGGATCCATCGCCGAGGGCCTCGACGTCGAGTTGGTGGAACTCCCGGTAGCGGCCCGCCTGGGGGCGCCCATAGCGGAACATGGGTCCGATCAGCCAGAGGCGGGCTGGCTGGGGGCCCTGGTTGAGACCCCCCTGGAAGTAGGCGCGGACCACCCCCGCTGTCGCCTCCGGGCGCAGCACCAGCCGGCGACCGCCGCGGTCCTCGAAGCGGTACATCTCCTTCTGGACCACATCGGTGGACTCCCCCACGCGCTCGACCAGCGCCGCCGGCTCGATGATGGGGACCTCGATCTCGCGGTAGCCGTACGACGTCACCAGGCGCCGGGTGACGCGCTCCGCCTCCCTCCAGGCGGCGAGCTCGTCGGGCAGGATGTCGCGCACGCCGCGGGCAGCACGTATGGGCTGGGTGGTGGGCACCCGCCGATTGTAAGTTCCGTCGGCCTTTGGACCTTCTGACGCCGGTGGCGCAGCACGAGCCTCTAAAGGGGCGGCAGGTCCTGGAGGAAAGGGTTGAGGCGCCGCTCGCGGCCGACGGTGCTCGGCGGGCCATGGCCGCTCATGACCACCAGATCGTCCTCGAGGGGCAGGAGCTTGGCGCCGATGGAGCTGAGCAGCGTCCCCCTGTCGCCACCCGGCAGGTCCGTGCGTCCGACCGAGCCCGCGAAGAGCGCGTCCCCGGTGAAGAGCACGTTCCCGTTCCGGAGCGTGACGCCGCCGGGACTGTGGCCGGGCGTGTCGAGGACCTGGAAGGCGAGGGAACCGGCGCGGTACTCCTCCCCCTCCCCCAGCCTGGCCACGTTCTCGATCGGATCCCCCTGATACGGAAGGGCCTCTCCTCGCAGGGAGGTGCCCCGGACGACGTGTTCCCGCTCGGCGTCGTGGACCGCGACGGGCACCTCGAACTCCCGGAGCAGGCGGGGCAGCCCCGCCACGTGGTCCAGGTCTGTGTGTGTGAGCAGGATGGCGCGGACCTTCACGCCGCGCGCAAGCGCCAGCTCCAGCACCGCCTCCGGCTCCAGGTTGGCGTCCACGATGACGGCATCCCCGGTCTCATCGTCCTCGACCAGGTAGGAGTTGGTGCCGAACCGGGCGTCGGCGGTGACGTGGACCCGGACCGTCACGACGCCTCCCGGGCGACCGTGGTTACGTCACGGACCTGCTCCATCTTCTCCATCAGCCGCGAGAGCTGGGAGAGCGAGTCGATCTCCACCGTGCAGGACACGACCGCCGACTTGTCGTCGTAGACGTGGACCTCGCAGGCGGACATGTTGACCTTGTTCTCGGCCACCACGGTGGCGATGTCCCGGAGGAGGCCGGTCCGGTCCCAGGCCTCGATCTTGATCCCGACCGGGTAGAGATGGATCCCGTCGGCGTCCCAGTCGACGGGCACGATCCGGGCCTGGTCCTGCGGATTGAGGGCGTTGACGCAGTCCGCCCGGTGGACGGTGACCCCGCGGCCTCGCGTCGTGTAGCCGACGATGGCGTCGCCGGGCACCGGCTGGCAGCAACTGGCCATCTTGGTGTAGAGGCCGCTGACCCCCCGGACCAGCACCCTGGCCGCCGGCTCGCCCTGCGGGATGAGCGGGATCGAGCGCAGCTCGTCGCCACCGTCGCCGGGCGCCAGCGCCATGCGCATGACGACCGAGTGAGGGGAGACGTCGCCATATCCGATCGCGGCCAGGAAGTCGTCGCCGGTCGCGTACTTGTAGGCGGCTGCCATCTCCTCCAGCTTCCCGTCGCGGAGCGCGCTCAGGGACGTCCGGTGCATGCGGCGCAGCTCCTTGTCCAGCATGTCCCTGCCCTTGGTGATGTTCTCCTCGCGGCGCTGGCTCTTGAACCACTTGCGGATCCGCTCGCGGGCGGAGGCGCTCTTCACGAAGCCGAGCCAGTCCCGGCTGGGCCCGTGGGGACCCTTGGAGTTGAGGATCTCGACGATCTCGCCGTTCTTGAGCTCGTACTCGAGGGAGACCATGCGGCCGTTCACCTTGGCGCCGATGCACCGGTGCCCGACCTCGGTGTGGATCCGGTAGGCGAAGTCCACGGGGGTGGATCCGGCCGGGAGGTTCAAGACGTCGCCCTTGGGAGAGAAGACGAAGACCTCGTCCTGGAAGATGTCCACCTTGACCGCGTCCACGAACGACTCCGCGTCGAGCACCTCCTTCTGCCACTCCATGAGTAGGCGCAGCCAGGAGAACTTCTCGTCGAAGCGCGCCAGGCCCTCCCCGTCGCTCTCCTTGTAGGTCCAGTGGGCGGCGACCCCGTACTCGGCGACCCGGTGCATCTCCTCGGTCCGGATCTGGATCTCCATCGGCTCCCCGCCCTGCGAGATGACGGTCGTGTGGAGCGACTGGTAGCCGTTCGACTTGGGCATCGCGATGTAGTCCTTGAACCGCCCGGGCATCGGCTTCCACAGCGAGTGGACCACCCCCAGCACTCCGTAGCAGTCCTTCACCGACGCCACCAGGACCCTCATCGCCAGCAGGTCGTAGATCTCGGAGAAGTCCTTCCGGGCCCGGAACATCTTCTGATGGATCGAGTACATGTGCTTGGGGCGGCCGCTGATCTCGGCGTCGATGCCGATCTTCTCCAGCTCCCGGCCCAGGATCTCGCGCAGGTCCGAGACGGTGGTCTCCCGGTCCTCGCGGCGGCGGTTGATGCGGCCGACGACCTCCTGATAGGCGTCCGGCTCCAGGTTCTGAAAGGCCAGGTCCTCCAGCTCCCACTTGAGCTGCCAGATGCCGAGCCGGTGGGCCAGGGGAGCGTAGATGTCGAGGGTCTCCCGGGAGATCTTGCGCCGCTTCGCCTCCGGCAGCGGCTCCAGCGTCCGCATGTTGTGCAGCCGGTCGGCGAGCTTGATGAGGACGACCCGGATGTCGTCCGCCATCGCCAGCAGCATCTTGCGGATGTTCTCCGCCTGGTGCTGCTGCTCGTTCCTGATCGAGATCCGGCCCAGCTTGGTGACCCCCTCCACCAGCCGCGCCACGTCGGGACCGAATTCCTCCGCCACCTCGGGCGAGGTGAGAGCGGTGTCCTCGACGGTGTCGTGCAAGAGCGCGGCCACGATCGTGGCGCCGTCCAGGTTGAGGTCGGCGAGGATCCCCGCCACCTCGAGCGGGTGGTTCACGTACTCCTCGCCCGAGAGGCGGCGCTGACCGTGGTGGGCGATCGCGGCGCGGTCGTAGGCCCGGGACACCAGCTCGCGCTCGGCCGGCCCCAGGTGCTCGGAGATGCGAAGAAGCTCGGAGATGCTCAAGTCGGGGCCCTTTCGGTTGGCTAAGTCTATCGGCACCCGGTTTGTATACCCGCCGGCGGCCACCCCGGCATGCCGCCGGGCGCCTCTGCTATGACTGGGGCATGAGACCAGTCATCATCGCCGCCGCTCTCGCCGGTGCCGCCGACACCGGACTCTTCCTGTCCCGGCGCCCGCGGCTGTTCCGGGAGCATCCCGGCCGCGCGGCCGGCGCCGTGGCCGGGCTCGGCGTCTGGCTCGGGCTCGCCGCCAGCTCCGCCCGGGACACCGACACCGCCGGGCCCCGTACCGTCGGGCTCGCCTCGCTGGCGGCCCTCGGCAGCGGCGCGCTCCTCGCCTCCCACCTCCGCCACGGCGTCGCCAATGGTCGAATCCTCGTGGGCGCGGGCCTCGCCGGGCTGGCTCTCGGCGCCGCCACGACCAGCCTCGCCAGCCGCTGATCAGGACCCCATGCGCTGGTACGAGTCGGGTCGATCCTGGCCTCGTAGCCGACGCCAAGGCACACCGCCGGGCGCGCCCCGGTCGGGGAGCCGGACCGTTCGCTAATAGGAGCGGGCGAAGACGACAGGCGTCGTGGCCGGCATCCCGCAGACGGCGCACTCGGCCGGCAGCTCCCGGGCCGCGTCCTGGCTCCCTGCCAGCGGCATTCCGCGGGTGGTGGCGCCGGTCCGCTCCTTGACCTCCGCCTCGCAGGCGGCCGCGCCGCACCAGGACGCCCAGACGAAGCCGTTGCGCTCCCGGAAGTGGTCCACCAGATCGGCCATTCCCCGGGCTTCGAACGTGTTCTCGTCGCGGAACCGCTGGGCGCGCGCGAAGAGCTCGGCCTGGAACCCCTCCAGCTCCCCGCGCAGGCGCTCCCCGATCGCCGCCACCGGCACCGGCTGCTTGCGGCGGCCGATCCTCTCCACCAGGATGGCCTGCGAGGCCGCCACGTCGCGGGGTCCCACCTCCAGCCGCAGCGGCACCCCCTTCACCTCCCAGTGCGCGAACTTCTCGCCAGGGCGCTCGTCCCGCCAGTCGACGCGGTGGCGCACGCCGCTCTCGCTCAGCTCGGCGAGGACCGGCCGCAGGAACGTTTCGAGGAGCGCGCGGCTCTCCGCGTCTCGGTGGCCGATGGGGACGATCACGACCTGCACCGGCGCCACCCGGGGAGGGACGATGAGCCCGCTGTCGTCGCCGTGAGCCATGACTAGGCCGCCGATGAGCCGGGTCGAGATCCCCCAGGAGGTCGTGTGGCACAGCTCACGCCGGTTGGAGGGGTTCGTGAAGCCGACGTCGTAGGCACGGCTGAAGTTCTGTGCGAGGTTGTGTGAGGTCCCCGCCTGCAGCGCCAGGCCGTCCCTCATCAGGCCCTCGATGCTGAGCGTGTATTCGGCGCCGGCGAACTTCTCGGCCTCGCTCTTCCGGCCCCGGAGGACGGGCATGGCGAGCCAGTCCTCCGCGATCCGGCGGTAGTACTCGAGGATCAGATCGACCTCGCGCGCGGCCTCCTCAGGGCCGGCGTGGAAGGTGTGGCCCTCCTGCCAGAAGAACTCGCGGGTGCGGAGGAAGAGGCGCGAGCGCATCTCCCAGCGCATCACGTTGCACCACTGGTTGGTGAGCAGGGGCAGATCGCGGTGCGACTGGATGTAGCGCTTGACGAGCGGCCCGATGATGGTCTCGCTGGTCGGCCGGATGACCAGCGGCTCCTCGAGCTCGGCCATTCCCGATCCGGCCCGGGTGACCCAGGCGACTTCGGGGGCGAATCCCTCCACGTGGTCGGCCTCCTTGGTGAAGAGGCTGCGCGGGATGAGCAGGGGGAAGGCCCAGTTCTCGTGTCCGCTCGACTTGATCATCTCGTCGAAGGCGCGCTGGATGGTCTCCCAGATCGCGTAGCCGTAGGGCCGGATCACCATCATGCCCCGGATGCCGCTCCAGTCGGCCATCTCCGCCTTGCGGACCACATCCGTATACCAGCGGTCGAAATCCACCGACATCTTGGTGATCTCTTTGACGAAGTCCTGCCGCTCCTCATCCGCTGGTTCGGCCATCGCGATCCGATTATCCCGGAATCGCGATGAGGCGCCCGGCTATGGGAACGGGGCCTCCACATTCGCGCGGGCACACCCGCGGGCGACCGCGATTGGTTACTGTAGGAGAAGTATTCGGACGGCTTCAGCGGGGAGGTTCCGGAGACGGTCGCGAGCGCGGTCGAGGTGGCCATGGTGACGCGGGGGAGGCAGGAGGCGCCGGTGCCGATCGCCCTCCGGCGCCATGCCGCGCTCATCGAAGCCGAGCTGCGGCGTTCGGTGAAGCCCGTGCGGGGCCTGCTGGGTCGCATGTCCCGGTACCACATGGCCTGGGTCGACGGCGCCGGCCACCCGATCTCCGCCCCGGCCGGCAAGCTGCTCCGGCCGGCGCTCTGCCTGTGGGCCTGCGAGGCGGCCGGAGGGGAGGCGGCGGCGGCGCTCGGGGTGGCCGCCTCGATCGAGTGGTTGCACAACTTCACGCTCGTCCACGACGACATCCAGGATGGCGACGTTCTGCGCCGCCACCGTCCGACCGTGTGGTCGCTCTTCGGTGGCGCCCAGGCCATCAACGCCGGCGACGGGCTCTTCGCGCTCGCCTTCGTGAATCTGCTCCGGGGCGGCCCCGGCGGGACACACCGCCGCCGGGCGGCGGCGGTGATCTCGGATGCGATCCTGGAGGTCGTCGAGGGCCAGTGCCTGGACCTGGCCCTGCAGGGGCACCCCGAGACCTCGCCCCGGACCTACCTGCGCCTGGCTGGGTCCAAGACCGGGGCGCTGATCGGGGCCAGCCTGGAGGCGGGCGCCGTCATGGCCGGGGCGGCGCCCCCCCTGACCCGCTCCTTGAGGCGCGCCGGCCGCCTCCTCGGCACCGCCTTCCAGGTCCGGGACGACTGGCTCGGCATCTGGGGGAACCCGGCCCTGACCGGCAAGTCCGCGCGCTCCGATCTCGCCCGCCGCAAGACCAGCTACCCGGTGGTGGCCGCCTATGACGCCGCTTCCCCCGCCCAGCGCCGGCGGTTGAAGGCGCTCTTCCTGGACCCCGACCCCGGATGCGAGCCCGAGATTGGCGAGCTGCTCCAGGACCTGGGTGGACCCGCGCTGACCGGGGACGTGCCGGACAACCTGGCGCTCGAGGCTCGCGCGCTCCTGGAACGGCACCTTCCCGCCGAGCGCCTGGCGGAATACGACGAGGTTGCCGGCTACCTGATCAGGAGGAGCGGTTGACAGATCCCAGCGGCGACGGGACCAGGCCCACGACCGCCGGCCGGAAGACGGACCACATCCGCATCAACCTGGAGGAGGACGTCGCCGCCAAGGGCGTGGGATCCGGCTTCGATTCCTACCGCTTCCTCCACCGCGCCCTGCCTGAGATCGACCTCGCCCAGGTGGCGATCGGCACCCGGATCTTCGGCCGGCCCCTGGGGGGACCGCTCTTCATCTCCTGCATGACCGGAGGGGTGCCCGAGGCGGGCAGGATCAACCGCGTCCTGGCCGAGGTCGCCCAGGAGCTCCGGCTGCCGCTCGGGCTGGGCTCCGGCCGCGTCCAGCTCGAGCACCGCGAGATGCTGCCGGGATTCGACGTGAGACCGATCGCCCCGGACGTGCCCATCTTCGCGAACCTGGGCGCCGTGCAGCTCAACCGGGGCGTCGGAGTGGACCAGTGCCGCCGGCTCCTGGAGAGGACCGGCGCCGACGCGCTCGTCCTGCACCTCAACGCCCTCCAGGAGGCACTCCAGATCGAGGGCGACACCTGCTTCTCGGGTCTGCTCGGCCGGATCGAGGAGCTCTGCCGGCGGCTCGAGGCTCCCGTCATCGTCAAGGAGGTCGGCTGGGGGATCGCGCCCGACGTGGCGGTCGCGCTCCTCGACGCCGGCGTCACCGCGATCGACGTGGCGGGCGCGGGCGGGACCTCCTGGAGTGAGGTTGAGCGTCACCGGCTCCAGGATCCCCACCGGGCGGCGGTGGCGGGGGCCTTCGCCGGCTGGGGCATCCCCACCACGGACGCGGTGCGGATGGTGCGAGCCGCCGCCCCCGGCGCGCTCATCTTCGCCAGCGGGGGCATCCGGCATGGCCTCGACGCCGCCAAGGGTCTCGCGCTGGGGGCGGACCTGGTCGGGATGGCGGGGCCGTTCCTGCGCGCCGCCGCCCGCGGACCCGAAGACGCCCTCGGGCTCGGACGCGAGGTGCTGGACGTGCTGCGAACGGCCATGTTCTGCCTCGGCTGTCGCGATCTGGACGCGCTCCGCGCCCTGCCACGCCTGGTCGGGCCGGGCGGTGTCCCGGTCGAGCCCGCGCCCAGAACCTGGCCGAGCCCCCAGGTGCCGGCGTGAGCTCATCGTCGGAGCTGGCCGCCGCCGACTCCTACTGCCAGGCGCTCGCCACCCGCCACTACGAGAACTTCTGGGTCGCGGCCCGGTTCCTGCCCGGCGCCACGCGGCTTCACCTGGCCCGCGTCTACGCCTACTGCCGGACTACCGACGATCTCGGCGACGAGAGCGGCGCGATGGGCACAGAGCGTCTGGGCCGCTGGCGGAGCGCGGTCCTCGACCTCCTCGACGGCCGCCCCCCCATCCATCCCGTCCTGATCGCGCTGCGCCCGACCCTGGCCCGGTTCGGGATCCCCGGCGACCCGCTCCTGCACCTGATCGAGGCCAACCTGCGGGACCAGACCGTCGCCGCGTACGGGAGCTGGGAGGAGCTCCGGAGCTACTGCATGCTCTCGGCGGCTCCCGTCGGCCGGATGGTGCTGCGCATCTTCGAGGCGAGCTCGCCGCGCGCCGAGCGGCTCTCGGACGACGTCTGCATCGGGCTCCAGCTCGCCAATTTCGCCCAGGACGTGTCCGTGGACGCGCTCAAGGGCCGCTGCTACCTCCTCCAGCCAGAGCTGAGCGGGCGGGGCACCGCGGGGGCCACCGAGCTGCTCTGCGACCGCGCCGCGCTCCTGCTCGAGAGCGGCCGTGAGCTGGAGACGATGGTGCCGGGCCGCCTCCGCGTCCAGGTCGCCCTCTACCGCCTCGGCGGCGGGGCGGTCCTCGACGCCATCCGGGCGGCCGGCTACCGGACCGACCGGGTCCGCCCGCGGGTCGGCGCGGCCGCCAAGATCCGCCTGCTGCCGGAAGCGCTCCGCGGCGCCCGGACCGGCCCGCCGGTCGAGCCGGGGGCGCCGGCCCTGCGGGAAGAGGTCCGGTGAGCGAGGCCGCCCTCCAGCTCGACTACCGTGCCTCGGAGTCCTACTGCCGGGAGATGGCGCGCCGGGAGGCGGCCAACTTCTACTGGGGCTTCATCGCGCTCCCCCGCGACCGGCGGGTCGCCATCTACGCCCTCTATGACTTCGCCCGACAGGTGGACGATGACGCCGACCGGGCCGGCGCCACCCACCCGGTCCCTCTCGACGGGCACCGCGAGAGGCTCCGGCGATGCCTGGCGGGCGACTACGCGGACCCCGTCATGCTGGTCCTCGGCCGCACCATCCACCGCTACGGACTCCCGCTCCAGGAGCTGGAGGCGGTCGTCCGCGGTGTCGAGATGGACCTCGAGCGCAACCGCTACCAGACCTGGGCGGAGCTGGAGACGTACTGCAGCCTCGTGGCGTCCGCGGTGGGCCGGATGTGCGTTCGCATCTTCGGGTTCAGCGATGCCTCCGCTCTCGACCATGCCTACGATCTCGGCCTCGCTCTGCAGCTGACCAACATCCTCCGCGACGTCAAGGAGGACGCCGCGATGGGCAGGATCTACCTGCCGCTCGAGGATCTGGCCCGGTTCGGGATCGCGGAGCGCGAGCTGCTCGAGGGCCGCCCCGGTGGGGGCTGGGAACCACTGGTGCGCTTCCAGGCCGCGCGGGCGCGGGCGCTCTTCGAGTCCGGCCTCAAGGTGACCGCGCTCATCCCCACCCCCGCACGGGTGTGCGTACGGACCATGGCCGGGATCTACCAGCGGCTTCTGGAGCAGATCGAGGATGACCCCCGCCTACCCCTCGCGCGGCGGGCCTCCCTCTCCAAGGCGGCCAAGCTCAAGGTGATGCTGAGGTCTTGGGCCGAGGCCGTGTAGCGGTCGTGGGCGCCGGGCTCGCGGGGCTCGCCGCGGCGACCGAGCTGGGGCGGGAGGGGTTCGCGGTCGATCTGTTCGAACGCGGGCGCCTGCTGGGCGGCAAGGCCACCTCACTGATCGTGGACGGTGTCGAGGTGGACAACGGCCAGCACGTCTACCTCGGCTGCTGCACTGAGTTCATCGACTTCGTCGAGAGCCTCGGCATGGGCGACACGCTGCACACGCAGGAGCGCTTCGAAGCGCTCGTCTTCGCCCGCGGCCGGGCGCCCTCGCGGCTCGCCGCCGGATCGCTGCCGGCGCCCTGGCACCTCATGCTCTCCTTCGCCCGCTACCGGCACCTGGGCTGGGCCGGCAAGCTCCAGGTCGCGCGCGCCCTCGCCGGCGCCGGCCCGGGGGCGGCCGGCTCGGGCAGCTTCGCCGCCTGGCTGGCGGAGCGGGGCCAGGGGGAGGCGGCCCGCCGCGGCTTCTGGGATCCCTTCTTCGTCCCCGCCCTCAATGCCCCACTCGACGAGGTGTCGGCGGAGGCGGGGCTGTTCGTGCTCAGAACGGCATTCCTGGCCGACGCGCGCGCCGCCTGCTTCGGCTATTCGAAGGTGCCGCTGGCGAGAGTCGCCGAGGCGGCGGCGGGGCGGCTCCACGCCGTGCACCTCCGCACCGCGGTGACCGGCCTCTGGCCGGGAGCCGGCGAGGTCCGCGGGGTCGAGCTCAAAGACGGGTCCCGGTTGCCCTTCGAGGGCGTGGTGCTGGCCGTCCCGCCCTCCCGGCTGGCACGCCTGCTCGGGCAGCCGGCCGCCTACGGTGTCTTTGGACTGGAGAGGTTCACCAGCCAGCCGATCGTGGACGTCCATCTCTGGTACGAGGGGGCGGGGCCGGCCTTCGACTTCGCCGCCATCCTCGAGTCCCCGGTCCAGTGGGTGTTCGTCAAGGGGCCCGGCTACCTCGTCTGCAGCCTCAGCGCCGCCGCCGATGAGGTCGGCAGACCGGCGGCCGACCTGATCGCGCTCAGCGACCGCGAGCTCCGCGCCGCCATCCCGGCACTCGGCGCCGCCCGGCTCCTCCGGGGCGCCGCCACCAGGGACCCGGAGGCGACCTTCGTGTCCGCCCCCGGCCTCCGCCGCCCGGGAACGGCGACGAGCGCGCCCAACCTCACCCTGGCCGGCGCCTGGACCGACACCGGCTGGCCGGCGACCATGGAGTCGGCGGTGCGCAGCGGCCGCTCGGCGGCGAGGCTGCTGGCGGACGCCGTCGCGCCGGAGGTGACGGTTGCCTGACCAGCTGGGACGGGCCGTGGACTGGCTGCGGGAGCGGCAGGCCCCGGCCGGGTGGTGGTCCGGAGAGCTGGAGACGAACGTGACCATGACCGCCGAGCACGTGCTGCTGCTCCACTTCCTGGGCGTCGATGCGGGGCCGGTCCGGGAGGGCGCGATCCGGCATATCACGGGTGCCCAGCGCGAGGACGGCAGCTGGGCCCTCTACCACGACGGTCCCGGCGATCTCTCGACCACGATCGAGGCGTATTCGGCTCTCAAGCTCCTGGGCATCGATGCGGCCGGCGACATGATGGCGAGGGCGCTCGCGTTCATTCGCGGGCAAGGGGGTGTGGCCCGGGCGCGGGTCTTCACCAAGATCTGGCTGGCGATCTTCGGCCAATACCCGTGGGAGGGGATCCCGAGCATGCCTCCCGAGCTCGTCTACCTGCCCGCCTGGGCGCCGCTCAACCTCTATGACTTCGCCTGCTGGGCACGGGGGACGATCGCCCCGCTCCTGATCGTGATCACCCGCCGCCCGGTCCGCCCGCTCGGGATCGCCCTCGCCGAGCTGGTCCTGCCCGGCACCGAGCGCGAGATGTCGCGGGTGCCCGGGGCGGGGGCCTTCTGGTGGCTCGACAAGCTTCAGAAGGCCTATCACCGCTCGCCGTGGCATCCCGGCCGCGCGCGCGCCCGGCGCCGCCTGGTGGACTGGATCACCGACCGGCAGGAGGCGGACGGAAGCTGGGGCGGGATCCAGCCGCCGTGGGCATACTCGCTGATCGCGCTCAGCCTCGAGGGGATGGCGCTGGACCATCCCGTAATGCGGGCGGGGCTCCGGGGGCTGGACGGCTTCGCCATCCACGACGAGGGCGGCTGGCGCCTCCAGGCCTGCATGTCGCCGGTCTGGGACACGGCTTGGGCCATGCTCGCCCTGCGGCGGGCGGGGACACCGCTCGAAGATCCGGGCCTCGTGCGGGCGGTCGACTGGATGCTGGGCGAGCAGATCGAGAGGGGTGGCGACTGGCAGGTCCGGTCCTCCCTCAAGGCCTGCGGCGGCTGGGCGTTCGAGTTCGACAACGACATCTACCCAGACGTGGACGACACCGCGGTGGTGGTGGCCGCGCTCCTCGAGTGCGGACGGCGCGAGCGGGTCCTGCCCGCCGTCGAGAAGGGCGTGCGCTGGGTGCTCGCGATGCGGAGCTCGAACGGGGCGTGGGGGGCGTTCGACCGCGACAACACGCGCCAGATCGTCTACAGGCTCCCCTTCGCCGACTTCGGGGCCATGCTCGACCCGCCCACCGAGGACGTCACCGCGCACGTCCTCGAGATGCTGGCCGGGGTCTCATCGAGCTCCACCGATCCCATCGTCCGGCGGGGGGTCGAGTATCTGCGGGAGCGGCAGCGCCCGTGGGGCTCGTGGTTCGGCCGCTGGGGCGTCAACCACATCTACGGTACCTGGTGCGTGGTTTCCGCGCTGGCCGCGCTCCGCACAGGCGGTGACATGGTGGCGGGGGGCGCCCGCTGGCTGGTGGAGGTCCAGAACCCCGACGGTGGCTGGGGCGAGACCTGCCTGTCATACCGTGACGAGTCCTTCGCCGGGGTCGGCATCAGCACCCCCTCGCAGACGGCCTGGGCGGTGCTCTCGCTGCAGCTCGCGAACATGGCCGGGCATCCCGCCTGCCGGCGGGGGGTGGAGCATCTGCGAGAGCGGCAGGAGGGTGGCACCTGGGCGGAGCCCCACCACACTGGAACCGGCTTCCCGGGCGATTTCTACATCAACTACCACCTCTACCGGCACGTCTTCCCGACCATGGCGCTGGCGGTGGACCACCACCTGTCCCCGAACGCTCCGGCGCCGGCACGATCGTCGGCGTGACGGTGGCCGCGACCCGCCCCGCTCCGGGCATGCTCGGGCTCTGCTTCGAGGCGAGCCCGTTTCGCCTCGCCGCCGCGGGCGCGGCGGGCCGGATCAACCGGGCGGCGGCCCTCTACATCGGATCCCCGCTGCGGCTCCGGCGCATGCCGGAAGCGGAGCTGCCGGAGGCGGGCTGGCTCCGGTTGCGGCCCGCCCTGACCGGCATCTGCGGAAGCGACGTCCACCAGGCGTGCCTCGACGCCGCGATCGACAATCCGCTCTCCGGCCTCATCACCTTCCCGCATGTGCTCGGGCACGAGACGGTCGCGCGCGTCGCCACCGGGACCGAGGGGCTGGAGGCGGGACGCTGGGTGGCCGTCGACCCCTGGCTTGGCTGCGAGGCGCGCGGCATCTCCCCCCCCTGCCCGTCGTGCGCAGCCGGCAATCCGCCGCTCTGCGAGAACGTCACCGCCGAGGCGCCGGGCGGGAAGGGCAGGGGCATGCACCTAGGCAACGTCCCCGGCCTCCCGGGCGGGTTCAGCACCTCGATGGTGGCCCACCGCTCGCAGTGCCATCCGCTGCCGGACGGGGTCGAGCCCGCCGCCGGGGTGCTCGCCGACCCGCTGGCGGTCGGCTGGCATGCGGTCGAGCGCTCGGGCTTCGAGGGTGGCCTCGCCGTCGTACTTGGCGCCGGCACCATCGGCCTCAGCGCCGCGGCGGTCCTCCGCCACCGCTTCCCGGAGGCGACGGTGATCGTCACCGCCGCCTGGCCCCACACGCGCCGGCTGGTCGCGCGTTTGGGCGCGACACCCTGCGGGCTCGATCCCGCGGTGCTGGTGGCGGCGGTGCGCGAGCGGACCGGCGGCAGTCTGGTCCGGCCCTGGCGGGGGCCGCCCTGGCTGGCGGGATCGGGAGCCGACCTCGTCATCGACAGTGTCGGCGCCGCCGGCACGGCCGAGACCGCGCTCAGGATCGTGCGCCCGCGGGGCCGCATCGTGAACATCGGCGTCGACCGCCCGCGCCGGACCGAGAACACGCTCGGCTACTACAAGGAGGTCGTGACTCTCGGCAGCAACGGCTACGGCTGGGTCGAGCGCGACGGGAAGCGGGTCCACGAGATGGACCACGCGCTCGGGATGCTGGCCACGGGGGCGCTCCCCCATGATGAGATGCTCACCCACCGCTTCCCGCTCCACCGGTGGCGGCGGGCCTTCGCCACCGCCGCCCGGCCCGGAGCCACCGGAGCCATCAAGGTCACCATCGAGACAGAGGAGATGCCGGCATGATGATCGTCCAGGACAGCGTCGTCGTCAGCGCACCGCTCCAGGGGGTGCGCGACGCCGTGCTCGACCCCGACGCCTACGTCGCCGGCGGCACCAAGGTCAGCCAGATCCACGTCCAGGAGCGCACCCAGGACGGCATGGTCGCGCGCATCGACGGGAGCTTTGGGCCCTTCAAATCCAGCATCCTGGCCCGCTACAGCGTCCTTCCCGATCGCGTTGAGCTCGCCATGGTGGGCAGCGCCAGGATCCGCGGATTCACGGCCCTCTTCCTGCTCGAGGAGGTGCCGGGCGGGGTCAGACTCACCCATCGAGAGGAGTACGACTTCGGCTACCCGCTGGTGACCCCGCTGGTGGAGGCGATGATGAGGGGCTGGGCCCATCGCTCGGTCGTGGCCGAGGTCAACGCCATCAAGACGGCCGCCGAGGCGAAGGCCGGTTAGAGCCGGTCCCGGCCCCCTCCCCGTTCACGTTTCCCGGCCGGGCGGCACGACCACCGCGCCCAGGACCAGGGCGCCGCGCCGCCGGGCCTCGTCCTCGATCGCGCGCAGGGCCTGGGCAGCCAGGGGTGAGATCGACTCGGCCCAGATCATGAAGCCGTCCCGCATGACCGGGAGATCGACCAGACGCGACGCCTGCCGGCGGAGCACCGCCAGCACCGCCGGCGGCGGCGGGTCGGCGAACTGCTCTTCGACCCAGGTCCGGCCCAGCCCGCGGGCCCGCTCGGGGGTGCCCTCGGGATCGGCGGCGAGGGCCATGATCCTGCCGGCAAGACCCTTCAGGCGCTGGAAGAGGATCTCGTTGCCCTCCGCCTCAGCCAGGCGCTCCAGCAGCTCGGTCACCGGCTCCGGCAGCAGCATCTGCCCGAACAGCCTCGGAACCGGCAGCCCCCAGTCCTCGCCCAGGAGGCGCCCGTAGACGCCGGCCGCGCCCTCGGACAGGGGCCGGGCGAGCCGCCCGAAGACCCCCAGGCTCTCCCGCTGCGCGTGCGCCAGCCGCCCCACGATCGCCTCCAGGCCGGCGCCCGGCTCCGCCAGCGCCTGGTCCACCGCGCCCAGAAGCCAGCCCACGCGGGCTCGCTCGCGTTGAAGCGCCTCCCGGTGGCGTTCCAGCGCCGCCCGGACATCGAGCGGGTCTGGCGAGAGAGAGGCGCGGATCTCCTCCAGGCCCATGCCCAGCGTGCGCAGAAGATCGATGTGGAGCAGCCTCAGCACGGCGGCGGCGCTGAAGACCCGGTAGCCGCTCTCCGTGTGATCGAGCGTGAGCAGGCCCCTCGACTCGTAGTGGCGGATCCGGCCGGCGCTGATCCCGGTCAGGGCCGACACCTCGCCGATGTTGAGGCGGCTTGACTCTCCAACTGTTGGAAGGTTCACCATGGATAACTATCGCAGGGTGGTGAGGACGCCGCCCTCGCCACGCGGTCGCAGGCGATCTTGTTCCAGGAGGTCATGGTATGGCGATCCCGCTCCGGCAGTCGCTGAAGGTCGGCGCCTACGTGGCGGGCAAGCGCCTGCGTCACGTGGACAAGTTCGCGCTGGTGCTCCAGCTCGAACCCCTCTACCAGTGCAACCTCGCCTGCGCCGGCTGCGGGAAGATCCAGCATCCGAAGGAGATCCTCCAGCGCCGGCTGACCGTCCAGCAGTGCGTAGACGCGGCCGAGGAGTGCGGGGCGCCGATGATCTCCATCGCCGGCGGCGAGCCCCTGCTCCACAAGGAGATCCACGAGATCGCAGCCGCGCTCATCGAGCGGCGGCGGTTCGTCTACCTCTGCACGAACGCGCTCTGGCTGGAGAAGAAGATGGACCTCTTCAAGCCCTCGCCGTACTTCTCCTGGTCGGTCCACATCGACGGCCTCCGTGAGCGCCACGATCAGTCCGTCTGCGAGCAGGGCGTCTTCGACAAGGCGGTGGCGGCCGTCAAGGAGGCCAAGCGCCGGGGCTTCCGGGTCACCACCAACACCACCTTCTTCGAGCCCGACAACGCCGACAGCGTCAAGGCCGTCCTCGACTACCTGAACGACGACCTCAAGGTGGACTCGATGCAGATCTCCCCCGGCTTCGCCTACGAGAAGGCCCCCGACCAGGAGCACTTCCTGGGCGTCAAGATGACCCGCGAGATCTTCAAGGAGGCCTTCGCGGGAGGCCGCCGCGAGAGGTGGCGCCTCAACCACTCACCGCTCTTCCTGGACTTCTTGGAGGGCAAGGTGGACTTCGCCTGCACCGCCTGGGGCATCCCCTGCTACTCGGTCTTCGGCTGGCAGCGGCCCTGCTACCTGATGGCGGACGGCTACCTGCCGACCTACCAGGAGCTTCTGGAGACCACCGACTGGTCGCAGTACGGCCGCGGGCGCAACCCGAAGTGCGAGAACTGCATGGCCCACTGCGGATACGAGCCGACCGCCGTGGTCGCCACCAGCGCGTCTCTCAAGGAGTCGCTGCGGGCCGGCGCCGACATCCTGCGTGGGCAGCTCGCCCGGGCCGGCTAGCCCGGGTCGGCCCTGAGCGGGCTCCCGAGAGGTGGATCGTCGCGACGGGTGACGCGGTCTTCCTGACCGGCGCCAGCGGCTTCCTCGGCCGCCACGTCGCCGAGGCGCTGCTGGCGGGCGGCAGATCGGTGCGGTGCCTGGTCAGGTCGGAAGCGGCCGTGGCGCGGCTGCCCGCCGGCTCGGAGCCGGTCCGGGGCGACCTGCTCGATCCGGGAAGGCTGACCCGGGTCCTGGACGGCTGCCGGTACCTGATCCACACGGCGGCGGTCTACTCGTTCTCTCCGCGCGACCGCGAACTGCTCCGCGCCGTCAACGTGGCCGGCACCGCCGGGCTCCTGGAGGCCGCCCGCCTGGCCGGGATCGAGAAGGCGGTCGTGACCTCCAGCTCGGCCACCGTCGGCCCGGCCCGGGAGGGCCGCCCGGCCACGGAGGACGACATCCCCCGCGCCGGCCGGCCCGCCTCCGCCTACCACGCCTCCAAGCTCGAGCAGGAGCGCGTGGCATGCGCGGCCCGCGTCCCAACCGTCCTCGTCCTCCCCACGATGCCGGTCGGCGCCGGCGACTGGAAGCCCACGCCGACGGGCCGGATGGTGCTCGATACCGTGCGCGGACGGATGCCCGCCTATCCCGCCGGGGGCGCCAACGTGGTGGCCGTCGAGGACGCCGCACGAGCCCACGTGCTGGCCCTCGAGTGCGGCCGGGCAGGAGCCCGCTACCTCGCCGGCGGCGAGAACCTCAGCCTGCGCGATCTCCTCGGCCTCATCGCCGCCCGGGCCGGCCGGCGGCCAGCCCGGCTCCCCATGCCCTACCGCGCGGCCTGGGCTCTCGGCTGGGGAGACGAGCTCCGCTGCCGAGCCGGGCTCGGGCGGCAGCCACACATACCCCTGGAGGGGGTGCTCATGAGTCGCGAGCGGATGCACGTGAGCTGCGCGCGGGCCGCCGCGGAGCTCGGCTACCGCCCCCTCACCTCGACCACCGAGGCGATCGGACGCGCGGTGGGCTGGTACCGCGACCACGGGTACGCGACCTGAGCACCGGCGCCGGCGTCGCCGTCCTGGCGGCGATGGGGCTGGAGGCGCGGCCCCTGGCGCGGCGCCTGGCTCGGCTGAGCGGCGTCCGGGTGATACGGGTTGGAATCGGGGTCAGGTGGCCCCCCGACCTGGGGGCGGCGGGCACGGTCATCGTCTGCGGAGTCGGCGGAGCACTCAGCGCGGATCTTGAGCCCGGCACCGTCTTCGTCCCCGACCGGCTCGCCCTCTCCAGCGGCGGGAGCGTCGAGCTGGATCCCGGCCTCGGCGCCGAGCTCCGGGGGGCGGTGGCCCGGCTCGGGATCGACGCGGCCGCCGGCGGCCTCCTCACCGCCACCCGGATGGTGACGGGCGCCGAGCGCCGCGAGTGGGCGCGGCGGGGGTTCCACCTGGTGGACATGGAAACCGGGCTCGTGGCTGCCTCCGGGCGCCGGCTGGCCGGGATCCGGGTGGTGCTGGACACGCCGAGGCACGAGCTCTCCCCCAGATGGGGGAGGCCGGGCCGGGCCGCCCTCGACCCCCGCCTCTGGGGGCAGATGGTCTGGCTGGCTCGATTCGCGCCCGCCTACGCCGACCGCGCCGCCCGCGTCGTCGCGGAGGCACTTCGCCACCGGGCCTGAGTCTCAGCGGTCACCCGAGACCTCCAGCGCGGGCTGGTGGTCCTCCCCTCGGACGTCGAAGCCGAGGTAGCCGCGGATCGCCCAGTCCGTCATCAGGCGGAGCTCTTCGGGCGGGATCTCGCGGACCATGGCGACCAGGACTTGCCTCTGCCGGCGGCCGGAATCGACAACGGTGCGCAGCCCTCGGGCCGTCAGCCGGAGCCGGACCACGCGCCGGTCCGGGGCCAGGCGGTGGCGGTCCATCAGGCCGCGGTCCACCATCTCCCGGACCAGGGCCGACACGCGGCCCTCGGGACAGGCCAGGAGGCCCGAGAGCCGGCCCTGGATCAAGCCGTCGGTGCCCGCCACCGCCACCTCGAGCAGGAGGTGATACTGGAGGACGCTCAGCCGGTGGTGGGCCAGAGCCCGGCTCATCAGAAGCTGGGCCTGGCGGAACCGCCGCCGCAGCGGCGCGGCTGCCGCCAGCTCGCGGCCGACGCCCGTCTCCGCCGGGGAGGGCCGGCCGGCCGCGCTCACCATGCCGCTAGCCGGCGGCCAGGGCGGCGTCCGACTCCGTCCTCTCGGCCGCCATCGAATCCACCTCCGCCAGGAGGACGGGGAGAAGCTCGGCCTCGGGGACCGTCTTCCAATGCTGGCCCTTCTTGAAGATGACGCCCTTGCCACGACCTCCGGTGACACCGATGTCCGCGTGGCGAGCCTCGGCCGGTCCGTTCACCACGCAGCCCATGACGGCGACGGTGATCGGCACCCTCAGCTTGGCGATGTGGGCCTCGACCGCGTTCACCATCGGGATCATGTCGTACTCCAGCCTGCCGCACGTCGGGCACGCCACCAGCGTCACCCCCGACTCCCGCACCGCCAGCGTCTTCAGGATCTCGTAGGCCGTCCTCACCTCCTCGGTCGGGTCGTCGGTCGCCAGAGACACCCGCACGGTGTCGCCGATGCCCTCTCCGAGCAGGATCCCCAGCCCCACCGCGGAACGGATCGAGCCCGCCTGCACCGGTCCCGACTCGGTCACCCCGAGGTGGATCGGATACGCCCTCGCCGCCGCGAAGCCCCGGTTCGCCAGCACGTTGGTCCACACGTCCGTCGCCTTCAGCGACACCTTGATGTGGCCGGGCCCGTAATCCATCTCCTCCAGGATTCGGCAGTGGCCGAGCGCCACCTCCACCATCCGCTCGGCCGTCCGCTGGCGGTCGTCCCGGTCCACCGCGTGCGCCTCGCGCTGGCTCTTATGCACCTCCTCGGGCAGGGAGCCCGCGTTGACACCAATTCGAAACGGGATGTCGCGCTCCTTGGCCGCCCGCACCACCTTCTCCACCTTGTCCCGGTCGGGGATGTTGCCGGGATTGAGCCGCAGGCCGTGGACCCCGGCCGCCAGCGCCATCAGCGCCAGCTCGTGGTTGTAGTGGATGTCGGCGATGATGGGCAGCGGGGACCCCATCACGATCTCCCTCAGTGCCTCGGCCGCCTCACGGTCGGGCACGGCCGGGCGAACGATCTCGCAGCCCGCCTCCTTCAGCTCCTCGATCTGCCGCACCGTCGCCTTGACGTCGCGGGTGTCGGTCTTCGTCATCGTCTGGACCGCGATCGGCGCGGCGCCGCCCACGACCACGTCGCCGACGCGCACCGGAATGCTCTTGCGCCTCTCGACGCCTCGGAACTCCGCTCCCTTCATGCGATCACCTCACCTGGTTCCCGGAAATTGATGCAGCGCCAGCCGCTGGACGTCGAAGTACGTGACGAACACGATCAGCGCCAGGAGCGCGACCGCCCCCACGCGGTTCACCAGCGCCTCCCAGTTCCGATCCAGGGGCCTGCCCCGCAGAAGGCCGGAGGCGCCGTCGAAGAGCACGAACAGGATGCGGCCGCCGTCCAGGGCGGGGATGGGCAGCAGGTTCGTGAGGCCGAGCGCGACCGAGATGAACGCCACCGCCGTCAGCCAGGTGAACCAGCCGGACGCGGCCGATGCGTAGGTGATGGTGGCGATGCCGATGGGGCCCGTCACGCCCTCCCGCCCGAGGATGCCGCCCGGGATCTGGCCCGTGGCCAGCTGGTAGATGCCGTGGGCGATCGCCGACGACGCCGTGTACGGGAACGTGACGCCGTTCACGAGCGCCTGCGATGTGGTGAAGGTCGCCGAGTAGATGCCGATCGCCCAGTCATGCTGGGCGCGGTTGAAGCGAGGCTGGACGGTGAGATGCACGAGTCCGCCGTTCTGCCGCCGGACCGTCAGGTGCAGAGGCCGGCCGCCGTGGGCGTTCTCCGCGTTGCGGATGTCCTGGGCGGAGGCGACCGGGTGCTCGTCCACGGACTTGATGCTGTCACCGGCATGGAGGCCGGCGGCGACCGCGGGGCTGTTGGAGACGATGTCGACGATCTTTCCGGGGTCGGAGTTGACCTCGGTCAGGGAGATGGCGGTCACGATCAGCGCGGCGAGCACGAAGTTGACGAACGGGCCGGCGAGCAGGATCAGGATCCGCTGCCAGACGGGGTGCCGGTAGAAGCCGTCCGGCTCGTCGTATTCGCCCGGCTCCATGCCCGCCAGCCGCACGAACCCGCCCAGGGGGATCAGCCGGACCGCATAGGTGGTGCCCCCGCGGACCGTGGACCAGAGCCTGGTCCCCATGAACAGCGAGTACTCGTGGACCTTCACCCCGAAGAGCTTGGAGAGCGCGAAGTGGCCCCCCTCGTGGGGTGCGACCAGGATCAGGAACATGATCGGGATGGCGACGACGGCGATCAGCGGGGTGAGGACTGCCACTCAGTTGAGGTTACCCCCAGCCGGGTGATGTCAACGCTCGCGCGCGGCGCCGAGCCGAGCCAGCACATGCTCTCGAGCCCAGCGGTCGGCGCCCAGGACCGCCTCCAGGCCGGTGTCGGCGCCTCCCGGGTGGGCACTGAGCGCCGACTCCACCAGGCGCGTGATGGCGCCGAACGTGCAGGCGCCCCTCAGGAAGGCGGCGGCCGCCTCCTCGTTGGCGGCGTTGAGAACCGCGGGCATGGTGCCGCCGGCGGCGGCGGCCGCCCGTGCCAGCTGGACGGCGGGGAAGCGGGCCCCGTCAAGGGGCTGGAAGTCGAGCGGCCCCATCTCGCACATGATCGCGGCGGGGACGGCTCCGGGCAGGCGGTCGGGGTGGGCGAGCGCGACCGCGATCGGCAGCCGCATGTCGGCCACGCCCAGCTGGGCCTTGATGGAGCCGTCCACGAACTCGACCAGCGAGTGCACGGCGCTCTGCGGGTGGACGACGACCTCGATCCGCTCGAGAGGGACCCCGAAGAGGTGGTGCGCCTCGATGACCTCCAGCCCCTTGTTCATCATCGTCGCGGAATCGACCGTCACCTTGGGCCCCATCGACCAGCGCGGATGGCGCAAGGCCTCCGCCACCGTGACGGCCTCGGGGTCGATCTCGGGCCGCGCCCAGAAGGGTCCTCCGGAGGCGGTCACGAGCAGCCTCGCCACGTTCGCCATGGACTCGCCGCGGAGGCACTGCCAGATCGCGCTCGGCTCCGAGTCCACGGGGCGGATCGCATCGGGGCCGGCCATCGCCGTGACCAGGTGGCCGGCCATGACCAGCACCTCCTTGGTCGCCAGCGCGATCGTCTTGTGAGCCCGGAGGGCGGCCAGCGTGGGCTTGAGAGCGGCCGCGCCGGCGATGGCGACCAGGACGATGTCGCACTCCGGATGGGTGACCATCTCCTGCAGCCGGGCGTCGGCGTCGGGATCGGTCGCGACGACCGTGAAGCGGGCCGGACGGTCGGGCAGAACGCTGCCGGTGGCGAGACCGAAGGCTTCGAACCGGTCCGGGTGGCGGTCGATGACGTCGAGCGCCTGACGTCCGATGGATCCGGTCGCGCCGAGGACCGCGACTCCCTGCCGCCTCACCTGATCAGGTGCAGGAAGTAGGCGTAGAAGTAGACGGCGATGCCCGGGAAGAGCATGGAGTCGATCCGGTCGAGCAGACCGCCATGGCCCGGGATCAGCTGGCTGGAGTCCTTGACCTCGGCGATCCGCTTCATCTGCGACTCGACGAGGTCGCCCGCGATCGCCGCCAGGCCGACCAGGATGCCGAGCGCGGCGCCGTGCCAGGGCGCCAGGCCGAGGGCGAAGAACCCCGCCGGCACCATCACCACCATCGCCAGCAGCACTCCCGCGAGGGCGCCTTCGGCCGTCTTCCTGGGGCTGATCCGGCTGAAGAAGGGGCGGCGCCCGAAGCGCATGCCGACCAGGAGCGCCGCGGTGTCTGCCGCCACCACCGCCACCAGGGTGAAGACGACCCAGCGCAGCCCGAGCGGAGCGCCGTAGAGCTTGAGGTAGAAGTCAAAGGGGATGCCGATGTAGAGGGCGCCGGCCATGCCCATCGACCACCGTCCCAGACCCTGGCGGCGGCCGGGCAAGAAGAGGAAGATGACCATTCCCGCGACGAGCGCCATCCCCAGGACGAGCTCCGCGCTGAGGGACCGCAGCACGGTGCCGCTGAGGGCGAAGTAGGCGCCCAGCGGATAGAGCAGCCATGACGGCGCGCGCGACCCCATCCGGTCCGAGAGCCCGCGGAACTCCCAGAGCGCGATCCCGCCCGCCACCGCGACGACGACGTAGAGGCCGTACGGGCGCGCGAAGAGGAGGCCCAGCACGGCGCCTCCCATCACGACCCCGCTCAGGACCCGGACCAGGAACCGGCTCCTGCGGGCCGGCTTCAACTCCTCGCCCGCGGCGCCCGCCGGCGGGTCACGGGGGGGCGGCGCGGGAAGATCGCCGGCGGCACCGAGGCCATCGTTCATGCCCGGCTCACCGAGGGCGGCCGGCCGCCGGTCGGGCCGGACTCCCAGACCCCGTCGGGGGGTCCTCAGGCCGCCCCCCGAACCGGCGCACACGGCCCTGATAGTCTCCGATCGCCCTTCCCAGGTCCTCGCCATCGAAGTCGGGCCAGAGGACGTCGGTCACGTGCAGCTCGGCATAGGCGGCCTGCCAGAGCAGGAAGTTGCTGGTCCGCTTCTCACCGGCGGTCCGGATGAGCAGGTCGGGGTCGGGCAGGAAGGGGGCGTACAGACGCGCCGCCAGCGCCGCCTCGTCCACCTCCAGGACGGGCACCCGGTCCTCGATCAGGCGGCGCACCGCGTCCACGATCTCCATCCTTCCACCGTAGTTGAGGCAGACGTTGAGCACGCCGCCTCGATTCTCCGCCGTTCTCTCCTCCGCGTCGAGGATCTGGCGCCGCATCCGCTGAGAGAGCCCACCGCGGCGCCCGCTGAATATGATCCGGATGCCTCGTTCGTCGAGCTCATCGATCTCCCGGCGGAGCGAACTCTCGAAGAGCCGCATGAGGGCCGAGACTTCGCGGCGGGGTCGGGCCCAGTTCTCGGTCGAGAACGCATACACCGACAGGTGGTGGACCCCGATCTCCTCGCACGCCAGCATGATCCTCTTGACGGTGCGCACGCCGGCCCGATGGCCGAGATTGACCGGACGGCCCTGGCGCCGGGCCCAACGCGCGTTGCCGTCCATGATGATCCCGATGTGGCGGGGGATCGGGCCGTCGGGGTCCAACTCGCTCTGAAGGCTGCCGGGCGCCCGGCTAGACCTCCATCACCTCGGCTTCCTTTCGGGCGGCCAGTCCGTCGATCGTGCCCACGTGCTCGTCGGTGATCTTCTGGAGCCGCTCCATCGCGCGCTTGGCCAAGTCCTCGGATACCTCGCCCGACCTCTCGGCCTCGTTGATCCGGTGCGCCTCGTCACGGCGGACGTTGCGCACCGCGATCCGAGCCTCCTCGCCCTTGTGCCGGGCCACGCGCACGTACTCCCGGCGGCGCTCCTCCGTGAGCGGCGGGATGGGGACCCGGATCACCGCCCCGTCGCTGGCGGGGTTGACGGCCGCGTCGCTGGTCCGCAGCGCCTTCTCCATGGCCGCGATCTGGCTCCGGTCGTAGGGCTGGACGAGAAGGAGGCGGGCCTCGGGGGCGCTGATGCTGGCGAGCTGGTTGAGCGGCGTCGGGGTTCCGTAGTAGGGCACCATCACCTTCTCGATGAGGGCCGGGTTGGCGCGGCCGGTCCGGATGTTGGCGAGCTCCCGGACATAGGCATCCACGCTCTTGGTCATCTTCGATTCCGCCTCCGCCAGGATGGTGTCGATCACGTCCTCGCCCCGACCAGGGTGCCGATCTCCTCGCCCATCACCACCCTGGCGATGTTGCCGGCGCGGAGCAGGTCGAAGACCACGATGGGCACGTCATTGTCCATGCAGAGGGTGAGGGCGGTGTTGTCCATCACCTCGATGCCCCGGTTCAGCACCTCCAGGTAGTCGAGCCGGACGAGCTTGGTTGCGCCGGGGTCGATGAGGGGGTCGGCGGTGTAGACGCCGTCCACCTTGGTCGCCTTGAGGATGACGTCGGCCTCGATCTCGACCGCCCGCAGCGCGGCGGTGGTGTCGGTCGTGAAGTAGGGGTTCCCGGTCCCCGCGGCGAGAATGATCACCCGCCCCTTCTCGAGGTGGCGGACGGCCCGGCGCCGGATGTAGGGCTCGGCGACCTGGGGCATCTGGATGGCGGTCATGGTCCGGGCCTGGACCCCGATCTTCTCGAGGGCGTCCTGGAGCGCAAGCGCGTTGATGACGGTGGCCAGCATCCCCATGTAGTCGCCGGTCGCGCGATCGAAGCCGCGCTCGCTGGCGGCCAGGCCGCGGAAAATGTTGCCGCCACCGACCACCAGGGCGACCTCCACCCCCCGAGAGTGGACGTCGCGCACCTGGTCGGCGATCGAGAGGACGACCTCGAGGTCGATGCCGAGCTCGGCCTTTCCGGCCAGAGCCTCTCCGCTGAGCTTGAGCAGGACCCGCCGGTAGCGGGGCTCTGGGTGGTCGTCCATGCTGCCGGAGGCTAAGCCTAGCAGCAGGAGGCTAGCCCTCCCTGATGCTGAACCGCGCGAAGCGGCGGACTGTGATGTTCTCCTGCAGCCTCGAGATGTGCTCGGCGATGAGGTCCTTGACCGGCGTCTTGGGATCGCGAATGTAGGGCTGGTCCACCAGGCAGCTCTCCTTGAAGAACGCCTCCAGGCGCCCGTCCACGATCTTGTCGATGGCCGCCGGCGGCTTCCCCTCCTGCTCCGCCCGCCGCCGGTAGACCTCGCGCTCCCGCTCCAGAACATCGGGGGGCACCTCGTCGCGGCTCACCCAGCTGGGGGCGGACGCGGCGACGTGCATGGCCAGCTCCCGGGCCAGGTGCCGGAAGTCGTCCCCCTTGGCAACGAAGTCGCTCTCGCAGTTCACCTCGACCATCGCCCCGATCTGGGGCGGGTAGTCGCCGGTGGCGTGCGTGTAGGCCTCGATCACCCCCTGCCCGGTGGCACGGGCGGCCCGGTTGCCGGCCTTGGCGATACCGCGCTCGCGAAGGAGCAGCACGGCCTTCTCGATGTCGCCGCCGCTCTCCTCGAGCGCCCGTTTGCAATCCATCATCCCGGCCCCGGTCAGGCCCCGGAGCCTCCGCACCGATTCCACGGCAACCTCCGCCATTACCTCCTCTTCACCTCCTCGTCGTCGTCCGAGCGCAGGAACTCGTCCTCGGAGACCGTCGGCAGGTACCCCTCCTCCTCCTCGATGAACTCGCCCCCGAGCTCGTAAGGCGTCGTCTCCAGGAACTCGCGCTCCTCCACGGTGGGCTGCAGCACGCCGACGCGCTCGGCCTCCTCCCTCCCCTCGACGCACGCCTCGGCCATCTTGTTGGTCAGCAGCTTGACCGCGCGGATGGCATCGTCGTTGCCGGGGATCACGTGCTGGATCAGGTCGGGATCGCAGTTGCTGTCGGTGATCGCGATGAGCGGGATCTTGAGCCGGTTGCACTCGGCGACGGCGATGTGCTCCTTCTTGGGGTCGACCACGTAGACGGCCCCCGGCAGCCGTCGCATGCCGGCGATGCCGTCGAAGTGGAACATGAGCCGGTCGAGCTCGTCGGTGAGGCCCTTGGCCTCCTTCTTGGGGAGCGTCTCGAAGTAGCCGTCGGAGTTGAGCTTGCGCAGCTCCTCCATCCTCTTGATCCGCTTCTGGATGGTCGAGTAGTTGGTCAGCATGCCCCCCATCCAGCGGCGGTTGACGAAGAACATGCCCGAGCGCGCGGCCTCGGTCTGGATCGTCTCCTGAGCCTGCTTCTTGGTCCCCACGAAGAGGATCGGCCGGCCCATGGCGGCGACGCCGCGCACGAAGTCGTATGCCTCGTCCAGGAGGCGCACCGTCTTCTGCAGGTCGATGATGTGGATCCCGTTGCGGGCGGTGAAGATGTACGCCCTCATCTTGGGATTCCACCGGCTGGTCTGGTGGCCGAAGTGGACGCCCGCCTCCAGCAACTGCTTCAGCGTGACCTGGGACACGTGCCGCCACCTCCCTGTTGAGCCTCCGCCCGGGCCTGGTCGCCTTCGGATGAAGGACAGGGGGAACTGGCCGGGCGTGCGTGCTCGGTCAGGCCTGCGCGCCCACCCTGACCGGCACCCGCATTATACCCGCCGGGACGCGGCCGCTCCCGGGAGCGGCGGGCGGCTCAGGAACCGGGCGTGCCCGCCGTCGTCTTCTCGGTACGGCCGGCCCCCTTGCCGGCCGCCTTGGGTCCTCTGCACGTGGGGTATCCCGAGCAGGACGTGAACTTCCCGTAGCGGCCCTGGCGCTCGATCAGCGGTCGGCCGCAGAGCGGACACTTCTCGTCCAGGACGGTCGCCTGCGCCCGCTGCCTGGGGGCACCGTCCTTGGTGAGGGGCGCCCGGTACTTGCACGCCGGGTACCCGGAGCAGGAGACGAAGGTGCCGTAGCGGCCCTGGCGCTCGACCAGCTCCTTCCCACAATCGGGGCACGCCTCGCCGGTCGGCCTCGCCTCCGCCTTCTCCTGGTCGCGGCGGATGTACCTGCATCCCGGGTACCCGGAGCAGCCGACGAACTCGCCGTAGCGGCCCTGGCGGACCTGGAGGGGCAGGCCGCAGTCGGGACACTTCTCCTCCAGCAGCTGGACCTCCTTGGGGGAGCCGTCCGGCTCGACCGCCCGGCGATACTTGCACTGGGGATAGCGCGAACACCCCTTGAAGGGCCCGTAGCGGCTCGCCTTCATCAGAAGCTGTCCCTCACCGCACTCGGGACAGCTCTCACCGGTCTCCTGGGGCACCGCCTCCTCGGCCGCGCTCAGCATGCGCTCCAGCGGGTGGTAGAAGTCGCCCACCACCGGCACCCACTCCGCCCGTCCCTGCTCGATCTCGTCGAGGCGGACCTCCATGGCGGCCGTGTAGCGATCGTCAACGATCTCCTTGAAGTGCACCCGCATGATCGAGTTGACCGACTCTCCGAGCCCGGTCGGGTGGAGGCGGCGCTCCGCCTGCTCGACATAGCCGCGGTCCTGGATGACCGCGACGATGCTCGCGAAGGTGGACGGGCGGCCGATGCCGCGCTCCTCCAGCTCCTTGATCAAGGTGGCCTCCGTGTAGCGCGGCGGCGGCTGGGTGAAGTGCTGCTCGCGCTCCAGGCCGTGAAATGCGAGGACCTCGCCGGCGGCCAGCTCGGGGAGCTGCTCCTCGTCCTTCTCGTCCCGCTCCCACACCCGGTAGAAGCCGTCGAAGGCGAGCACCGAACCCGTGGCCCGGAAGACGTAGGGCCCGGCGCCGATCTCCGCCTGGGTGCCGGCGTAGACGGCGGAGGCCATGCGGCTGGCGGTGAAGCGTCGCCAGATCAGGTCGTAGACCCGGAACTGCTCCGGCGTCAGGTACTGGCGGACATCCTCCGGGCGCCGCGCGGGGTCGGTGGGCCGGATCGCCTCGTGGGCCTCCTGGGCACCCGGGCGTGCCTTCTCGGCGCGCGGCTTGCCGAGGTACTTCTCGCCCAGCTCTCGACGGATCCAGCCCTTGACCTTGTGGTCCGATTCGGCCGAGATCCTGGTGGAGTCGGTTCGCATGTAGGTGATGAGGCCGGTGGACCCCGCCGCGCCCAGCTCGACGCCCTCGTACAGATCCTGCGCCATCCGCATCGTGCGCTTGGGCGAGAAGCGGAGCCGGCTCGAGGCGTCCTGCTGGAGGGTCGACGTTATGTAGGGAGGCGGCGGCGTCTTGGAGCGCCGCTTGCGCTCGACGCCCAGCACCGTGTAGGCGGCGCCGCCCAGCTCGTCGATCGCCGCCTGAGCGAGCGCCTCGGTCCCCAGCTCGATCTTGCGGACGCCCTCGCGACGGTGCAGGCGCGCCTTGAAGCGGGTCCCGGCGCCGGCGCCCACGGTCCTGGAGAGCAGGGCGTCCACGGTCCAGGACTCCTGGGCCGTGAAGGCTCGGATCTCGCCCTCCCGGTCACAGACCAGGCGCAGCGCGACCGACTGGACGCGGCCCGCGCTGCTCCCCTTCTGAACCTTGCTCCAGAGGAAGGGGCTGATCCGGTAGCCGACCAGCCGGTCCACGATCCGCCGGGCCTGCTGCGCCTGGACGCGACGCATGTCGATCTCGCGCGGATGCTCGAGCGCCTTCTGGACGGCCTGCGCGGTGATCTCGTGGAACTCGATCCGCTTGGCCACCTCGAGGCCGAGCACCTCGCTCAGATGCCAGGCGATCGCCTCCCCCTCGCGGTCGGGGTCCGAGGCGAGGATGACGTCGCGGCCCCGGCCGACCGCCTTCTTGAGCTCGGTGATGGTGGCCTTGCGGCTCTCGACGACGACATAGCGGGGCTCGAAGTCGTTCTCCACGTCAACCGCGATCTCGCGCTCTGGGAGATCGCGGACGTTGCCCATCGAGGCGCGGACGTCGAAGCGGTTGCCCAGGAAGCGCTTCAGCGTCCGGGCCTTGGCGGGGGATTCGACGATGATCAGTCCGTCAGGCATCGGCTTCCTATAAATACCCAGAAACGTGCCGGTGTTCCCACATGTCCGCGGTCGGGACCTTCCGGCCCGCCGCCGGTCCTGGCTCCCACCTCACGAGATCGGCCGATCTCGCCGGGACCCGGTTCTCCAGCCCACGAGATCGGGCCGCGGCCCGTCCGCGGCGGGCCGGATGCTACGCTCGGCCCCCCCGACGCGTCAATCTCACGTAACCGGTGCCCAGGCGGCGGACGGAGTCGCTCAGCTCGAGCGCGGTGAGCCTGGCCAGAACCTCCGAGAAGGGCAGTCCCAGGTGCCGCGCCACCTCCGCGGCGCCCAGCGGCAGGGTATCCGACAGGTGTCGAAGGATGCCGTCGCCGCCCGCGGGCCGTTCCAGGCCCAGGCTGGGGGGCGGCCGCAGGGGATCGTCCAGGACCTCCATCGTGCGGCCCAGCGCCGTGAGCACGTCGCGCGCGTTCTGGACCAGGGCCGCGCCGTCCCTCAGGAGCTGGTGGCAGCCGACGCTGAGCGGAGAGAAGACGCTCCCCGGAACGGCCATCACCTCCCGATCCAGGCCCAGCGCCGCCTCCGCTGTGATCAGGGCTCCGCTCCCCTCCGCGGCCTCGACCACGACCACCGCATCCGACAGCGCCGCCATGGTCCAGTTCCGGCGTGGGAAGTGACCTCGCGCGGGCGGGGTCCCATCCGCGAACTGGCTGACCAGCGCCCCACCGCCGGCCAGGATCCGGCCCGCCAGCTGGGCATTGGCGGCGGGATAGACGACGTCCACCCCGGTCCCCATGACGGCGACAGTGAAGCCGCGCCCGGCCAGAGCGCCCTCGTGGGCGGCGGCGTCGACGCCGAGGGCCAGGCCGCTGATGACCACGGCGCCGGCGGCGGCAAGATCCTGGCCCAGCCGTTCGGCGACCGCCTCTCCGTAGGGGCTGGGTCGCCGAGCCCCCACGATCGCCACCCGGGGACCCGGCGGGGGCGGCCAGCAGCCACGCGCCCGCAGACCCTGCGGATCCTCGCGGCCGGCGAGGCGATCCTGCCCGGAGGGGGGTTCAGGCGGCGACATCCTGAACCCGATAGGCGAGTGCCTCCAGCGCATGGACGGCGACTGGTTCTGTGCCCTCGAGGTCGGCCAGAGTGAGCGCGACCCGCCACGCTCGGTGGAAGCCGCGAGCCGTCAGCCCCCGTTCCGAGGCCCAGTATTCGAGGGCCCGGCGGGCCGACGGCTCGAGCCGCGCGTGGCGGCGCAGCTCGGGGGCGCGCAGCTCCGAGTTGAGGCAGCCTTGGCGATCCAGTTGGCGCACGCGAGCCGCGATCACGCGGCGCCGGACGGCCGCCGAAGGCTCTCCTGCCGGGTCGGCCGAGAGGGCTTCCAGCGGGGGTCTGGCGACGGCGACCCGGAGATCGATCCGGTCCAGCAGGGGACCCGACAGCGATCGCTGATAGGACTCGATCGCGGCCGGAGTGCAGCGGCAGCCGTGACGCGGATCCCCCAGCCAGCCGCACGGGCAGGGGTTGGTGGCGGCGACGAGGCTGAACCGGGCCGGGTAGGTCACCGTGCCGCCGCTCCTGGTGACGGTCACCCGGCCCTGCTCGAGGGGCTGCCGGAGAGACTGCAGGGCGCCCCGGGAGAACTCTGCCAGCTCGTCCAGGAAGAGGACCCCGCGGTGGGCACGGCTGACCTCCCCGGGCCTGGCGAGACCGCTGCCGCCGCCGATCAGGCCGGCCTGGGAAACCCCGTGATGCGGGCTCCGAAACGGGCGCTCCCACCCGATCGGCCGCCCCCTGGGCAGCTCGCCGAGGACGCTCATGACCTGGGCCACCTCCAACGACTCGTCGAGCGTCAGCGCCGGCAGGATGCCGGGCAGGCAGCGGGCGAGCATCGTCTTGCCGCTCCCCGGCGGCCCGCTCATGAGCAGATGGTGGCCGCCCGCGGCGGCGACCTCAAGCGCGCGCCGGGGCGCCTCCTGGCCGTGGATCTCCGCCATGTCCTCCGCGATCAGGGGCTCACCCGGCTCGACGATCGGGGAAGGCTGGAACGGCGCCAGCGGCCGGCTCCCGCTGAGGTGGTCGACGGCGCTGGCGAGTGTCGGACAGGCGAGCACCTCGAGGCCGGAGAGCGCCGCCTCCGGCGCGTCCTCGGCCCCGACCATGAGGCGCCGGAAGCCCGCCCCCCGGAGCCAGCGGGCCGCCACCAGCAGCCCGTCCACATGGCGGACCGAGCCGTCCAGCGCCAGTTGCCCGAGCAGCGCCAGGGCGGGCGGGGCGGGCACCTCGAGCTCGGCGAGAGCGATCGCGGCCGCGATCGGCAGGTCGAACCCGCTGCCCTCCTTGCGGACCTCCGCCGGCGCCAGGTTGACGGTCAGGCGACGGCCTGGGAACCGCAGCCCGCTGTTCTTGATGGCGGCGCGGACGCGCTCGCGAGCCTCGCGCACCGACGCGTCGGCGAGCCCGACGAGGTGGAAGGCCGGCAGCCCGGGCGAGATGTCGACCTGGATCTCGACGAGCCTTCCCTCGAGGCCGCTGAGGAGGCATGAATGGACGGCCGCGGGCACGGCCAGGAGCCTAGGCGACCCCACCGGCGGAGGCCAAGAGCGGTCGTTAAGGGGGATGGACCAGGCGGCGCGGCGTCAGACGGGGGCGAGGCGATCCTCCGCCGTCCACGTGCCGTCGGCGGCGCGGTAGCCGGCCGGTGTCTCCGCCTCGTGGCTGAGGACCAGCAGCCAGCGGTGCCGGGCGGCCTCGTCGAAAAGACGCGCCTTCTCGCGCATGACCCGGCTCACGTCGAGGTCGGCCGCGAGGTTCCAGCTCACCCGCAGATGGGGAGCCATGGGGACCAGATCGCCGGTCACGACACAGGCGAGGTCGCCCTCCCCGGGACGGAAGATGGCGACCTGGTGCCCGGGCGTATGGCCGCCTGTCGCTCGCATCTCGACGCCGGGGAGAACCTCCGCGTCGCCATCGAGGAACTCGACCAGTCCGGCGTCGGCGACGGGCACGAAATCGTCGCGGATGAAGGCCGGGTCGCTGCGCACGTCGGGCGCCAGCGCGTAGTCCCATTCGGCGCGCTGGATGAAATGCTTGGCGCGCGGGAAGGTCAGCTCGACCGCGCCCCCCGGCGCCTGCCGGGTGAGCCCGCCCGCGTGGTCCCAGTGGAGGTGCGTCGTGAGCACCACATCGACCTCGTCGGGCCTGATCCCGAGCCGGGCCAGCGACGCCAGCAACCCGTCCGGTTCGCGGAGGTCCGACTGCCGGGCGCGCTTCTCATCGAGCTTGGTGCCGATCCCGGTCTCGCAGACGAAGACGCGGCCGCGGTGCCGCACCACCACCGCCACGCACGAGGCCTCGATCAGGTTGCGCTCGTCGGCCGGTTTCCACCTCCCCCAGAGCACCTTGGGGATGACCCCGAACATCATCCCGCCGTCCGGCTTCCAGCGCGAGGCGACCAGCGTGTGGACCTCGAAATCGCCCAGATGCATGCCAGGCGAGTGTAAGCCCGGCGTACGCGCCGGCTGCCATCCGGCCTCGAAAACCAGGCGGGAATGCGGCCGATCTTCTGTTAGCGTATTGGTGCCATGCCACGCTCGAGCTGGAGAGGCTCGGTCAGCTTCGGGCTCGTCTCCATCCCCGTCCGCCTCTACCCCGCCACGGAGTCCAAGTCGGCCGGCTTCCGGCAGCTCTGCCGGGACCACGAGGCGCGCATCCAGTACAAGCGCTGGTGCCCGGTCGGCGACCACGAGGTCCCCTATGGCGATATCGCCCACGGCTTCGAGGTCGCGCGCGACGAGTACGTGCTGATCGAGGACGAGGATCTCGACAACCTTCCCCTGCCGACCGCGCACGCGATCGAGATCCAGGAATTCGTGCCCGCGGCCGAGATCCCCGCCGGCCTCTACTACAAGGCTCCCTACTACGTGGAGCCGGACGAGGCCGGCCGCAAGCCCTATCACCTCCTCATGAAGGCCCTCCGCGAGACCGGGCGCGGCGCCCTCGCCAAGATCGCGCTGCGCGATCGCGAGCATCTGTGCGTCGTCCAGCCTCTGGACGGCCTGCTCCTCCTCAACACCCTCAACTGGCCGGAGGAGATCCGATCCACGGAGGGGCTCAAGAGCCTCGAGGAGGGCGCCGTGAAGGTGGACGGCCGCGAGCTCAAGATGGCGATGAGCCTCGTCGAGAGCCTCGCCGGAAGCTTCGATCCCTCCCGCTACAAAGACGACTACCGCGAGGCGCTGGGCCACGTCGTGGAGGCCAAGATGAAGGGCCAGGCGCCCGTCCGCGCCGCCGAGGCACCCGCGGAGGGGAAGGTGATGGACCTGATGGAGGCGCTCCGCGCGTCCGTGGACGCGGCCCGCAAGGAGCGTCCCCAGCGCCGGGCGGGCGCGTCACGGAACTCCTCCGGCACGGCTCACCGCAAGGCCTCCTGACCCCGCCTGACGGCCGCCGCGAGGCGGCGGACGGGCCCTCGAGGGACGGGTAAGCTTCCCTCGGGTGATCGGCGATCAGCTGCAGATCGATCTGGGCGGCTTCCCGACCGCGCTCCGGCCCATGCAGGCGGTCTCCGCCGAGGGCCCGTTCAGCTCGGACGAGTACCTCTTCGAGGTCAAGTGGGACGGCATGCGCTGCCTTCTCTTCGTGGCCCCCGACGGCGAGGTCTCCCTCCAGGACCGGAACCTCGGCGACGTCACGGCAGGCTTCCCGGAGCTGGCCGCGGCCTCCTCCCGCCAGGTGCCCCCGGGCACCATCCTCGACGGCGAGGTGGTCGCCACCGACGACGAGGGCCGCCCCGACTACGACCTTCTCCGCCGGCGGCTGGAGGGGGGCCCCCGCCTCAAGGACCGCATCCCGCTCGCCTTCCTCGCCTTCGACATCCTCCACTCGGGCGGCCACTCCCTGCTCCGCCAACACCTGATCCGCCGCAAGACGAACCTCAAGCGATCGGTCACCACGGGCGGCCTGATCTTCGTCCCCGACCACATCCGCGCCGGCGGCCTCGAGCTCTTCGAGGCCTGCCTCGATCGCGGCCTCGAGGGCGTGGTGGCCAAGCACCGGCAGAGCCCCTACGTCCCCGGCCAGAGGAGCCCCCTCTGGCTCAAGGTCAAGGCCGTCCAGAGCGACGACTTCGTGGTCGTCGGCTGGACGGCGGGCGAACCTTTCGGAGCGCTCCTGGTGGCCTACTTCGACGAGGGCCGCCTGCTGCCCTGCGGAACCGTGGGCGGCGGCTACGACCGTCACACGGCGCGCGCCCTGCGGCGGGCGCTGGAATCGCTCGAGACGCCCGACAGCCCCCTCCAGCCGGCCCCGGTGATGACCGGGTCCAGCGTCCATTGGTGCCGCCCCGAGCTGGTCATCAGCGTTCGCTATTCGGAGTGGGCGCCCGACGGGACGCTCCGGTTCCCGATCTTCAACGGGCTGCGCCTCGACGTGCACCGGTCGGAGTGCGTCCGGCACCAGCCCCAGCTCGTGATCACGGGCAGGGGCCGCCAGGCGTCGCCCGCCTCCTGGCTCACCCGCTTCCCCTTCTGAGAGCGCCACCTTCCGGCGCCGGCTCCGCGGCCTCTCAGAAGGGGTCGGGGATGAGCTGTGAGCTCCGCACCTCGCCGTCCGCGCCGAGGACCAGCGCGAAGACCGCGTAGGCGATCGGTCCCCGCCAGCCGGCGAGGGCCCGGTACTCGGCGGCGGCCGCCGTGAGCGCCCTCCGCTTGCGTTCGTCCACCGCCTCGGCCGGGGTGCCGAAAGCCGTGGACGAACGTGTCTTCACCTCGACCAGCACCAGCTCCTCGCCGCGGCGGCAGACGAGGTCGATCTCCCCCTTTCGGGCCAGGAAGCCGGAGCCCACCACCCGGTAGCCGAGACGCTCGAGATGGGCGGCCGCCACCCGCTCCCCCGCCGCGCCCAGCCGGCGCCGGTGGTTCAGGTCTCCGGCGGCCGGCGGAATGGCGCCCATGAGACCCGGTGGATGGGGCTCGGCCCGAGCCGGCGCAGCGCCGCCCGGTGCGAGGCGGTCGCATACCCCTTGTGCTCGGCGAAGCCGTAGCCGGGATAGAGGCGGTCGAACTCGAGCATCTCACGGTCGCGGGCGACCTTGGCCACGATCCCGGCCGCCATGATCGAGATGCAGATGGAGTCGCCGCGGACGACCGCCAGCTGCGGCAGCTCCGATTCGGGCAGATCGAACGCGTCGATGAGCAGGTACTGCGCGGCAAGCGGCAGACCGTCCACCGCGCCCGCCATCGCCCTCCGGCCGGCCAGCGTCAGGCCCACGGCGTCGATGTCGGCCGCGGGAACGCTCGCCACCGAGACCGCCACCGCCTGGCCGCGGATCAGCTCGTCGTAGCGCCGCCGCTGGGCCGGGCTGAGCAGCTTGCCGTCGCGGATGCCCGGCAGGCGGGTGCGCCAGGGCAGAACGACCGCCGCGGCCACGACCGGACCCGCCAGAGGGCCGCGGCCGGCCTCGTCCACCCCGGCCACGACCTCGAACCCCAGCTGGCGGGCGACCCGCTCCGACGCCCACAGGAAACGAGGCCGGGCCCGCCGCCTCCGCGGCGTTCGGGGCGGCCCGAGGAGGCGGGCGGGCAGGGCGGGAACGGCCACGGCGCCAGACTAGCTAGCGGCGCTCCTTGATGCGAGCCCCTTTACCGATCTTCCCGCGCAGATAGTAGAGCCGGGCCTGCCGGACCTGGCCGTGTCGCACCACCTCGATCCTGTCGATCCGCGGCGAGTGCACCATGAAGGTCCGCTCGACCCCCACGCCGTGGGAGGCCACGCGGCGGACGGTCACATTCTTCTTGAGGCCGCCTCCGGTGACGCGGAGGACGACGCCCTCGAAGACCTGGATCCTCTCCCGGGTACCCTCGACGACCTTGGCGTGGACCCGGACGGTGTCCCCCGGCCGCAGCTCCGGCACCGAGTCCTTGAGCTGTTCTTTCTCGAGCTCGTCGATGACGTTCATGCCTTCCTCTCCATGCCTGAAACGTGGGCCTGCCGGGCGCGGGTGCGCTCCTCGGCCGCGCGGCGGCGCCACTCAGTGATCTTCTGGTGATTGCCGGACGTGAGCACCTCGGGCACGACCATGCCCCGATACTCGGCCGGCCGAGTGTACTGCGGATAGCCGACCCAGCCGCCGGCGAACGAGTCCTGCGCCAGCGATCGCGGCTCGCCCACCACCCCCGGCAGGAGCCGGGCGACGGCATCGATGACAGCCATGGCGGGGATCTCCCCGCCGCTCAGCACGTAGTCCCCGATCGACAGCTCGCGCGCCCCCAGGCCCTCGCGGACCCGGTCGTCCACCCCCTCGTATCGCCCGCAGACGATGATCAGGCCCGGCTCCCCGGCCAGTTCGCGGGCCAGGGGCTGGTTGAGAGACTCTCCCCACGGCTCCATCAGGATGACCGGCCCCCGGTTCTCGGCGCGGATCGACTCCACCGCCTCGAACAGGGGCTCCGGCTTGAGCACCATGCCCGCGCCGCCCCCGAAGGGGACGTCGTCCACCTGGCGATGGGGTCCGCGGCTGTGATCGCGGAGATCGTGCGCGTAGAGGGAGACCAGGCCGCGCTCGACGGCCCGGCCGACCACGCCCCCCTCGAAGACCGCCGCGAAGACCTTCGGGAAGATGCTGATCACGTCGAAGCGTATGCTCATCGGGAGGCTCAGGCGGGCTCCATCTCGCCCACCCAGTCAGCCACCATCACCCGGCCCTCCTCGAGGCTGACGGCGAGCACCGCCTCCCTGGTGGCGGGGATCAGGTGCTCTACCCCCTCCCCGGCCCGCGTCACCCAGACATCGTTGGCGGGCCGCGGCAGCACGTCCACCAGCGGGCCCAGCGACCGCCCCGACGCCGTCGCCACCCGCAGCCCGATCAGCTGGTGGTGGTAGAAGCTGCCCGCGGGCAGCGGCCGAGCCTGCCCGGCCGGGATCTCGAGGTAGCGGCCCCGCTGACGGCCGGCCAGGGTCCGGTCGTCGAGCCCGCTCAGCTTGACGACGACGTGGCCGGCGCGGCGACGGCGGGCCCACTCGACCCGGTGGCGGTCACCCCCCAGCGCCACCTCCGCCCCCGGGGCGAACCGGTCCTCGAAGTCGGTCAGGGGCAGGACGACGACCGCGCCCTCGACCCCGAAGGCGCCCGTCAGAAGCCCCACCCTGACCGTCGCGGGGGCCCCCGCTCCCACCGTCACGCCAGGTCCACGAACACGCGCCTGTGCTCGCGCATGGAGGCGATCCTGATCAGCGCCCGGACCGCTTCGATGTTCCGGCCGCCCTTCCCGATCAGCTTGCCGACGTCGCCCTCGGCCATCTTGACCTTGATCGAGATCCCGCCCCGCCCGCGCTCGAAGGACTCCACCTCGACGGCGTCCGGGTCCGCGGCCACCGATCGGGCGATGAACTCGACCATCGCCCGGTAGTCCAGGGCTGGACCCGGCCCCTGCTGGTCACCGTGGCCGAACCGCCGGTCGTCACGCCGAGGACGTCGATCCCTGCTTCCTGGACTCTGCATAGCGGTCAAGGATTCCCTCCCTCCTGAGCAAGCTCCTGGCGGTGTCGGACGGCTGGGCGCCCTTGCCCAGCCATGCGACCACCTTCTCCTCGTCGATCTTCACGGTGGCAGGCTCGGTGAGCGGATCGTAATAGCCGAGCTGCTCGATGAACCGGCCGTCCCGAGGCGACCTCGCGTCGGCCACCACCAGGCGGTAGAAGGGGCGCTTCTTCGCCCCCATCCGCCTGAGCCTGATCTTCACCACTGGCGTCTCTCCCTCGTGAATCCGTTTGTCTAGAGGCCGCCCATGAGGCGGCCCAGGCGGGATGGCGCCGGGCGCCTGGTGCCCGGCTTGGTGAACTGCTTGACCAGCCGCTGCATCGCCTCGCGGGCCTTGAGCAGGCGGTTCACGTCCGCGGGCCCGGTCCCGCTCCCACTGGCGATCCGGCGCCGGCGGGAGCCGTCGATGATCTCGGGATGCGCCCGCTCGCGAGCCGTCATGGAGAGGATGATGGCCTCCATCCGGCGCGCCTCCGCCTCCGGGTCGGAGCCCTCCATTCGGCCCTCGAGCCCGCCCAGGCCGGGCATCATCTCCAGCACCCCCTTGATCGGGCCCATCTCCCGGACCTGCCGGAGCTGGGCCAGGAAGTCGTCGAACGTGAGGTGTCCCGAGCGGAGGTGGCGCTCGAGATGTTCGGACGACTGCCTGTCGACCACCCGCTCTGCCCGCTCGATGAGGGTCATGACGTCGCCCATGCCGAGAATCCGGGAGGCCATGCGGTCGGCGTGGAAGATCTCCAGGTCGCCAGGGCGTTCGCCGACACCGGCGAAGCGCACCTGCTGTCCGGTCGCCTCTCGCAGCGAGAGCGCCGCGCCCCCACGCGCGTCGCCGTCCAGCTTCGTCAGCACGATCCCCCCCACCTGAACCGCGTCGTGGAAGGCGCGGCCGACGTTGACCGCCTCCTGTCCGGTCATGGCGTCCGCCACCAGCAGCGTCTCCGTGACCGCCGCCACGGCCCGCAGCCGCGCCAGCTCCTCCATCAGCTCCCGGTCCGCCTGGAGCCGGCCGGACGTGTCGAGGATGACGAGGTCGGCACCGGAGCGCGAGGCCTCTGCCAGGGCGGCCGTCGCGATCTCCTCCACCCCTTCCGAGCCGCCGGGCCCGAAGAAGGGAATCCCCTCCCGGTCGGCGAGCACCCGCAGCTGATGGGCCGCGGCCGGGCGCCGCAGGTCGAGTGCCACCACCATCGGGTGCCGCCCGTCCTCGCGCCGCGCGAAGAGCGCCAGCTTGACGGCCGTCGTCGTCTTGCCCGAGCCCTGGAGGCCCGCCAGCATGATGGTCGTCGGCGGCTCCGCCGCATACCTCAACCCGGTCCGGTTCCCGCCCAGGAGCTCGACCAGCTCGTCGTGGACGACCTTCACCACGTGCTGGGCGGCGGTCAGGCCGGACGAGATCTCGGCTCCCAGCAGGCGCTCGCGAAGGCGCTCCTGGAAGCGCTTCACGACCTTGTAGTGGACATCCGCCTCGAGCAGGGCAAGCCGGATCTCCCGCAGAGCCACGTCCACGTCCTCGGGGCGCAGAACCCCCTTCCCCCTCAGCCTTCTGAGCGCCCCCGTGAGGCGGCTGGTGAGCGTCTCGAACATCCTCAGGCCTCCGCCAGCCGGGCCTCGAGCCGGGCCAGCCGATGCCTCAACGCCCTCACCTCGCGCGCGAGGTCCCCGTCAGCCAGGCGGCGGCGATCGTCCTCTTCCAGCAGCCGGAGCCGCTGGTCGGCCCCTTCCAGTGCGGCGAGGGCACGCCGGAGCAGGTCGTGGACCGCCGCCCGGGAGGTGCCCTGCCCGGCCGCGATCTCCGACAGCGACCAGTCGCTGCGAAGGCTCAGGCCGAGCACCTCGCGCTGACGGTCGGTCAGCAGAGCACCGTAGCGCTCGAGGAGCGCGATCTGACGCTGGCGGGCGGCAAGGGTGTCAAGGAGCATGCCTTGACAGCATACGCCTCAGCCCCGAACAACAGTACGAGCGCAGGTTCGACGCCGTCGGTGGGGTTATAAGTGAGATGCGCACCATCAAATACGCCGCCCTTGCCACCACCGCATTGACCGGCATCATCGGGGTGCTGGCCGGAGCCCAGCCCGTCTTCGCCCGGTCCTATCGGGTCCGGCCGGGCGACACCTTCTGGGCGATCTCCCGCCGGACCGGGATCAGAGAAGCCACCCTGGTGCGCCTCAACCATCCCCGCAATCCCAACTTCATCATCCCCGGCGAGATCATCGAGCTCACCGCCGCGCCCCGGCCGCATCGGATCCGCACCCCGCGGCCGGCGGGGATCGGCCGCCCGGAGGCGCGCGTCGATCTCATGGCCGCGGCCCAGCGGCACGGGCTCAACGCCGCCTTCGTGCTCGCCGTCTCCTGGTGGGAGAGCGGATGGAACCAGTCCGCGGTCTCCCGCGATGGGGCGATCGGCCTCATGCAGATCATGCCCGCCACCGCCGCCTGGGCGGGACCGCACCTGCTCGGCCACCGGGTGGACATCCGGGACCCTCGTCAGAACGCTGATCTGGGCGCCGCCCTGCTCCGCCGCTATCTGGACCGGTTCGGAAGCCCCCAGCTGGCGCTGGCCGCCTACTACCAGGGCGCCTCGGCGGTTGAGAAGCACGGCATCTTCAAGTCCAGCCGCCGCTACGTGGACGGCATCTGGGACCTGCGCTGGCGCTTCATGCGCGATCTCGACAGGACATAGAAGGTGGGGCTGGACTCGAGGTCCGCGCCCGGGGCGCCCAGGAGCCGGACCAGCCGCAGGCCGGCCGCCGCCAGCCAGCCCTCGACCGCCTCCGGTTCGATGAGGGCTTCCCCGCCGACCTGGGTCACCACCTCGCCGCCCGGCAGCCGGTAGTCCACCTCCAGCTCGATCGCGCCGCCGCGCCAAGAGCTGACTCGGAACCCGGGCGCCCCGCCCGCCCGGACCCAGTGGGGATTGATCAGCTCCAACCCCAGGCGCCCGTCCGGGGCGAGGCGCGCGGCGGCGGCCAGAAGGCGTGCGCGCCGCTCGGCCGGACTCGGCGGCGCCAGGACGCCGGCGGGCGCCATCACCAACCGGAACCGCCGCACGAGATCGAGGTCCTCGATCCGGGACCGGATCACCTCGCTGCCCGGCATCCGCCCTCGGCAGACCCTCACCATGCCGGGGTGGATGTCCACCCCGACCACCTCGATGCCCCTTCGCGCGAGCGGTGCCGCCAGGCGTCCCGCTCCAACCCCCAGATAGAGGACGGGGCCCCGCGCCCGCCGCCCCCATCGCAGCCACGGCTCGAGATCGGTCTCGTAGGGCAGCGACGCATAGAGGTCCGCAAGCGCGGGATCGGGGTCGGCGGGATCGTCGCGGACCACCCTCGGCAACCTCAAGCTATGCTCCGGAGAATGG
>JBOHUX010000002.1:0-46001 GCA_050734915.1 Candidatus Dormibacteraceae bacterium
CCGCCGGCGTGGTGGTCAACCCGGGGGCGCTGACGCACTACTCCTACGCGCTCTACGATTGCCTGCGAGCCCTGGACGTTCCCATCGTGGAGGTTCATCTGACGAACCTCTTCGCCCGCGAGGAGGCCTTTCGCAGCCAGAGCGTGACGGCGCCCGCCGCGCGCGGCCTGATCTCGGGTCTCGGCGTCCGGGGCTACCTCCTCGCCCTGGACTACCTGGCCGATCTCAACAAGGGAGGGCGGAGATGATCGAGACGAACGATTTCAGGGTGGGCACGGCGTTCGAGATGGACGGCCAGCTGGTCGCCGTCGTCAACGTGGAGCACATCAAGCTCGCCCGCGGCAGCGCGGTCATCAAGGCCAAGCTGCGCAACATCCTGACCGGCGCCAACTTCGAGCAGAGCTTCCGGAGCGGAGACAAGTACAAGCCGGTGCGCATCGAGAAGAGCGAGTCCACCTACCTCTACGCCGATGGCGAGATCCATCACTTCATGGACACCTCCACCTACGAGCAGGTCCCGCTCAACCGAGGAGCAGTGCAGGATGCGCTGCCCTTTCTCAAGGAGGGGCGTCCCGTCAACCTGCTCCGGCACGAGGACACGGTCATCGGCGTCGAGCTCCCGATCACCGTCGAGCTGGAGGTCGCCGAGACGGACATCGGGATGAGAGGGGACACGGTTTCCGGGGTCACCAAGCCCGCCAAGCTGGAGACGGGCGCCACCCTCCAGGTCCCGATCTTCGTCAACCAGGGGGACGTGATCCGGGTCGACACCCGCAGCGGCACCTACTTGGAGCGGGCTTGACCGGGGCCCGCCCAGGCGGGCGCGACTGACAGTGCCGGAGTGGCTGATAGGATGGCCCCTGGTGGAGCAGATCGCACCGGCCGGCAGCGTCCGGGTCACCAACGAGGTGATCGCCAGCATCGCCGCGCTCGCCGCCAGCGAGATCGAGGGAGTGGCCGCGACGGACGAGGCTGGCGCCCGCCATTTCGGAGACTGGCTCAAGCGGCAGACGGCGCACCGGGGAGTGAGGGTGATGATCGACCCCGAGCGTGCCATCCACCTCGAGGTCTTTCTGACCGTCGGCTCCGCCGCCCTGGTGGCGGACGTCGCCGAGCACGTGCAGTCCAACGTGATCGAGGCCGTCGAGCGGATGCTGGGGCTCGAGGTGGCGGAGGTGAACGTCTTCGTCTCCAGCGTCGCCTTCGCCTGACGCGGGCTGGCATCCGCCGTGCAGCGTGCCAGGCTGGGGCGCCGCCACCAGGCGCGTGAGCTGGCGCTGAAGGTCCTCTTCGGGCTCGAGGCGCAGCCTCAGGACGCCGAGGTGGCGCTCGCCTACCACGTCGGCGAGGAAGGTGTGCCGGAGGCCGCCGCGGCGTTCGCGGGGCAGCTGATCCGCGGGGTGATGGATCACCGCGGCGAGCTGGATCGCGCGATCGCGGCCGCGTCCCGCAACTGGAGCCTGGAGCAGATGGCGAAGGTGGACCGGATCATCCTCCGGATCGCGATCTACGAGATCGTGATCGCTCGCGACGTGCCGGTGCGTGCCGCCATCAACGAGTCCATCGAGCTCGCCAAGACGTTCTCCGGGGAGGAGTCGGGTCGCTTCGTGAACGGCGTGCTGGGCAAGATCGTGGAGTCCGTTTGAGCGGGCCCGAGGTCTCCTTGGATGAGCTCCTCGATCGACTCGAGGGAGCCATCGCGCGGCTCGCCGACGGCCGGGCGCCGCTCGAGGAGTTGGTCGCCAGCCACGGTGAGGCGGTGCGGCTGGTCGGCGAGGCCCAGGCACGTCTGGACGCGCTTTCCGAGCGCGCGCAGCGCCTGGGTGCCCGGCACAGATGAGCTGGCGCTATATCCTGCCGCCGCTGGTCGCGTGGGGCATCGCCCAGGTCGTCAAGGTCGTCGTCCAGTCCGCCCGCGACCGCCGGCTCAACCTCCGCATCCTGGCCTCGATGGGGGGGATGCCCAGCTCGCACAGCGCGATGGTGATGGCGCTCACCTCCGCCATCGCGCGCCTGAACGGCCTGGGTTCCCCGCTTTTCGCGCTGGCACTTATCTTCTCCCTGGTGGTCATGTACGACGCGGCGGGAGTGCGGCGCGCGGTCGGGCGCCAGGCGGCGATCCTGAATCGGATCGTCGACGACGTGCTGGCTCAGCAGGGCTTCCGGGAGGACAGGCTCCGGGAGCTGCTCGGCCACACGCCCTACGAGGTCCTCGCCGGCGCCGGTCTCGGCATCCTGGCCGGGCTGCTCCCACTCTGAGCAGGCCGTGACCGCAGCCCGGAGGCGGCTCGACCAGGCGCTCGCGGAGGCGGGGCTGGCCGAGTCGCGGCAGAAGGCCCAGGTGCTGATCATGGCCGGCCGGGTCCGCGTCGGCGGCGCCACGGAGCGCCGTCCGGATCGGCAGGTCGGGAGCGGGCAACCGCTCGAGGTCCTGGCGGGCTCGCCGTACGCGAGCCGGGGGGGTGACAAGCTGGCGCCGGCACTCGATCACTTCCGCATCTCGCCCGCCGGCCGCGTGTGCGCGGACATCGGCGCCTCCACGGGCGGGTTCACGGACGTGCTCCTCCGGCGGGGTGCGCTCCGGGTCCACGCGGTGGATGTCGGGCGCGGCCTTCTCCACTGGCGGCTGCGCCAGGACCCGCGGGTGGTGGTCATCGAGGGGGTCAACGCGCGGCACCTGGCAGCCTTCGCGGAGCCGATCTCGCTGGTGACCGTGGATGTCTCCTTCATCGGGCTCGAGAAGATCCTGCCGGCAGTGCTCGCGGCGGCCCCGGGGGCGGAGGCGGTGGTGCTCTTCAAGCCCCAGTTCCAGGTCGGGCGGGCGGAGGTCGGGAAGGGAGGGGTGGTCCGCGATGCGGGCGCGGTGGAGGCCGCGCTCGTGCGGTTCCGCGAATGGTGTGGCGGCGCCGGCCGCGAGCTGGCGGGCATGGTGCCGGCGGCGATCGCGGGGCCGGCAGGCAACCGGGAGATCCTGATCCACCTCCGGCACCGGGAGGCCCCGCGGTGAGCGGATCGACGTCGCCGTCGGTGGGCTTCCTCCTCCATTCCCAGGTGGACGCCGCGGTTCCCGCCGTGGCCAGGGCCAGGGCCTACCTGGCCGGCCGCGACGTGCCGACCTGGGACACCAGCCGCGACGCGCCCGATCGGGATCCCCGCCCGGACCTGGAGGGCACCGGCCTGATCGTGACCCTGGGCGGGGACGGCACTTTCCTCGCCGGCGCCCGGCTCGCGCTGACCCGCGGGATACCCCTGCTGGGCGTGAACCTGGGCCGCCTGGGCTTCCTGACCGAGCTCGAGGCGAGCGAGCTCGAGGAGGGGCTGGCGCGCTTCCTGGCGGGCGACCACCGGATCGAACAGCGGACCCTGCTGAGGGCCAATCTCGTCCGCGAGGGGCGGCGCGTGGCGAGGCTGCTGGCCGCCAACGAGGTCGTCCTGCACAAGGGCACCGCGAGCCGGATGGTGCGGATCAGGATCGCCGTGGACGGCCAGGAGGTCGGCCTCATCGACTCCGATGGCGCGCTGGTCGCCACCGCTACCGGCTCCACCGCCTACTCGCTCGCGGTGGGGGGGCCGATCCTCGAGCCGGAGCTGCGGGACCTGCTCCTGGTCCCCATGAACCCCTTCGCGCTGACCGTGCGACCGATCGTCTTCTCGCCCGGCGTGACGATGACCCTGACCCTGGTCCGCGAGCCGGGCGCGGTCACCGTGGACGGCCACCTGACCCGGGAGGCGGTGGCCGGCGACGCGCTCGAGATCGGCGCCTTCCGGCGGCGCCTGCGAGTGGTCCGCTTCACCCCCCCGGGGATGTTCTTCGACCGGCTCCGCGGCAAGTTGGGTTGGGGCATGCCGCTGGTTCCCAAGTGACGCCATGCTGAAGCGGCTTCGGGTCGCCGACCTGGCGCTGGTGGCCGGCGCGGAGGTGCGCTTCGGACCGGGCCTGAACCTGCTGACCGGTGAGACCGGCAGCGGGAAATCCCTGCTCGTCGACGCGCTCGGCCTCTGCCTGGGGTCGCGGGCCAGCTCGGAGCAGGTCCGCCATGGCGCCGACCGGGCCCGGATCGAGGCCGAGTTCGACGGCCTCACGCTGGCCAGGGAGATCGGGCGCCGGTCGAGTGCGGTCATCGACGGCAGGCCGGCCACCGTCGAGCAGCTGCGTGCGCTGGCCGGGGCCCTGGTCCAGGTCCACGGCCAGCACGAGCATCAGGGCCTGCTCGACGCGGAGGCGCAGACGCTCCTGCTCGACACCTACGGCGGAGCGCTGGAGGCCGCCTCTCGCACCGGCGAGGCGCATCGGGCCTGGTCGGAGGCGGTCGCGCGCCTGCGTGAGCTGGAACGGCTGCAGGCGCGCGGCCGGCGGGAGGAGGAATACGTCAGATGGCAGATGGAGGAGCTGCGCGCGGCCGGGCTCCGGCCGGGGGAGGACGAGGAGCTGGCCCAGGAGCGCGCGGTGGCCCGGCACTCGGCGCGGCTCGCCGAGCTGACGGCCGCCGGCCTCGAGGCGCTGCGAGAGGACCAGGCGCTGCCCGTGGCCCTGGCCCGGGTGCGGGCGGCGGCCGAGCTGGACCCCCGGCTCGGCGCGCCTCGCGCGCGCCTGGAGGCGGTCGCCGAGGAGGTCTCGGACCTGGGCGCCGAGCTCCGCGCCTATGGGGAGGGGCTCGACACGGACCCCACTCGCCTGGAGGCCCTGGAGGGCCGTCTGGCGGAGCTGGAGGGGATCAAGCGCAAGTACGGCGGCAGCCTGGTGGCGGCGATCGAGGAGCGTGACCGGCTGGAACGCCAGCTGGGTGAGACCGCCGATCTCGATGCCAGCCTGGCTGCCGCCGCGGCTGGCGTGGAGGCTCGGAGGGAATCGCTGGCGGCGGCATCGACCGAGCTTTCGGAGCTGCGCCACCGGGCGGCCCGGCGCCTCGGCGAGGAGGTGTCGTCGGAGCTTGCCAACTTGCGCCTGGAAGGTGCCTGCTTCGAGGTCCGGCTGATCCCGCGGGAGGTCGTCGCCGAGGGTGCCGAGCTGGCGGAGATGCTCTTCTCCGGCAATCCGGGCGAGCCGCCCGGGGCCCTGGCCCGGGTCGCCTCGGGCGGCGAGCTGGCCCGGGTCATGCTCGCCATCAAGACCGTCGGCGCCGCCGCCGACCGCCTTCCGACGCTCGTGTTCGACGAGGTGGACACCGGGATCGGCGGTGAGACCGCGCTTCAGGTCGGGCTCCGCCTCCGGGCACTGGGGCGCGCGCGGCAGGTCCTGGTCGTCACCCACCTCGCTCAGATCGCCTGCTTCGCCGACCATCACCTGCTGGTCGAGAAGACGCGCGGGCCGGGGGGAAGGAACCTCGTCACGGTGCGCGAGCTCGCCACCGACGCCGACCGGGCCGCGGAGCTGGCCCGGATGATGAGCGGTGGCGTGACCGAGAAGGCCCGTGCGCGTGCGCATGAGCTGCTGGATGAGGCACGCGCCCGCCGCCCGGCGCCCACGTGACGCGGCTACCGGAGCTCCGGCTCGCGGCCGGCGGCTATCATCTCGTGCGATGAGCCGGCGCCTGGAGGTCGCGACGCCGGTCTTCGAGGGTCCCCTCGAGCTGCTGCTGGCCCTCATCGAGCGCGAGGACCTCGACATCCTCGAGGTCCCCCTGGCCGGCGTCACCGAAGCGTATCTCCGCGAGGTCGCCGCCATGGAGGCGCCCGACGCCGGGGAGATGTCGGAGTTCCTCTGGATGGCCGCCCGGCTGCTCCTCCTCAAGTCGATCCGCCTTCTTCCCGGAGAGGATCCGGACCCCGAGGACGTCGATCTGCTCGGCTGGGAGGAGGACGTCCGCCGGCGTCTGGAGGAGTACCGCGTCTACAAGGAGGTGGCCCGGCAGCTCATGGAGAGGGTGGCGGAGGAACCGTTCTCGTTCCCGCCTCCCGCGCGGGAGGTGGACGTAGACGGGCAGGAGGAGCCGATCGAGGCGCGCCTCCTCCTCGGCGCGTTCCAGGACGTGCTGGCCCGGGTGCCGCCGCGCCCGCTGACGCTGGCCGGCCGGGCCTGGACGCTGGAGGAGAAGCTGGACGCGCTCGAGGTCCGCCTCGCCGCCGGCCCCATCGAGCTGGTGGGCCTGATCCTGGAGTCGGAGGACCGCCTGGAGGCGGTGGTCGTCTTCGTGGCCGTGCTCGAGCTGCTCCGGCGAGGGCGGGTTCGGGTCCGGCAGCGGAAGGCGTTCGGGCTCATCACCATCGAGCGCGGCCATGGGTGAGCTGTGCCGGGCGCTGGAGGCGATCCTGTTCGCCTCCAACCGGCCGTTGCGCCTTCGGGAGCTGCAGGCGGCGATGGACGCCGACCGGACCACGCTGGAGGCGGGGCTCGACCAGCTCCGGGAGGCCCTGGCCGGGCGCGGGCTCATGCTCCAGCGCCACGAGGACACCGTCCAGCTGGTGACGCGGCCGGAGGTGGCCGGCTTCGTGCGCCGGGCGCTGAGGCCGGAGGTGACCGGCAAGCTCTCCGCGGCCGCCTACGAGACGCTGGCGATCGTCGCCTACCAGCAGCCGATCGCGCGCGCCCGAATCGAGGAGATCCGCGGCGTCAACTGTGACAGCGTGCTCTCCAACCTCGAGTTTCGCGATCTCGTCACCGAGGTCGGACGGGGCCCCGGACCGGGCCAGGCCCGACTCTACGGCACCACCATCCGCTTCCTTCAGATGCTGGGCCTCGAGCAACTGGCCCAGCTGCCGTCGCCGGAGATCGTACGGCCATCCCCGCAGAGCGTCTGAACCGCTACCTGGCCCGGTCCGGGGTCGCCTCGCGCCGGGCGGCGGACACGCTCATCGCCGGTGGCCGCGTGCGCGTCAACGGGCGCGTCCCGCCCCCGGCCGGGATGCTGGTCGAGCCGGATCGGGACCAGGTGACGGTGGACGGCGAGCCCGTCCTGCCAACGCGGAGGCGCCGCTACCTGGTCCTCAACAAGCCCCCCGGGGTGCTGGTCACCGCCTCTGACACAACGCGCCGAGCGACCGTCTTCGATCTCCTTCAGGAGGAGCTGGGCGCGGGCGGCCGGCTCTTCGCGGTCGGCCGGCTGGACATGGCCACCCGTGGCCTCCTCGTGCTGACCGATGACGGGGACCTGGCCAACCTGCTCGCCCACCCCCGGCACGGAGTCGCCAAGGAGTACGAGGCGATCGTCACCGGCGTACCCGCCGAGCGCGACCTGCGGCGGTTGCGGGAGGGCGTCGAGCTCGAGGACGGGGTCACCGCCCCCGCCCGGGCCGAGCTGGTCCGGAGCTGGCCGGACGGCCGGGCGCAGGTGAGGCTGGTCGTTCACGAGGGCAGGAACCGCCAGGTCAGGCGGATGCTGGACGCGGTCGGTCACCCGGTCCAGGACCTCCGGCGGACAGCGCTCGGACCGCTCCGGCTGGGTCGCCTCAAGGAGGGCTCCTGGCGCAAGCTGCGGCCCGTCGAGCTGGACTCGCTGCGCCGGGCGGCCGGATGATCATCGCCATCGACGGCCCGGTCGGCTCCGGGAAGTCGGCGACCGGACGCCGGGTGGCCGAGGCGCTGGGGCTGACGTTCGTGGACAGCGGTCTCTACTACCGGGCCGTCGCCTGCCTGGCGCTTGCCGCCGGCCTCGACGGCTCCGACGGTGACGCCGTCGTCCGCCTGGCCGCCTGGCGCCGGATCCGGGTCGAGGGGCGCCGGGTCTGGAGCGACGGCGAGGAGGTGACCGCGCGCGTCTACCTTCCCGGCGTGGACGAGGTGGCGTCGAAGCTCGCGGCCATCCCGGGCGTCCGCGACGCCATGGTGGCGCAGCAGCGGCGCCTGGGCGAGGCGGGGGTCGTCATGGCCGGGCGGGACATCGGGACCGTCGTCTTCCCGACCGCGGACCTCAAGCTCTTCCTCACCGCCGGCCTGGAGGAGCGCGCCCGTCGCCGCGGCCTCCAGTACCAAAAGCGCGGCGAGCACCCGGATCCGACCGAGGTCGCGCGGGACGTGGCGGCGCGCGACCGTGCCGACACCGAGCGCCCGGTCGCGCCCTTGCGCCCGGCGTCCGACGCCGTCGTCATCGACAGCGACGGGCTCGATCTCGAGCAGGTCGTGGACATGATCGTCCGCCTCGCCCGACCGGCTCCGTAGCACGGTTGTACGGGTTCCTGCGCTGGCTGGGCCGGGCCATCGCGCGCACCTACCTGGTCGGTCTCATCGAGGTCCGTGGGCTCGACGCGGTGCCCCGGACGGGCGGCCTACTGGTCTGCTCGAACCACGGTTCCAATGCCGACCCGCCGCTGGTCCCCGCCTTCCTGCCCCGCGCCGACAGCTGGAGCATGGCCAAGTCGGAGTACTTCGAAGGCACCGGCTTCGTGCCCTGGATCTTCCGCACCTACCATTCCTTCCCGGTCGTCCGGCATACCGCGGACCGCGTCGCCCTGCGCCGGGCGCTGGGACTGCTGGCCGCGGGGGAGGCGGTGATCGTCTACCCGGAGGGGACACGGGTCGAGGACGCCCGGCTGCACACGCCCGAGCCCGGCGCGGGGTTCATCGCCCTCAGGTCACGGGCGGTGGTGCAGCCGGTGGCCATGATCGGCACCGAGGACTGCTTCCCGAAGGGATCCTGGTGGCCGCGCCGGGTGCCCGTCCAGATCGTCTACGGGGGGCCGTTCCGGGTCGCGGAGAGGTGGCCGGACGGCCGGCGCGTGACCTTCCAGGAGGCCGCCGAGGCGATCATGCTGCGGATCGCGGAGCTCCTTCCGGCCGCCAATCGGGGGGTCTTCGCCGACCTCGAGGGGGCGCGCCGGCGGCTGGGGCCGATCGTGGCCACGGTCTAGATCTAGACCTAGACGCAAAGGCGCCCCCGCCGGTGTCAGTGGGTGCCGTTGACCTTGATCGGAATTTGGGTCGGCCGCGCCCAGTCATCGCCGGCGAGATCGCCCAGGGCCGGGTTGAAGCATTCGTCGAAGGCCTCCCGGAGGGTCTGGGGTGTGAGGCGGGGGGTCTGGCCGCGGAAGGCCGCCATGTCCACCAGGCGGGAGACGATCTGCTTGGGGTGCGAGCCACGCAGGGGCCGCTTGCCGAAGAGCTGCAAGAGATAGGGCGCCGCGCGAGCGTCGAGGGGGATGCCGTTCCGTTCGCACTCGTAGGCGAGGATGCGGCCGAAGGCCTCCGGGCTCGGATTTCGGATGCCGACCTTGTAGGCCATGCGCCGCAGGAACGCCTCGTCCACCAGCTCCGCCGGCGAGAGGTTGGTCGAGAAAACGATCTGGCAGAGGAAGGGCAGCGAGATCTTGCGGCCCGACGCGGAGAGGTCCAGGTAGTCCACCTTCCTCTCCATGGGCACGATGAAGCGGTTCAGAAAGCGCATCGCAGGCGCCTCCTGGCGGCCGAAGTCGTCGATGACGAGGACGCCGCCATTGGCCTTCCACTGCAGGGGCGCCTCGTAGTGATTGCTCTGGGCGTCGTGGGTGAGGTCGAGCTGGGGGAGCTTCAGCTCGCCGCCCGCGATCACGACCGGCCGGTGGACCCGGACCAGCCGCCCGTCCGCCGGCTGCGGTCCCGGCGCCGGGCGGTGATAGACGGGGTCCAGGACCCGGATCACCTCGTCGCCGACGGTGACGGCATGGGGGATCTCGATCGGGCCGCCCAGCAGGGCCGACATCCGCTCGGCGACGGTGCTCTTCCCGTTGCCGGGAGCCCCGAATATGAACAGGGAGGCGCGCGAGACCATGGCGCCCCCGATCTGGTCGATGACGTTCTGATCCAGCTCCAGGTGCTCGAGGGCGTTCCGGAGCGAGCCGTCAGTGACCGCTACCTTCTCGGTGAACTGAGAGCCGATCAGCTCCACGTAGTCCTCGAATGTGATCGGGCAGGGGCCCAGGTAGCGGGTTCCAATCGCCGCCATCTCGGCGGCGCGCGACCGTCCGGCGTTGCTGATCATGTAGTTGAGCCGGACGGGGACCGGCCGCTGCTCCAGATCGGCCCGGCTCGCGTAGCCCATGCTGTCTACGAGCTGGGTGCGCTGGAATTCCTCCAGCAGCCCCCCGATCGTCTCGAAGGTAACCCCCAGCTTCTCCTCCAGGTCGGCGCCGCTGAGCTGGCCGTAGAAGGCGAGGGTGCGCAGGACCAGGCTCGCCACCAAGTCGCGGTGGAGATTCAGGTCCTGGAGGGTCTCGGGAGCTTTGATCGTCTCGGATACCATCGGGGCCGCATCGGTTAACGGCGGAGCCGGCGGGTTCCTGGCGCCGGCTCGGAATAGAATCGGAGCGGCCCGCCATCCGGATCCCCGCCATGCTCGAATACGCCGCCCTGGACCTGGAGACGACAGGACTCGACCCTCAGCGTGACCGCGTCATCGAGCTGGGGGCGGTCGCCTTCACGAGCGAGGCCGTCCTCGAGACGCTCCACCGGCTGGTCTCGCCGGGGCGGCCCGTTCCCCCCGCCGTCCTCGCGCTGACCGGCATCGAGCCGGCTGAGCTGAGCGAGGCCGAGGGGCCGGACGTGGCGCTGCCCCGGCTGGCCGACTTTCTGCGCGGGCGCCAGCCGGTCGGGCACGGAGCCGCCCTGGACGCCGACTTCATGCGCGCGGCCGGTCACTGGGATCCCCATCTCGAGGTTCTCGACACGCTCCATCTGGCTCGGATCCTGCTTCCCGGCGCGCCCAGCCACAGCCTGCCCGTGCTCGCCGCCGCGCTCGGCCTCAGCCAGCCCCGGCCGCACCGGGCACTGGATGACGCCGAAGCGACGAGACAGCTGCTGATGCGGCTCCGGGAGGAGGCCGCCGGCCTCGCCGCGGGCCTCAAGGAGTCGATCCTCGCCGCGGTCGCGCCGTACCCCTGGTCCCTGGCTCGATTCTTCGCCGAGGCGCTGGCCGCGGCGCCGGCCTCGGTTGTCGGCCCAAATCCCGGCCCCGGCCCCGACCCTGAGCCAGGACGCGAACGCCGGCATCACAAGGCGCCGACCGACGTGCCCGCGGCGCTGACGGGCATGCTGGGGCCGTCCGGGCCCCTGGCCTCTTCGCTACCCGACTACGAGTATCGCGAGTCGCAGGTGCAGATGCTGCTCGCGGTGTCTCAGATCATGCGCCGGGGCGGCCGGCTGGTTGTGGAGGCGGGAACCGGGACCGGCAAGAGCCTCGCCTACCTGATCCCTGCCCTCGGCCGTGCTCGGGCGGCCGGGGAGAGGGTCGTCGTCTCCACCAACACGCACACGCTGCAGGAGCAGCTGATGGCGAAGGATCTGCCGGCGCTCCGGGAATGGCTGCCCTGGGACTTCGAAGCCTGCCTTCTCAAAGGACGGCCCAACTACATCTCCCTCCGGAGGTGGCGGCGCCACCTCGCCGAGAGGTGCCGGGACTCGGAGGAGCTGGAGTTCAAGCTCAAGGTCCTGGTCTGGCTGGACCGGACGTCGACCGGGGACCGGGCCGAGCTCCGCCTGCAGGGCGCCGAGGAGGCGCTCTGGGCGAGGATCGCCAGCGATCCGCTCGACTGCGCCGGGCTCCACTGCACCCCGCCCCAGGCGGGCGCCCCCCCGCGCAGCACCGACTGCTACGTCCACCTGGCCCGGGAGCGGGCCGAGGCGGCGGACCTGGTCGTCGTCAACCACGCCCTCCTGCTTGCCGACGCGGTGCGGGGCGGCGGCGTCCTGCCTCATTACGATCACCTCGTCATAGACGAGGCCCACCATCTGGAGGAGGCGGCGACGCAGGGGCTCCGGGAAGAGGTGGACGGTCCCGGCCTGAGCGCCCTGCTCGACCGGCTGCTGGGGGAGCGGGCAGGCCCGGCACCGGTGCCGAGGCGATCACTGCTCGACGATCTTGCGGCCAGGCCCGGCCTCTTCGCATCCGACCCCGACCTCAAGGGGGCCGTCCCCCTGGCGGAGGCCGCGCGCGAACGTGCGGCGCAGCTGTTCCGGGCGGCGGAGGACTGGCTCCGAGCGGGGCTCGGCGAGCGCGACGACTCGGTCCGGCTGGTGCCCGCGGCCCGGGCCGGCGAGAGGTGGGAGCGGATGCGCGCCGGCGGGGTGGACGCGGTGACCGCGCTGGCGGCATTGGATGCCCGGCTCCGGCGGGTGGTGGCGAGCGGCCGCGACTGGCTGGGCGGAGATGAGGGGGACCAGGCACTCCGGGATCTGGAGACGACCCGGAGTCGGCTCGCGGCGGCGGCCGACGTCGTCCGCGCGGCGCTGCTGGACCCCAAGGCCAACAGCGTCTACTGGCTCACGCTCCCGTCTCGAACGGGCGTCCTGGCGCTGCGCTCGGCGCCGCTCAACGTCGGCGGCCTGCTCCGGGAGCGGGTCTTCGCCCCGCGGTCCTCGGTCGTGTTCACGTCCGCGTCTTTGGCGGTGGGCGGCGGCTTCGACTACTTCCGGAGCCGGGTCGGACTGGAGGAGCAGGAGGTCGAGACGCTGATCCTCCCCTCGCCCTTTGACTACCTTCGGCAGGTCCTCGTCTGCCTGCCGACCGACCTCCCCGAGACGCAATCGCAGGAGTTCGACGCCGCCCTCGTCCCGGTGATCGCGGCGGTGGCGTCGCGGATCGGAGGGGGAACACTGGCGCTCTTCACCTCCCACCGGCAGCTTCGTGACACTTATCACGCCCTCAAGCAGCGGCGCGATCTGGACGGCGTCCTGATCCTCGCCCCAGGGCTCGACGGACCCCGGCGGCAGGTGCTCCGTTCGTTCAGCCAGACGCCCCGCTCGCTCCTGCTGGGCACCGCAAGCTTCTGGGAGGGGATCGACCTGCCGGGGGACCAGCTCTCGTGCGTGATCCTGGCCCGGCTGCCGTTCCCAGTTCCCACCGAGCCCGTCTTCGCGGCGCGGTCCGAGCTGGTTCGGGATCCCTTCCGCAGCTATGCCCTGCCCCAGGCGGCGCTCCGCCTCAAGCAGGGGTTCGGGCGCCTGATCCGCCGGAGCACGGACCGGGGCGCCGTCGTGATCCTCGACCCCCGCATCTCCAATCGGGATTACGGGCGCGCCTTTCTCGACGTCCTGCCGCCGGCCTCCATGTTCAGCGGCCCGGCCGGCGAGGTGGGGGACCGGGTCGCGGATTGGCTCGGCGCGCAGCAAGGGGGCGCGTCCGGGGACGCCGCCGCGCCCCCTGGGGCCTGATTGGCCACCCTCTACGTCGTCGCCACCCCGATCGGCAACCTCGAGGACATGACGACGCGAGCCCGGCGCGTGCTGACCGAGGTCGGCGCCGTCGCCGCCGAGGACACGCGGGTCACCGGACGCCTTCTCGCGCGCGAGGGCCTTCGCAAGCCGATGATCAGCTACCGGGCACCGGTCGAGCGGCGGGGACTGCCCAGGGTGCTGCGGGCGCTCGAGGCGGGGGACGTGGCGCTCCTCTCCGACGCCGGCACCCCGGCCGTCAACGACCCCGGCCAGCCGCTCGTGGAAGCGGCCTGGTCGGCGGGACACCGCGTGGTGCCGATCCCGGGCCCGAGCGCGGTCACGGCGGCGCTGTCGGCGTCCGGGTTCGGCGGTCCGGGCTTCACGTTCCTCGGCTATCTCCCCCGCAAGCAGGGCGAGATGCGGCGTCTGGTCTCCTCGCTGCGTGAAGATCCCCGTCCCGCGGTCGCCTTCGAGTCCCCGCATCGGATCCTGAAGTCCCTCGCTATACTCGCGGATGCCCTCCCCGACCGGCGGCTGGCGATCGCCCGCGAGCTGACCAAGGTCCACGAGGAGATCGTGCGCGGCACGCCTTCCGAGCTGCTCGCCCAGCTCGAGAGCCGGGCCAGGGGGGAATTCACCCTGGTCATCTCGGGAGCCCCCAAACGGTCGAAATGAGCGAGCCCTTCTACGTCACCACCGCCATCGACTACGTGAACGGGCGCGCCCATCTGGGTCACGCGATGGAGAAGGTCGGCGCCGACATGCTGGTCCGGTACCGGCGGGCGCGGGGTGACGAGGCGTGGCTGGTTCTCGGTGCGGACGAGCACTCGCAGTCGGTGGAGCGGGAGGCGCGAGCGCAGGGCAAGACGCCGGCACAGTACTGCGACGAGATGGATCCCATCTGGCGTGGTCTCTGGGCTCGCTTCCAGATCGACGTCAGCGAGTACGTGCGCAGCTCGGGCGACGCCAACCGGGCCACCACCGACGAGGTCATGCGGCGGATCCACGACCGGGGCCACATCTACAAGGGCATGTACGGAGGCTGGTACTGCCCCAACTGCGAGCAGTTCTATCCGGAGGAGGAGCTGCTGCCCGATCACCGCTGCCCGGAGCATCCGCACCTCGAGGTCGAGTGGCTGGAGGAGGAGAACTACTTCTTCCGCGCCTCCGCCTTCGAGGAGCGGGTGCGAGAGCTGCTGCAGAGGCCGGGATTCCTCGAACCGCCCGAACGCCGCCGTGAGATGCTGCGGGCGATCTCCGAGGGTCTCCGGGACGTGAGCATCTCCCGCGCCTTCACGACATGGGGCTTCCCGCTTCCCTTCGACGAGGGCCAGGTCGTCTACGTCTGGTTCGACGCGCTGCTCTGCTACCTGACCGGAATCGGCTTCTCGACCGACCCCGAACGCTTCCAGAGGTACTGGCCCTGCCAGGCGCACGCGATCGGCAAGGGCATCACCCGGTTCCACACGCTGATGTGGCCCGCGATGCTGATGGCGGCCGGGATCGAACCCCCCAAGCGCGTCTACTCGCACGGCTACGTCACCATGGCCGGGGAGAAGATCTCGAAGTCGAGGGGCCTCTTCTTCGACCCCGAGCGTCTGGTCGGCATCTTCGGGTCCGACGGTGCCCGCTATCTGCTCCTGCGCTGGTTTCCATGGCACCGAGACAGCGACTTCGACCTCGACCAGCAGCTTGAACGTTTCAACTCCGATCTCGCCAACGGGCTCGGCAACCTGGTCGCCCGCACCCTGACCATGATCGACCGCTATCGGGAGGGGCGGGTGCCCCCGGTGGCTCCCGAGCCCGCTGACCTGCCTCGCGCCGACGCGGTTGCCGCGATCGAGCGGCACATGGCAGGATTCGCCTTCGACGAGGCGCTCAAGGAATCCTGGCGGCTCGTCAGCTGGGCCAACCGGCACATCGACGAGTCGGCCCCCTGGCAGCTGGCCAAGGATCCCGACCGCGGGGCCGATCTCGACGCCGTGCTCTACCGGTGCGCCGAGGTGCTGCGGCTCCTTTCGCACCTGCTCGCCCCCGCCATGCCGGCCGCGATGGCGGAGCTGGGCCGGCGGCTGGGCGGCCCAGGCGGGAGACCCTGGGCGGAGGCGACCTCCTGGGGCGGGCTCGAGCCGGGCGCCCGCGTCGAGGCGGGCGCCTCGCTCTTCCCCCGGCTCGACCGCGACGAGTTGGGGGGGTCGCCGCGATCGACCTGACCGACACTCATGTCCACCTCGACGAGGTGGAGGACGTGGCCTCTCTCCTCGTCGAGGCGGAGGAGGCGGGGGTGACGCGCGTCGTCGCGATGGGCGTGGACCTCGTCTCGAGCCGGAGGGCGGTGGAGCTGGCGGCCCGGCACCCCCAGGTCCGGGCCGCCATCGGACACCACCCGATGAGCGATCATGACCCCGATCTGGCCGCGTTCTCGAAGCTGGCCGGCGATGGCCGGGTGGTGGCGGTCGGAGAGGTCGGGCTGGACGCCTCGGGCGCGGGCGGGGTACCTCCGGAAAGGCAGGAGAGGTGGTTCCACGCCATGTGCGAGATGGCGGACCGGGCGGGGCTCCCGGTCTCCGTCCACACCCGCGACGCGGCCGCGCGGACCCACGCCGTGCTCGCCTCGCATCCGGGGCTCCGGGGCGTCATGCACTACTTCGACCTCGACTGGGCCTGGGCCCGGCGATTCCTGGAGCTGGGATTCCACATCTCCTTCAGCGGGCTCGTGACCCGTCCCAGCCGGGAGGCGCTGAGGGAGGTGGCGAGGCGGTGCCCGGCCGATCGCCTCCTGCTCGAGACGGACGCCCCCCACGGGGTGCCGCACGGGCGCACGGCGCCCAACCGGCCGGCGTGGATGGTGGACACGGCCCGCGTGGTCGCCGACCTGCGTGGGGTGACGCTGGCGGACCTGGCCGCAGGGGAGCTCGCCAACGCGGAGCGGCTCTTCGGGGGGCGGGGCCGGCGGCCGTCACCGTGACGCGCGAGGTCCGGATCGGCGAGACAACTGGCGAAGCCGAGGCGAGGTGAGGTGAGAGCCGACCCCGCCGACCCGCGCGACCTGGAGCGCCTCCTGGTCCGCCACCGCCTGCGACTCCGCCACGAGCTGGGCCAGCACTTCCTGGTCGATCCGGCCCTCCGGGACGCGATCGCCGATGCGGCGCTGCTGGCGCCCGCCGACGAGGCGATGGAGGTCGGGGCGGGGGTGGGGACCCTCACCGTGCGGCTCGCGGGGAGGTGCCGGCGGCTGGTCGCGGTGGAGCTGGACGAGCGCCTGGCCACGGTCCTGGCGGCGGTCCTCGGCGATCGGCCCGGCGTCGAGATCGTCCGCGCCGACATCCTCCGGCTGGACCTCGATTCGCTGTTCCCGGGCGGGGGCGAGGTGGTGGTGGGGAACATCCCCTACTACCTGACCGGCGCGCTGGTCCAGCGCTTGTTGGATCGCGAGTCCCGCCCCCGCCGGCTGGCGCTCGTCGTGCAGGCCGACGTCGCCCGCCGCTGGACATCGCCCGGAGACTGGAGCCTGGCCAGCGTCGCGGTCCAGGTCTTCGCCGAGCCGCGGCTCGCCCTCACCCTGCCGGCGGCCGCGTTCCGGCCGTCGCCGGCTGTTGACTCGGCGCTGGTGGTGATGGAGGTCCGCGACCACCCGGCTGTGGACATCGACGATGTGGCCGGATTCCTCCGCCTCGTGGAGGCGGTCTTCCAGCAGCGCCGCAAGCAGCTGGGGACCAGCCTGGGCCGGATCACCGGCCTAGGCCTGGAGGCGGCCGCCCGCCTCCGTGAGATCGGGATCGATCCCGTCCGCCGCCCTCAGACGCTGAGCCTGGCCGAATGGTCGGCCGTGCACGTGGCCGTGAAACGCTTACGCTGAATCCGAGGTGAGGCCGGTAACCCCGTCTGGACCCATGACTCGCGGGCGCCCGGGAAGAGATCGCCGCCCTCGCCGGCCGTCCCCCTGATGGCGCAGCCCCGGCGCCAGGAGCCGCAAGAGGTGGAGGAGCTGGAGCGGGAGCTCCAGCAGGGCTTCCGGTTCGTCCTCTCGCAGCCCACCTTCCGTCTCATCTGGGTCGCCCAGGTGGCGGCCCAGATGGCCGACAAGTTCCTGATGTTCTCCCTCATCATTCTCGCTTTCAACCTCTCGGGAGGGAGCACGCAGGTCGCCGTCGTGCTCCTCGCCTATACGCTGCCCAGCGTCTTCATGGGGCCGCCGGCGGGCGTCTTCGCGGACCGCCACGACCGCAAGCGGATCATGGTCGGGTCCAACCTCGGACGTGCCGCGATCGTGGCGCTGATCCCCCTGTCCTCCTACGTGCCCGGCCTCAGCCACGACTTCATCCACCTCTTCGTCCTCACCCTCGCGTTCTCGACCGTGGGCCAGCTCTTCAGCCCCGCCGAGGCGGCTGCCATCCCCAGCGTGCTGCCCAAGCCCGCCCTGCTGACGGCCAACTCGATGGTCATGATCACCATGGTGCTGACCCTGCTGGTGGGGGTGGCGCTGGCGCCGATCGTCTCCAAGCTGAACCTCTATGCGCCCTACTGGCTGGCGACCATCCTCTTCGCCGTGGGCGGGATGCTGATCTGGGCGACGCGGATACCGCGGACGCCGGACCGGATGGACGAGGTGGATCGCCACCCCTTCCACCAGATGGCGGTCGAGGTCCAGGAGGGCCTCCGGTACCTGGGCGGCTCACGGCTGCTGATGACGTCGTTCCTCCAGCTCTCGCTGGCGGTCCTGGTCATCTTCATGATGTTCACGCTGGCGCCCTCCTACGTCAGGAACGTGATCGGGATCCCGGCGCAGGACACATACATCATCATGGTCCCCGCCGCGGGCGGGGCCTTCGTGAGCGCCGGGCTCCTGGGGCGCCTGGAGCGGATGCTGAAGCGCTCCCGGGTGCTCTGGATGAGCCTCCTGGCGACCGGTCTCACCCTGGTCGCGCTCGGCGTCGTGCCGGTCGTCATGCGCGAGGTGCCGCAGTTGCGAGGGGACATCCGGTGGTTCACGGTCGTCTTCAGCCTTCTGGTCGGCCTCGAGTTCGGGGGGCTCATGATCCCGTCTCTGACCTATCTCATGGAGCACACGCACGACGAGGTCCGGGGCCGGGTCTTCTCGCTCCTGTTCGTGGTCGTCAACGGCCTCACCGCGCTGCCGGTGCTGGTCGCGGCGGCCCTCGCCGATCTCTTCGGGACCAACCGCGTGATCGGTGGCCTGGGCCTCCTGCTGGCGATCGCGGGGGTCGCGCTGGCTACGTTCGGGAGCGCCGTCTACGGGCGAGAAGGATCCCCGCCACGACCACGATCGCCAGTCCCAACCCGGCCCAGCCAAGGCCCCGGATGAGCCGCTCCAGGGCCCCCCAGTTATGGCCCAGGTAGTAGCCGAGCGTCCCGATCAGGATCGCCCAGAGGACGGCGCCCGCGGCGGTGACCAGGCTGAACACCCTGAACGGCATCCGTGACATCCCGGCCAGGAAGGAGATCCAGGCCCGGATGACGGAGACGAAGCGTCCGGCGAAGACCGCCCAGCCTCCCCAGCGGGCGAAGAACATCTCCGCCTGCGAGACGTGGGAGGCGCGCACGTGGAGGACCCGGCCGAAGCGTTCGAGGAGAGGCCGGCCTCCGAAGTAGCCTGCCCCGTAACCGAAATTGGCGCCGATGATGGCGCCCGCGGCGGCCGACGCGATCACGATGCGAATGTCGAGGCCGCCCTGCGCCGCCAGCGCCGCGACCGCGAGCAGCATGGTCTCGCCGGGGAAGGGGATGCCGGAGCTCTCGATCAGAATGCCGATCCCCGCCGCCGGGTATCCGATGCCGTCGGCGATCGCTCTGAGGTCCATGAAGCCTCCATATACTGGGCCTTCCCTGATGTCTCACATCGCCGACCACGAGTCGAAGAACGACCTCGACGTCCTGCGGCACTCGACCGCGCACCTTCTCGCGGCGGCGGTGACCGAGCTCTTCCCCGGTGCCCGCTACGCGATCGGCCCGCCCGTGCAGGACGGGTTCTACTACGACTTCGACCTCGACCAGGCCCTCACCGAGGCCGACCTGTCGCGCATCGAGGACAGGATGCGAGAGATCGCGGCCACGGATCCCGCCTTCGAGCGCGAGGAGGTGCCGCGCGAGGACGCGATCAGCACCTTCCGGGAGATGGGCCAGAGCTACAAGGTCGAGATCCTGGGAGAGATCGCCGACGGCGGCGTCAGCCTCTACCGGACGGGCGGCTTCCTCGACCTCTGCCGGGGCCCCCACGTGCCGAGCGCCCGCGGCCTCCGGCACTTCAAGCTGCTCCGCGTGACGGGCGCCTACTGGCGCGCCGATGAGCGCAACCGGATGCTCCAGCGCGTCCATGGGACGGCGTGGCCGACCAAGAACGACTTGCAGGGCTACCTGGCCTTCCTCGAGGAGGCGGAGAGGCGCGACCACAAGAGGCTGGGCCGGGAGCTGCGGCTGTTCGCCCTCGACGAGCGAACCGGGACCGGGCTGCCGCTCTGGCTGCCGGCCGGGGCCACCGTCAGGCGCGAGCTCGAGCGCTGGATCGTGGACGAGGAGCTCGCTCGTGACTACAGCCATGTGCGCACACCCGAGGTGGCCCGACTCGACCTCTTCCGCCAGAGCGGGCACCTGGAGCTGTTCGGAGAGAGCATGTATCCCCCGATGCGGTTTCAGGACTCGGGCGAGGAGCTCGAGCTGCGGCCCGTCAACTGCCCCCACCACATCCTCGTCTACCAGACCGAGCTGCGCAGCTACCGGGACCTGCCGCTGCGCATCGCCGAGATCGGCAACAACTGGCGGTTCGAACGCTCCGGGACGCTGGCCGGTCTCAACCGGGTCCGCGCCTTCGCGCTCAACGACGCGCACATCTTCTGCACCCCGGAGCAGCTTCACCAGGAGGTACGGGGCGCCATCGATCTGGCCCTCCACTTCTCGGACGTCCTCGGCATCGACGACTTCTGGTACCGGCTCTCGGTCCGGGACGAGGTCAAGTCCAAGTGGCTGGGCGACGAGGAGCAGTGGCGGCGGGCCCAACAGGCGCTGACCGACGCGCTCGAGTCCCTTGGCCTGCCCTACGAGGTGGGCGTGGGCGAGGCCGCCTTCTACGGGCCCAAGATCGACTTCCAGGTCCGCGACGCCCACCGCCGTGAGTTCACCAACTCGACCGTCCAGGTGGACTTCCAGCTTCCCGCCCGGTTCGGCCTCGAGTACGTGGCCGAGGACGGGTCGAGGCAGATGCCGATCATGGTCCACCGCGGGGCGGCGGGCTCGATGGAGCGCCTGTTCAGCTACCTGATCGAGCGCTACGCCGGTGCCTTCCCGCTCTGGCTGGCGCCGGTCCAGGTGGTGGTGGTGCCGATCGCGGACGGCCAGAACGAATACGCCCGCTCGGTGGCGGCCCGGCTGCGCGCGCTCCGGATCCGGGTCGAGGTGGACGAGCGGCCCGAGCGCATGCAGCGCAAGATCCGCGACGCCCAGCATCGGAAGGTCCCCTACATGGCGGTGATCGGGGCGCGGGAGGCGGAGTCGGGCCGCATCGCGGTCCGGACCCGCTCGGGTGAGCAGTCGGACGAGGCGGCGGAGGCGTTCGCCGCCCGCCTCGCCCTGGAGATCGCGGAGAGGAGGCGATGAACGTTGACCGCGGACCCGCCGTGACGCCGGGCTTGGTAGTCTCGTCGCATGGTGCGTAAGCCTGGACCCCCTGAGGACGTGCTCGAGGCCGGCCGCCGCTATGCGGCGACCGTTCGCACCGAGCGCGGGGACTTCACCATCGCCCTCGACCGCGAGGCGGCGCCGGTGACGGTCAACAACTTCGTCGCCCTGGCGCGGGAGGGGTTCTACGACGGGCTCACCTTCCACCGGGTCGTGCCCGGGTTCGTCATCCAGGGCGGTGACCCGGCGGGGACCGGAAGCGGCGGTCCCGGCTACCGGCTCCCAGATGAGACCAATCCGTGGCGGTGGAACCGGGGGTCGGTGGGGATGGCCTCCAGCCCGGCGGGGGTCAACGGCTCCCAGTTCTTCGTCGTCCAGGGCGATGCGCCTCACCTGGCGAGCTCGGGCGTGTACAACCACTTCGGCTCGGTCACCGAGGGTATGGACGTGCTGGACGCCATCCGCGAGGGCGATCGGATGACGTCGATCGAGGTGACGGCATAGCGGGCCCGGCTGCCAGACACTCGCGATCCGGGCGGCGCGGGATCATTGCTGATACGATTCCCCTCGTTGAAGCAGGGCTCAGTCCCTCACCTCCAGAGCGGGGCCCTCGGGCCCGCGGCGCTCGAAAAGGTAGGCGCCACGGACGGCTCTGCTGTCCGTATTTTTTTGTCCAGGAGGATTCGGCGAACCTGAACTCGATCGAGGGGAAGGCTCATCCCGTTTAAGGAGCTCCGGATCAACGACCAGATCCGCACACGAGAGGTGCGGCTGATCGATGACCAGAACAACCAGCTGGGCGTCCTGAGCCTGGACACGGCTCTCAGGATCGCCGGCGAGAAGGGTCTCGACCTGGTGGAGGTGGCACCGCAGGCAAGCCCGCCGGTCTGCCGCCTGATCGACTACGGACGCTTCAAGTTCGAGTCGCTGAAGCGGGAGAAGGACCAGCGGCGCAAGCAGAGCGGCAGCCAGCTGAAGGAGATGAAGCTGCGGCCGAAGGTCGCGGATCACGACTTCCAGACCAAGTTCAAGGGCGTCCGCCAGTTCCTCGAGCAGGGACAGAAGGTGAAGGTCACGATCATGTTCAGGGGCCGGGAGATGGTCCATCAGGAGATCGGCCACCGGCTGCTCGGCCGGGTCGCCGAGGAGGCGAAGGAGATCGCCGTCGTCGAGCGGCAGCCTCTGATGGAGGGCCGCAACCTGTTCATGATCCTGGCCCCGACCCACAAGCTCGCCGTCGTCAAAGAGGAGGAGGAGGCCAGCTAGCATGCCGAAGCTGAAGACGAGGAAGGGGCTCGCCAAGCGGATCCGCGTGACCAGGACCGGGAAACTGGTCCGCGCCCACGCCTGGAAGAGCCACCTGCTCGAGCACAAGTCCGCCCGTCGAAAGAGGGCCTTCCGCTCCGCCGCCCTGATCGCGGGGGCGGACACCAAGGCGGTCCGCCGCGCCCTGGGGCTCTAGGCGATGGCGAGAGTCAAGCGCGGCGTCCCGGCCCACCGCCGCCACAAGGCGGTCCTCGAGCGCGCCAAGGGCTTCCGGCTCTCCAAGAAGCTCCTCTTCCGGCCCGCCAACGAGGCCGTCCTCCACAGCCTGGCCTATGCCTTCCGCGACCGGCGCGCTCGCAAGCGGGACATGCGCCGGCTCTGGATCGCCCGCATCAATGCGGCCGCGCGGCAGTCGGACCTTCCCTATAACCAGTTCATGCACGGCCTCCGACAGGCCGGGGTGGAGATCGACCGCAAGGTGCTGGCCGACCTGGCCGTGCGCGACAGCGCCTCCTTTGCCCGGCTGGTGGAGGTTGCCAAGAACAGCCTCTGACCAGCCGCTGAGCAGTCCCGACAACCCGGCCGTCCGCCGCCTGCGGCGGCTGCTCCGTCGCCGGGAGGAGGGGCTGGTCTTCCTCGAGGGTCCGCGCGTCGTCGCCGCGGCGGTGGCCGCCAGGGTGCCCCTCGAGCTCCTGGCGCTCAGGGAGGGGAGCGCGTTCGAGGCACCCGCCGAGCAGACCGTCACCCTCGCCCCGGGACTCTTCCGGGAGCTGAGTCGGACGGTGACGCCCCAGGGTGTCCTCGCGATCGGGCGCGCCGGGACGGCCTCCCTGGATGCCGCCCTCGCCGGTGCCCGGGCGGCCCGCCGGCCGCTGGTCGTTCTCGACGCCGTCCAGGACCCGGGCAACGTGGGGGCCGTGCTTCGCACCGCGGCCGCCGCCGGAGCGCCGGCGGCCGCTATCCTTCCCGGCACCGCCGATCCGCTCGGGGCCAAGGCCGTGCGGGCATCGGCGGGAGCCGTCTTCCGGCTTCTTCTCGCCCGTGCCGAGTGGGGCGAGCTCGAGGGGCTGGACGGCTGGGGCGCGGCCGCGCACGGGGGCACGCCGATGGCGAGGGCGAAGTTCGAGGAGGGGGGCATGCTGGTGCTGGGCAGCGAGGTTCGCGGGCTCAGTCGGCCGGATCTCGCGACGGTGACGATCCCGACCGTCGCGGTCGAGTCGTTGAATGTCGCCGCCGCCGCCGCCATCCTCCTCTTCGAGATCGGGCGCCGGCGGCCATCGTGATCGAGCGGCTGGCCGCGGTCCAGGAGGCCGCCCTCGTGGCCGTCCGGGAGGCGAACGACGAGGATGGGCTCGAGAGGGTCCGCAGGGCGCATCTCGGGCAGCGCGGGGAGCTCACGGCCATCCTGAGGGGGGTCGGCGCTCTCCCGCGCGAGGACCGGTCGGGGGTGGGCCAGGCCGCCAACGAGGTCAAGCGGGTGATCCAGGCGGCCGTCGCCGCCCGCCTGGAGGCGATACGGCGGAGCCACCTGGCCGGCATCGAGGAGAGTGAGCGCATCGACGTCACCTTCCCCGGCGCGACTCTGGAGCGGGGGCATCCGCACGTGCTCATCGAGACACAGCGGGAGCTGGAGAGGGTCTTCGAGGGCCTCGGGTACGGTGTCGAGCTGGGGCCGGAGGTGGAGACCGAGTGGTTCAACTTCGAGGCCCTCAACATGGCCCGGGGCCACGCCGCCCGGGATGCCCACGACTCCTTCTATTTCGACGACGACACACTCCTCCGCACCCACAACTCCCCCGTGGAGATCCGCTCCATGCAGCGGCTTCGGGAGCCACCGATCCGGATGGTCTGCCCCGGCCGCTGCTACCGGCGCGACGCCGTGGACGCCTATCACCTGCCGTACTTCATCCAGCTGGAAGGCCTGGCCGTCGACCGCGGGCTGACGGTCGCGGACCTCAAGGGCACCCTGCTCTACTTCGCGCAGGCGATGTTCGGCGCCGACCGGCGCATCCGCATGGCGCCCGACTACTTCCCTTTCACCGAGCCGAGCTATCAGGTCGCGGTCTCGTGCGGAATCTGTGGCGGAGCCGGCTGCCGGACCTGCGGCCAGACAGGGTGGCTGGAGATCCTCGGCTGCGGCATGGTCCATCCCCAGGTGCTCCGCAACGGCGGCATCGATCCGGAGCGTTTCACCGGCTTCGCCTGGGGGATGGGGGTGGAGCGGATCGCGATGCTGAGGCACGACATCGACGACATCCGTCTTTTCTACGAGAACGACCTCCGCTTCCTGTGGCAGTTCGGCTGATGCGCGTCTCCTACGAGTGGCTGGCGGACTTCGTCGATCTCGCTGGCATCCCTCCCGGCGAGGCCGCCGACCTGCTGACCCGGCACGGGATCGAGATCTCAGAGGTGCACGTCATAGATCTGAGCCGGATCCTGGTCGGCCGCGTGATCGCCCAGGACCCTCATCCGCGCTCCCGAAGCCCGCTCTGGGTGCACCAGGTGGATCTCGGCGATCACACCGCGCAGATCATCGCCGGCGCTCCCAACGCCGTGGCGGGCTCGCTGGTCCCGGTCGCGCTTCCGGGCACGGTCGTCCCCAGCGGCAAGGCGGTCCGCGACGCGTTCAACGTCGGCGGCATCGCGGGCAGCGGCATGCTGTGCTCGGCGGCCGAGCTCATGATCGGCGACGACGGCGCCGGCATCCTCCTCCTCGAGGAGGGCGCGCCCGGCCAGTCGCTGGGCGAAATCTACCCGCCCGAGGCGGTGCTGGTGGCGGAGGTCCTCTCCAACCGCCCGGACTGCCTGGGCCACCTGGGAATCGCCCGGGAGCTGGCCGCGGCCGCCGGGCGTGAGCTCCAGCGGGACTTCATGCCGCCCTTCACCGGCGGCATCGATCCGCCGGGAACCGAGGTGGTGACGGTCACCGTCGAGGCTCCGGACCTGTGTCGGCGGTACATCGGCGCGCCGATTCGGGGGGTGGAGGTGGGCCGCTCCCCAGCCTGGATGCGGCGCCGCCTCCGCGTGGCCGGGGTGCGCCCCATCAACAACATCGTGGACATCACCAACTACGTCCTGCTGGAGTACGGGCAGCCGCTCCATGCATTCGACCTCGGACGGTTGGAGGGGCCGCAGATCAAGGTCCGGCGCGCGGCCCCGGGGGAGAGCCTGGCCTGCCTGGACGGCGAGCGGCGAACCCTCACGCCCGCGATGCTGGTGATCGCTGACGCCGCCCGCCCGGTCGCGGTCGCGGGCGTGATCGGGGGCGAGGAGAGCGCGGTGGGAGAGGGGACGCGAGACATCCTGCTCGAGGCCGCCTGCTTCCGGGGCCCCAACGTGAGGGCGACGGCGAAGGCGCTGGGGATCCGGACCGAGGCCTCGAGCCGGTTCGAGAAGTCGCTCTCTCCCGAGCTGGCGCTGGCCGGCGCGCGCCGGGCGGTGACGCTCATCGCCGAGATCGCCAAGGGCTCGGTCCACCGTGAGTGGCCGGACGAGTACCCGGATCCCCAGGAGCCCGTCCGGGTTCGCGTCTGGCCGGTCCAGATCGACACTCTCCTCGGGGTCCACGTGCCCCTCGAGGAGTCGGGAACGATCCTGCGTCGCCTCGGCTTCCACCTGCGCGTGGAAGAGGACGGCGCCTGGGACGTCCTCCCCCCGGTCTTTCGGCTCGACGTCGGCATCCCGGAGGACGTCGTCGAGGAGATCGGCCGCATCCACGGGACCGACCGCATCCCCGCCACCTTGCCTGGCGTCCGCCGGGAGAGCTGGACCGCCGCCTCGCCGTTCCGGCCCCTGGATCGCGTCCGCGGCGTCCTGGCTGGCGCCGGGTTCCAGGAGGCGGTGACGCCGGCGCTGGTCAGCTCGCGAAACCAGGATCGGCTGGGCATCGGCGAGCGCGCCATGCGCCCGGTCAACCCGCTCACCGAGGAGATGGACGCGCTCAGGACATCGCTCATCCCCTCCCTGCTGGAGGTCGCGGGGCGCAACCGGGGCCAGGGCCCGGCGGGGGTCGGCTACTTCGAGTGGGCCCACGTCTACCTGGCCCGGGCGGAGGGCGGCCAGCCGGAGGAGCCGACCCTGCTCACCGCGCTCGCGATCGCCGGGCCGGAACCGGACGCGGGACGGGCGGCGGTCCTGCGCCTCAAGTCGGTCCTGGACGCCTGCACCGCCGCCGCGGGCGCCTCGCCGGCCGCGTACGAGCCCGGGGCCGCGCCCCTCTACCACCCGGGCCGGTGCGCGACCGTCGCCCTCGGTACGAGCAAGATCGGACGCCTGGGCGAGTTGCACCCAGAAGTGATGGACAGCTGCGGCCTGGGCGGCCGGGCGGCCGTCTTCGAGATCGACCTCGACGCCCTGCTGGGCGCGACCGAGCCCGTCCGGTCGAGCCCGGTCCCGAGATACCCGGCGGTCGCGCGCGACCTCGCGCTGCTGGTCGCCGATGGGGTCACCGTGGCCGCCCTGCTGGCCGGCGTCCGGCGCGCCGGCGGCGACCTTCTGGAGCGCGTCGAGGCCTTCGATGAGTACCGCGGCGCCCAGGTGGAGCCGGGGATGAAGAGCCTGGCCTTCTCGATGACGTTCAGAAGCCCGCGGCGCACGCTCACCGACCAGGAGGTGGATCGGTGCCTGGCGGCCATCACCGAGGCCATCGGCCGAGATCACGGGGCCCGGGTCCGGCGGTAGGAGGCGAGGATCACTGGTGAGCTGGATCGACCTGCTGGTCGCGGTCCTGATCGTGATCTATGTTGGCCTCGGGCTCAGGCAGGGGGTGATCCGCCGCCTGCTCGGCATCGTCGCCCTCTACGCGGGGTTCGCCGCCGCCACCTTCGGTTCGCCGCTCGGGGGTGTCCTACTCCAGAAGGGCGCCGGCGGCCTCGCCTACACGGACGCCCGGCTCTACGCCTACTTCGGGATCCTTCTCTTCGTGACGCTGGCGGTCGAGGGCCTGGCGCTCGCCTACCGGCGCCAGCTGGAGATCAGCTATGTCGCCTTCGACCGCTCCACAGGGGTGGCGGCCGGGCTCGCCACGGCACTGCTGGGATCCGCCGTGGTGGTCCTGCTGCTCGGCTCCGCGGGCAATCCCACGGTGGGCAGCCGGGACGTACTTCAGATCCACCTCCGGGATTCGTTCAACGCCTCCAGCCTGGGCACGAGCGTCCTCAGGGCGCTCGGCCGGCCGGCGGAGACCTTCTTCTATCCCGCGCTCCCGCACGAACCCCAACTCTACTTCGAGGTCGCCCCCGCCTCGAGCTGAGCGCGGATCCTCAGGTGGCGGCCTGGAGATGCCGGCGGATCCGCGGCGACTTACGATCTCCTGGTCAGATGGCCACGGAACTCTGGGGATGGCTCCGCTCGCGGGCGGTCGAGATCCACGTCGGCGACCACCTGCGGGAGCGCCTGGCGCGGGGGGACCGTCTCCGCGTCAAGTACGGCATGGATCCGACCGCCCCGGACATCCACGTCGGGCACCTGGTCTGCCTCGACGTGCTCCGGCGGTTCCAGGACGATGGCCACACCGCGGTGCTCATCGTGGGGGACTTCACCGCGCTCATCGGCGACCCCAGCGGGCGCTCGGACACGAGGCCGGTCCTGAGCCGTGAGCAGGTGGACGCCAACGCCAGGACCTACTTCGAGCAGGCCTTCAACGTCCTCGATGCGGCCACCACCGAGGTCCACGGCAACAGCGAGTGGTCGGCCGAGATGGGGGCCGCCGACGTCCTCCGCCTGATGGGACGGGCGACGCTCCAGCAGATCCTCCAGCGGGAGGACTTCGGCCACCGGATCGAGAGCGGATTGCCGGTCGGCGCCCACGAGATCCTCTACCCGCTCATGCAGGGCTACGACTCGGTCGCCGTCCGCGCGGACGTCGAGATCGGCGGCACCGACCAGCTGTTCAACCTTCTCTTCGCCCGGGAGATCCAGCGCGCGCATGGCCAGGAGCCGGAGGACGTCATGGTCTTCCCGCTGCTGGAGGGGCTGGACGGCGTTCAGAAGATGAGCAAGTCGGCCGGCAACGGCATCGGCATCGCCGACCCGCCGGTCGAGGTCTACGGAAAGGTGATGTCGATACCGGACCGGCTGACCGAGCGCTATCTGCGACTGATCTCGGGTGCGGACGAGGACGAGATCGCGGCGGCGCTCCGGCTCCGAGCCCGGGATGCCAAGGCGGCCGCCGCCCGTCTGCTCGTCCGGCGCCTCAGCGGCGAGGAGGCGGCCCGCGACGCCGAAGAAGCCTTCGACAGCCGCTTCCGCCGCCGCGAGCTGCCCGAGGAAGCTGCCGAGCTGCACGTCGGAGGGGGCACGTCGGTGCTCGCCGGCGTGGTCGCCGCGGGATTCGAGCCCAGCTTCTCCAGGGCTCGGAGGATCCTGGACCAGGGCGGCCTGAGGGTCAATGGCACCAGGCTCTCGGAGGACCGCCCGCTGGTAGACGGCGACCTCCTCCAGGCGGGCCGGAGACGGTTTGTTCGGATTCGGGTCCGGTAGAATGCCCGAAAGCATGTTCGGAGGTGCGATCTAGATGTCCGGCCATTCCAAGTGGGCCGGGATCAAGCACAAGAAGGCGATCGTCGACGCCAAGCGAGGGCAGGCCTTCACCCGGCTGTCGCGAGAGGTGACGATCGCCGCCAAGGAGGGCGGCGCCCCCGACGGCAACTTCCGGCTCCGGCTCGCGATCCAGAAGGCCCGCGAGGCGAACATGCCGGCGGACAAGATCGACGCCGCCATCAAGCGAGGCACGGGCGAGATGGCGGGCGAGAGGCTGGAGGAGCTCCGGTACGAGGGCTACGGGCCGGCGGGGGTGGCGATCATCGTCGATGCCGTCACCGACAACCGCAACCGCACCGCCGCCAGCCTCAAGCACCTCTTCACCAAGTTCGGCGGCAACCTGGGAGAGTCGAACTCGGTCGCCTGGATGTTCGATCGCAAGGGCGTCGTCGAGGTCGGCGCCGGCCGGCGGGACCCCGAGGAGGTGGGCCTGGCGGCCATCGAGGCGGGCGCCGATGACGTGAGGGTGGAGGGCACCTCGGTCGAGATCACGACCGGGCCCGCCCAGCTGGAGGCGGTGCGCGAGGCCGTCGCACCGCTGGGCACGGTCGAGAACGCCGAGGTCACCATGCAGCCGAGGACGAGCGTCCACGTCGAGGAGGACAAGGCGGCGTCTGTGCTGAGGCTCCTGGAGGCGCTGGAGGAGAACGACGACGTCCAGCAGGTCTATGCCAATTTCGACATCCCGGCCGACGTTCTCGAACGCATCTCGGCCCTCATCCAGTGAGGGACTCCGACGGCGGCGCGTGTCACCCATCGGCGCCGTGCCCGTCACCGGTCTGATCCTGGGCATCGATCCCGGCCTCGCCGGCACCGGGTTCGGCGTCATCGATGACGGCAGGCGTGTGGTGGCATGCGGGACGATCCAGACCGAGCCGGGTCCAGCCGGTGCGCGCCTATTGCGGATCGCCCGTGAGCTGGAGGCGCTGCTCGGCCGCCACCGCGTCGGTGAGGCTGCTCTCGAGGAGCTGTTCCTGGGCCGGAACCGCAGCAGCGCAATCGGGGTCGCCGAGGCGAGGGGCGCCATCCTGATGACGCTGGCGCGGACGGGGGTGCCCGTCTACGAGTACAAGCCGAGCCAGGTCAAGTCGGTGCTGACCGGCTATGGCGCGGCCGGCAAGGCTCAGATGGCGCGCATGCTCGGGACCCAGATCGACTCTCCGGCGGCAGCCCAGGTGCCCGCGGGCCGCGGACCGCAGCGGCCGCGAACCGGGCCGGGGGCGGGGCATCCGGTCGCCCGGGAGGTGAGGATGGACGACCACGCCGTGGACGCCATCGCCATCGCCCTCTGCCACGCCCGCAGCCGTTCGATCCGGCTGGCGGCGGCGGGCGGCGGCCGGTGATCGCGTATTTGCGCGGCGCCGTGCGGAGGCTGGGCGCTGACCACCTCGTGGTGGAGGCGGGCGGGGTCGGATACCTGGTCAGCGTCCCGGCCGACGTCAGGGCGCTGGCGCCGGCGCTGGGGGAGACCGTGGAGCTGCACGTCCACACACACGTGCGCGAGGACCAGCTCGCCCTCTACGGGTTCTCGAGCTCTGAGGAGCTGGACCTCTTCGAGATGCTGATCGAGGTGGACGGGGTCGGCCCCCGGGTGGCGCTCAACATCCTCGGCGCGGCGAGCCTGGACCTGCTCCGTCGCGCGATCCTGGCCGAGGACGTGGGCCCCGTCCGGCGCGCGCCGGGGGTGGGCCCGCGAACTGCCCAGAAGGTGATCATCGACCTCAAGCCGAAGCTGGAGGCGGATGCCGCCCTGCAGGCGATTCCGCGCGCCTCCGCGGCGGGAGGGGACGGTGAGGTGCCGCATCAGGTCGAGCAGGCGCTGCGCGGCCTCGGCTTCAATGCCCCGGAGGCCCGGCGGGGAATGGACGCGGTGGACTGGAAGGCCGCCCCGACCGCCGAGAGCGCCCTGGCGGTCGCGCTCAAGGCGCTCGGCAGGTGACCGACGAGGAGCGTCTTCTCGCCCCTCAGGCGGGCGGGGAGGACGACCCGCTCGACACCACGCTGCGGCCGTCCAGCCTCGTCGAGTACGTCGGGCAGGAGCCGATCAAGGAGAACCTCAGCATCCTTCTCGAGGCCGCCCGCCGGCGGGGGGAGCCGGTCGAGCACGTGCTCCTCAGCGGACCCCCGGGACTCGGCAAGACGACCCTCGCCAACATCATCGCCAACGAGCTCGGGGTCGCCATTCGCACCACCAGCGGGCCCGCCATCGACCACGCGGGCGCGCTCGCCTCCATCCTCACCAACCTTGGTGACCGGGAAGTGCTCTTCATCGACGAGATCCACCGGCTGAACCGCATCGTGGAGGAGTCTCTCTACCCGGCCATGGAGGATTACACGTTCGACATCGTGCTCGGCAAGGGGGCGGGGGCCAGCGCCATGCGGCTCACACTCGCCCACTTCACGGCGGTCGGCGCGACCACCCGCCAGGGCCTCCTCAGCTCGCCTCTGCGAGACCGGTTCGGGGCTGTCTACCGGCTCGACTTCTACACCCGGGCGGAGCTGGAGCTGATCGTGCGGCGTTCGGCCCGCATCCTTGGCATCGAGCTCGAGGACGCCGCGGCCGTCGAGATCTCGCGGCGCTCGCGGGGCACGCCCCGGATCGCCAACCGGATCCTGAGGCGGGTGCGTGACTTCGCCCAGGTCCGGGCGGACGGGCGCGCCTCCCTCGACGTCACCATGAGGGCGCTGTCCATGCTGGACGTGGACGAGGTGGGCCTGGAGCCGCTCGACCGCCGCATCCTGGAGACGATGATCCTCAAGTTCGGAGGCGGTCCGGTCGGGCTGGACACCATCGCGACCGCCCTCAGCGAGGAGCCGGAGACCGTCGAGGAGGTCTACGAGCCCTTCCTGATGCAGAGCGGCTTCATCGCGCGGACACCGCGCGGCCGGGTGGCGACCCCACTCGCCTACCGCCACCTCGGGCTGTCCCCACCGGCGCCGAGCGGCGAGCAGGGCTCGCTTCTCTAGATGCCACGCTCACCGGGGGCTCATCCTCGGCTCGGCGCCTCGTCTACGGCCGCCCCTTCCTGATCGCTAGAATCGCTGCGTTCCCGTGCAGCTAGTCCTCGCATGGCCCGTGCGCCTCCTGATCATCGCCCTCATCCTCTTCTCGGTCTTCACGGACGGGGCGGGCTACTTCTACCGCATCGTGAACCACTACCCGCTGTCTGGCTCCGTGCCGGGCCTACCCCCCAACTTCGGGGGCTGGCAGGTCTACATCCACAAGGGGCTGGACCTGCAGGGCGGGACCCAGCTCACGCTGCAGCTGACCGATGTGCCCAAAAACCGGGATTTGAGGCAGGTCCAGCAGACCGCCATCCAGGTCATCAGCCGGCGGATCAACGCCCTCGGTGTCAGCGAGCCGATCATCCAGGCCGAGGGCCGGGACCGGATCCTGGTCCAGCTGGCCGGGGTCTCGGCCTCGAGGGCCCAGCAGGTGATCGGGCGGACGGCCAGGCTGGTCTTCACGAAGTGGGTCAAAGACGCCTCCGATCCGACCGGCAAGGGCGCCACCAGCGGCAGCCCCTTCCCGGGCTACCGGCCGCAGCTGACCGGACTCACCGGGGCCGACGTCAACACTGCGGCCGCCAACTACACCGGCGGCCAGCAGGGCGTCGCCGTCGCCGCGTGGGTGGTCGACATCACGTTCAACCAGAACGGCTCCACCCTGTTCGGCACCCTCACCCAGAACGCGTACAACAGCTGCCCGGGGGCCACCAACGACTGCCCCACCCGGCACATCGCGGCCTGGCTCGACCTGACCCAGAAGGACATCACCAACTGGGACAAGGCCTGGCCCAAACTCGCCAAGCCCGCCGATCGGGGCGGCAAGCTGCTCTCCAACCCGACCATCACCAATCCCATCCTGGGCGGCACCGCGGAGATCAGCGGAAGCTTCACCCAGCAATCCGCCAAGTCGCTGGCGACCGACATCAACTCGGGCGCCCTGCCGGCCACGTTGACGGTTCTCCAATCGACCGACGTGGGCGCCAGCCTGGGCGCCGACTCCGTCAAGCGGAGCCTGGCGGCGGGCCTCCTCGGACTGATCATCGTGATCGTGTTCATGATCGCCTACTACCGGATCCCCGGCCTCCTCGCGAGCACGGCGCTGGTGATCTATGCGGGGATCGTGCTGATGGTGTTCAAGGTGGTGCCGGTCACGCTGACGCTGGCCGGACTGGCCGGCTTCATCCTCAGCGTGGGGATGGCGGTCGATGCCAACGTGCTCATCTTCGAGCGCTTCAAGGAGGAGATGCGAGCCGGGCGCACGGTACCAGCCGCGGTCGAGGCCTCCGTGCGCCGGGCCTGGCCCGCGATCCGGGACTCCAACACGTCCACCATCATCACCAGCGCCATCCTCGCCTTCGCCGGCTCCGGCGAGGTCAAGGGCTTCGCGATCACGCTGATGATCGGGGTCTTCATCAGCCTGGTCTCATCGATCGTGATCACGCACAACCTGCTCGCCATCTTCCTGACCTTCGGCAGGTTCCGGACGCGCTCTCTCCTGGGGGCCGACCTTGGCCGAGCCTGAGATGACCGCCGACGAGGCCGAGCTTCCACCCGCGGAGCTCCGCCGCCGCCGGAGCTTCGACATCGTCGGGCGCCGGAACTGGTTCTTCGGCCTCTCGCTGGTCATCATCGTCCCCGGCATCCTCTCGATGATCTTCCGGGGGTTCCTGCTCGGTATCGATTTCCAGGGGGGAACCGAGTTCTTCCTCAAGTTCCAGCACAACCCCACCCTGGCGCAGGTCGAGTCGGTGATCAGCGCGGAGGGGGTCAACGGCACCGTGCAGAGGACGGCGAGCGGCAGCTACATCATCCGCACCAACCCCCTCCAGCCGGCGGCCCAGAAGAGGGTGGAGGACCATCTGGCCGCCCGCCTGGGTCCGATCGACGCCAGTGCCAGCCAGATCAACGAGGTCGGCCCCACGATCGCGTCGGAGATCGTCACCGGGGCGCTCGTCGCCGTGCTGGCGGCCTCGGCCTGCATCCTCCTCTACCTGTCCTTCCGCTTCCGCAATGTCCCCGGCGGGTGGCGGGCGGGGCTCCAATTCGGAGGCAGCGCCCTGATGGCCCTGCTCCATGACGTCTTCGTCCTCACCGGCATCTTCTCGATCCTGGGCAAGGTCCTGGGGCTGCGGATCGGGGAGATCGACAGCCTCTTCTTGACCGCCGTCCTGACGGTGGTCGGGTTCTCGGTCCACGACACGATCGTGGTCTTCGACCGGATTCGCGAGAACTTGGTGGTCTCCCGACGGCTGACCTTCGAGCAGGTGGTCAACCTCAGCATCATGCAGACCGCCGATCGGTCGATCATCACCAGCTTCACGGTCGTGCTCGTCCTGCTCGCCCTTCTGCTGTTCGGCGGCGACACCCTCCGCGGGTTCGTGCTCGCCCTCCTGATCGGGATCATCTCGGGGACCTACAGCTCGATCTTCAACGCCTCGCCGCTGCTCGTGGTCTGGCGGCGGCTGCGGCCGGTCGGCTAGGAGCCCGTCCGCGGTCCCTTCGTCACCGGCCTGTTAACCTCGACATCTCCACAAGACATGCCGAGCTGGCCGATGGACGCGATCCGGGACCTTTTGGAGCCGACCCTGAGACACCTGGGTTTCGAGGTCTATGAGATCCAGCAGTCCGGAGGCTCCGGGCAGACCCTGCGGGTCGCCATCGACCGCCCCGAGGGCGTGACCATCGATGACTGCGCCCGCGTCAGCGAGGTGGCGGGGCCGCTCATCGATCACGCGCAGGTGATCCCCGGGCGCTACTTCCTGGAGGTCTCGTCCCCCGGCGCCGAGCGTCCCCTCCGAAGCCGGTCGGAGTACGAACGGTTCGTCGGCAGCCGGGTCAACGTGCGCTACCGGATGGGCGGCTCCGAGGCCGTGGTCGAGGGGGATCTGCTCCAGGCGGACCTGGCCGGCATCGCCGTCCGGGTGAAGACGGTGGACGCCATCCACATCGGGTGGGACAACGTCCTCGCCGGCCGTCTCGCGGTGACCCTCAAGCAGTGACCGCCGACATCGTCTCCGCGCTGGAACAGCTGACCAACGAGCGTGGGGTTCCGCTGGAGGACCTTCTCCGGACCGTCGAGGAGGCGCTGGCGGCGGCCTACCGGCGCGCCTTCGATCCTCCCGGCGAGATCACCGTCCGCCTCGATCCGGCGACTGCGGGCCTCGAGGTGACGAGCCGCCGCCGGTTGGATGACGGCACCGAGGTGACCGAAGCGCTGCCCACCGACGATTTCCGGCGGCTGGCGGCCCAGGCCGCCAAGTCGGCGGTCGTGCGGCACATCCGCGACCTCGAGCGCGAGAGTGTCATGGAGGAGGTGGCGCAGCGGCGCGGCGAGCTGGCGAACGGGATCGTGGACAGGTTCGAAGGCGGCACCTGCATCATCGACCTCGGCCGGGCGGAGGGCGTGATGCCGCCCGAGGAGCAGATTCCAGGCGAGGTCCTGCGGCCGGGCCGCCCGGTCACGGTGGTCATCCTCGACGCCTACCGGCGCGGCTATTCGGCCCAGATCCGGGTCTCCCGGGCCGGGCAGTCCTTCGTGCTCCGGCTGCTGGAGGCGGAGGTGCCCGAGATCGGGTCGGGGGTCGTGCGTGTGCGGGCGATCGCCCGCGAGGCGGGCCTCAGGACCAAGATCGCGGTCTCCAGTGAAGGCAGGGGCATTGATCCCGTCGGGGCGTGCGTCGGGCCGCGCGGCGTGCGGCACCGATCGCTGCTGGCCGAGCTCGGGCACGAGCACGTGGACATCGTGCCCTGGTCAGAAGAGCCCGAGCGGTTCGTGGCCGCCGCCCTCGGGCCGGCGCGCGTGGACGAGGTGCGCATGGACTCCGAGATCCGCACCGCCACCGTGCTCGTCCCCCGCGGCCAGCTCTCGCTGGCGATCGGCAAGGACGGCCAGAACGCCCGCCTGGCCGCCCGCTTGACGGGCTGGCGGATCGACATCAAGCCCACCGAGGTGGATCCGGAGGGGGAGGAGGCGGCGGCCCAGAAGGCGTGAACGCGGCGCCGTATCCCGGTGCGATCGCTTCTCGCCGAACCCCGCCAATGACAGATCGTGCCATGTTGGAGCCGTGAGCCCTCGCCACCGGGAGCCGGTCAGGACGTGCGCGGCCTGCCGGCGGGAGGGTGCCAAGCAAGAGCTGAGGCGGTTCGTGCGGGACGGTCAGGAGGTCGTCGCCGACCCGTCGGGCAGGGCGCCGGGAAGGGGCGCCTATCTCCACGCCGACCCCGAGTGCGCTCGGCTCGCCAGACGGCGGCGGGTGCTGGAGCGGGCGCTGGGAGGTTCGGTCGGGGCCCGGGCGTGGGATGACATAATCACTAACTCGCCCAAATGAAGGCTCACGAACTCGCACGCGAACTCAACATCAGCCACAAGGAGCTGGTCAACTTCCTGACCCAGCGTCGGCTGACCCGGAATCCGACCGCGCCGCTGGCGCCGGCCGCGATCGAGGTCGCCCGCGGCGAGTTCGGTCCCAAGACGCCGCAGCGGATCCAGCCCAACGGCGACCGGAAGGTGCAGCTGCCCACCAACGTCACCGTCAAGGATCTCGCCGAAAGCCTCAGCGTGGCGTCCGTGGAGGTCATCAAGAAGCTGATGCAGAACGGCGTCATGGCGACCATCAACCAGGTCGTCGACTTCGACACCGCCTCCATCGTCGCCGACGAATTCGGCTATGCGGTGGAACCGCTGTCAACCGACGACATGATCACGGTGGCCGAGGAAGGGAGCGACGACAAGGTCACGTTCACCTCCCGGGAGGAGCTGTTCTCCCTCGCCAAGGAGGATCCCGCCAAGCTCCGCCCCCGCTCCCCGGTGGTGACCGTGCTGGGCCACGTGGACCACGGCAAGACGTCGATCCTGGATGCGATCCGCAAGACCAAGGTCGCCTCCGCCGAAGCGGGAGGCATCACCCAGCGGATCGGTGCCTACCAGGTGCAGACCCCGGACGGACAGCCCGTCGTCTTCATCGACACCCCGGGCCACGAGGCGTTCACCGCCATGCGCGCACGCGGCGCCCAGGTCACCGATGTGGCGGTGCTGGTGGTGGCCGCCGACGACGGTGTCATGCCGCAGACCGTGGAGGCCATCCAGCATGCGAGGGCGGCCGCGGTCCCCATCGTGGTCGCCCTCAACAAGATCGACAAGGACAACGCCAACATCGACCGGGTGCACCAGGAGCTGGCCGGCCAGGAGATAATCACCACCCACTACGGCGGTGACTTCGAATGCGTGCACGTCTCCGCCCGTACCGGGGAGGGGCTCGACGACCTCCTCACCACGGTCGTGCTGGTGACCCAGATCCTGGATCTGAAGGCCAATCCCGACCGGCCGGCCCTGGGCACCATCGTGGATGCCCATCTGGAGCGAGGGCGGGGGTCGGTGGCGACCGTCCTCGTCCAGGCGGGCACCCTGCGGGTCGGGGACCACTTCGTGTGCGGCCACATCCACGGCCGGGTTCGTGCGCTCAACGACGACCTCGGGACGAGCGTCACCGACGCGCCCCCGGCGACGCCGGTGGTGGTCAGCGGCATGAGCGAGGTGCCGGACGCGGGGGAGATCTTCCAGGTCGTCGCCAACGAGAAGGTGGCCCGTAGCCTCGCCCTCAAGAAGCAGCAGGAGCGCCGCTCGACCGAGGTGGGCCGCGATTCCGCGCCCCGGATCACCCTCGAGGAGCTCGCCCGCCGGGCCGGCCAGGGCGAGGCCAGGGAGCTCAACCTGGTCGTCAAGGCGGACGCTCAGGGGACGCTGGAGGCGGTGCTGTCCGCGCTCCAGAAGATCGAGGACCCAGTCGTGACCATCAAGGTCATCGGCCAGGGCGTCGGCGCGCCGACCGAGTCGGACGTGCTGCTGGCGGGGGTCTCGAGCGCCATCATCGTCTGCTTCAACCTCAAGTCGACCCCGGCGGCCGATCGCGCGGCCGAGAGAGAGCAGGTCGAGGCCCGCTACTACGACGTCATCTACAAGCTCACCGAGGACGTCGAGCGGGCTGCAAAGGGCCTCCGCGAGCCCACCTACCGGCAGATCTGGGAAGGACGGGTCCAGGTCGTGATGCCGATCAAGATCCCGCGCACCGGGATCATCGCCGGAAGCCGCGTCCTGGAGGGCAAGGTGACTCGGGGCGGGGTCGTCAAGCTGACCCGGGCCGGGCAGCAGATCCACGAGGGGCGGATCATCTCGCTCAAGCACTTCAAGGAGGATGTGCGGGAGATGTCGGCCGGCCAGGAGTGCGGCATCGGGGTCGAGGGCTTCGACGACTTCCAGGCCGACGACGCGATGGAGGCCTTCCGTCTCGAGCGCGAGGAGCTGTAGCAGGCCGCCGGCCTGCCCTCGGCAAGCAGCCTGATCGATGCCCAGCTACCGCAGCGAGCAGGTCGCGGGGCAGATCCGGCAGGAGATCATGGACATCATCCAGCACGAGCTCAAGGACCCCCGGATCGGGTTCGTGAGCATCACTCAGGTGAGGATGTCGCCCGACCTTCGGGAGGCGCGGGTGCGTGTCAGCGTCCTCGGTGAGGAGCAGGACCGCGAGGCGAGCCTCAGGGGCCTCCGCAGCGCGACGGGCCTGATCCGCCACGACCTCGGGCGCCGCCTCCAGAATCTGAAGTCTGCGCCGGAGATCCGGTTCGAGATCGATCCCTCGATCGAGTACAGCGTCCACATCGCGAAGCGCCTGCGGGAGATACTTCCGGATCCCGGCGATGGGGGGCGACCGTCATAGCGGCGCCCCAGCTGGCCGAGCTCATCGGCCAGGTCGAAGGCCTGCTCGGCGCCCACCAGGACATCCTCGTCTTCGGACACAAGGACGCCGATGGCGACACGCTGGGCTGCAGCCTCGCCTTCACGGAGGCGCTTCGCAACCTGGGCAAGAAGGTGTGGGTCGTGATCCCGCCGCCCCTGCCGAGCATGTACGAATGGCTGCCCGGCTACGATCAGATCGTCAACCGGCCTCCTGCCGGTGCCGGCCCCCGGCTGGTCTTCTTCTTCGACGCCGGCAACATGGAGCGGTCAGGCGACGCCGTCGAGCACATCGCCCACCACGCGACGATCGTCAACGTGGACCATCACCTCTCGAACAGCATGTTCGGGAACGTGAACGTGATCGATCCCGAGGCGTCGGCCGTGGGCCAGATGGTGATCAGGATGCTGGACTGCTACGGGCTACCCATCACGCCCGGCATGGCCACCAATCTCTACACCGCGCTGATGACCGACACCGGCGGCTTCCGGCACGAGAACACCACGGCCCAGTGCCTGGCCGACGCCGCCAGGCTGGCACGGCTGGGGGCCAACCCCGCTGAGATCGCGACCATGGTCTACAAGTCGCGGCCGCTCACCACGCTCCGCCTCAACAGCCTCAGCCTCGACTCCATGGAGATCGAGATAGGCGGCCGCCTGATCTGGGCCCGGGTGACCCGGCAGATGCTCAAGGAGGCGGGAGCCGTGATGGCGGAGGCGGAGGGGATCATCGACAGCCTCAACACCGTCGCCGACATGGAGGTGGCGATCCTCTTCAAGGAGGTGAGCGCCAGGCTCACCAAGATCAGCGTGCGCAGCCGGGGCGGGGTGGACGCGGCGGCGCTGGCCGCCAGGTTCGGCGGCGGAGGGCACCTGCGGGCGGCCGGGGCGGAGCTCCGGATCCCGATGGAGGAGGCGATCGAGTCCGTCGTCGCGGCGGCCAGGGAGGCGATCACCGGCAGTGCTGCCCGGGGTCCTCAACCTCGATAAGCCCGCTGGCATCACCTCCTTCGCGGTGATCCGGCGGATGCGGGCTCTGACGGGCGTCAAGCGGGTCGGGCACGCGGGCACGCTGGACCCCCTCGCCACCGGGGTGCTGCCGGTGCTCTTCGGATCGGCGACGCGGCTGGCCGAGTTCGCGCTCCGCCTGCCCAAGACCTACGTGGGAGACGTCCGCCTGGGGGCGACGACGGTGACCGACGACGCCGAGGCCGAGCGCGTTCCCGTCGCCGACCCCTCCCACCTCGACCGCGGCGCCGTCTCCGCGGAGCTGGCGAAGTTCGTCGGCCGGATCATGCAGGAGCCCCCCGCGTATTCCGCGGTCAAGCTCGAGGGCGAGCGCTCCTACCGCCTCGCACGGCGGGGCGACCCGAGGCGACCGGCGCCCCGCGAGGTGGAGATCCTGGAGGCGGAGCTGATCTCGTTCCGGCCCGGTCCGGAGGCGGTCGCCGAGATCCGCGTCGTCTGTGGCAGTGGCACCTACCTGCGCTCGCTGGCCCGCGACCTCGGCCGGCGGCTGGGCGTGGGCGGCCACCTGGGCCAGCTCGTCCGAACGGCCTACGGGGGGCTCCGGATCGAGGATTCCGTCGCGCTGGCGGACCTGGCCGGCGGCGCCGACGTCGAGGACCGCCTCCTCTCGCCGGACGTGCTGGTCCCCGAGATGGAGCGCGTGCGCTTGACCGTGGAGCAGATCGCGCTCGTCCGCCAGGGCCGGCCGGTCCGCGTGGTGCCCGACCCCGGCCCGGGCCCGCTGCGCGCCCACGACGAGACGGGGCGCCTGATCGCGCTGGGGCACGCCGACCCCCTGCGCCGCACCTTCGTGCCGGAGAAGGTCCTGGACTGAAGCCGGGGCGGGAAGCCCGGCCGATGCCGGGCGGTCGCCGGGAGGCCGCCCCGCACAGTAGATTCTTGCAAGATGCAGGTCCACTTCGACATGCCCCGCCCCCGGCTGGGGCCCACCGCCCTCACCATCGGCAGCTTCGACGGCGTCCATCCCGGCCATGCGGCGGTGATCGGCATGGTGGTCCGGGCGGCGCGGTCGACGGGCCTGGGGTCCGCCCTGCTCACCTTCGAGCCGCACCCTCGCTGCGTCGTCGATCCCGCCAACTGCCCCAAGTCACTGACGACTCTGGAGGAGAAGGTCCGCCTGTTCGAGGCGATCGGGATCGACCACCTGATCGTCATCCAGTTCACCGCCGCACTCTCCGGGCTGCCCGCCGCCGGCTTCATGGCCGGCCTGCTGGAGGGCGTGGATCTCCGTCACCTGGTGATCGGGCCGGATTTCGCCCTCGGCCACCGCCGCGCCGGGGACGGGACCTGGCTCCGCGCCCACGGCGCCGAGCACGGCTACCGCGTCGAGGTGGCGGACCTGGTCAGGCACGAGGGGGTGGACCTGCACAGCTCCGAGATCCGGCGCCTGGTGACGCTGGGAGACATGCCCGCGGCCAGGAAGCTGCTGGGCCGCGACTACTCCATCGAGGGCCTGGTGCAGCCGGGCGACCGCGTCGGCCGCCGGCTGGGCTTTCCGACCGCCAACATCGCGGTCCCTCCCAACAAGCTGGTGCCGGCGCTGGGCGCCTACGCGGGCAGGGTGCGGACCGAGACCGGGGAGTTCGCGGGCGCTCTCAGCGTCGGCTACCGGCCCACCTTCGGGGGCACGGAGCTTCGCGTCGAGGCCTTCCTCCTCGACTACGAGGGCGATCTGTACCAGCGCCGGATCGAGCTCTCCTTCCTGCTCCATCTGCACGACGACCTCAAGTTCGACTCCTGGGAGGCGCTGTCCGCACGGATCGCCGAGGACGTGGAACGGACCCGCCAGCTGGCGGGACCGTCGTGAGAGCCGAGGTGGAGGCGATCGTGGGCCCGGGGTCCGTCCTCGAGCGCCCGGTGCAAGATCTCTGGCCACTCGGGCTGATGCGGCGGCGGTCGGGCGAGGCGGCGCCGCCGGTGCTGGTGGCCCGGCCGGCGACCTACGAGCAGGTGGCCACCCTGCTGGCCTGGGCGTCGGGCGCGAACGTCGGCGTGGTCCCGGTCGGGGGCGGGTCGGGGGTCTGCGGGGCGGTCGAGGCGGCGGCGGGCGAGCTGGCGATCGACCTCACCGGGCTCGACCGGGTGCTCGAGGTGAACGAGGACGACCTGACGTGCCGGGTCCAGGCGGGGGCCGTCGGGCTGCGCGTCGAGGAGGCCCTCAACCGGCGGCGCCTGACCCTCGGCCACCACCCCAGCTCGCTGCCCTTCAGCACCATCGGCGGGCTCATCTCGACCCGCTCCTCGGGGCAGGAGTCGAGCCGCTACGGGAACATCGAGGACATGCTGCTGGCCCTGACCGTCGCGCTTCCCGACGGCACCCTGGCGGCCCTTCGACCCGGCCCCCGCTCGGCGATCGGCCCCGCGCTGCACCAGCTCTACGTGGGCGCCGAGGGCACGCTGGGGGTCGTTCTCGAGGCCGAGCTTCGCCTCCACCGGCTCCCGGCGCGCGTGATCGGCGGCGGCCATCGCACGGACAGCGTCGAGCAGGGCCTGGAGGCGATGAGAGAGGTGGTTCAGTCGGAGGTCCGGCCCTTGGTCATGCGGCTCTACGACCCCGAGGACACAGCCTTCCAGGGACTTGGACTGGAGGGATGCCTGCTCGTGCTGGCGGTGGCGGGCGAGCCGGATCTCGCCGAGGCGGAGGCGTCGGTGGCGCTCCGTGCCCTCTCCCGGGCGGGCGCCGCGGGGCTGGGTGAGGAGCCCTGGCGGCACTGGCGGGACCATCGGCTCGATCTCTCGGCGGAGCGCCTCCGTGAGTTCCTGTCGGTGCCGGGCTCCTATCTCGATACGATCGAGGTGGCGGCTCCCTGGAGCCGGCTGCCGGGCCTCTACGCCGAGGTCAAGGCGGGGCTCACCGAGGCGGCCGGGTTCGCGCTCTGCCACTTCAGTCACGCGTACCCGCATGGCTGCTGCGCCTACTTCACCTTCGCCGGGCACGCCGATTCCGAGGCGGCCGCGACGGCGGCCTACCGCCGGGCCTGGGCGGCCGCCATGGCCGCCTGCCCCCGGCACGGTGCCACCATCGGCCATCACCACGGTGTCGGCCAGGTCCGCCGGGCCTGGATGCAGGCGGAGATGGGCGGCTGGGCGGGGCTCTGGCGGGCGATCCGCGCCGGGGTCGATCCGGCCGGCGTCATGAATCCGCGCGGTGTGGGAGGGCCGTGACCGGCGTCCTCGTGATCGTCAATCCGGCCGCGGACGGGGGCCGGACGGGGCGCCGCTGGCCGGGCTTCGCGGTGGGTCTGAGAGCCGCGGGGGTGGACTTCGAGGCCGCCTTCACGACCCGCCCCGGGGAGGCCGCGGAGATCAGCCGGCGGGCGGTCAGCTCGGCCCGGGGCATCGTGCTCGCGGCGGGCGGGGACGGCACCCTCAACGAGGTCGTGAACGGGTTCTTCGAGGGCGGGGAGGCGATCACCACCGAGAGCGTCCTGGGGATGATCCCGCTCGGGTCGGGTGGTGATTTCCGGCGCAGCTTCGGGCTCCCCTCCAGCCCGGGGGGGGTGGCGCGGCTCCTCCGGGAGGGGGCACCGCGCCGGATCGACGCCGGGCGGGCGACCTTCCGCGGACACGGCGGGGCGACGGCGGAGCGCTACTTCATCAACATCGCCGACGCCGGCATCGGCGGCGAGGTGGTCGCCCGCGTCAACCGCAGCTCCAAGCGGTTGGGGGGCGCGGCGGCGTTCCTGATGGCGTCGATGGCGAGCGTCCTCACCTGGCGCAACCAGCCGATGCGGGTCACCGCCGGCGGCCGTTCAATGGACCTCGTCGCCCAGCAGGTGGTGATCGCCAACGGCCGCTACTTCGGCGGTGGCATGCAGGTGGCGCCCCGGGCGGCGCCCGACGACGGGCTTCTCGACGTGCTCCTGGTCGGCGACCTCGGCCTCTGGGAGAACGCCCGGGGCCTGCGCCGGCTCAGGTCGGGGACCCACCTCGACGATCCCGATCCCAAGCTGGAGTTCTTCCGGACCGCGCGGGTCGAGGTCGATTCGACCGGGCGGGTCCCCCTCGATCTGGACGGGGAGCAGCCGGGCACGCTGCCGGCCGTCTTCGAGGTCGTCCCGGGGGCGATCAGCCTGCTCGCCCCGCCCGCCGGCCGCGAGTGACTCCTCCGCGTGGTGACGGGCGGTGCCGAGCGACGCCCGGGCCGGTGCCGGGCGCCGATCCGTATAATCGACCCTGGTTTGGCAGTCGACACCGAGGTCAAGAGCAGGCTGGTGGGTGACCATCGGGTCCACGAGACGGACACCGGGTCGCCAGAGGTTCAGGTCGCGATCTTCTCGGAGCGCATCAAGCAGCTCACCGAGCACCTGAAGGTGAATCCCAAGGATCATCACACTCGCCGTGGCCTTCTGATCCTGGTCGGCAAGCGACGCCGGCTGCTCAACTACCTGAGCCGCAGCGATGTCGAGCGCTACCGCTCCCTGATCGCCAGGCTCGGGATCAGGCGCTAGATCGCCGGGGCATTCATGGACGCCCCGGTCCAATACGGGATTCCGGGAGGTTGGCCGGCCTATCAGGCCCTTAGAACCCGGCGCCGAGCCCCCTCGTCGGGAGGGATGGCTGGGCGGCGGCTGCTAGAGACCTGGCAGGCGGAGTTCCAACCACGACCCGGCGTCTCCATGAATTCGGAGGTGTCCAGATGCCGGTAGTCACCAAAACTCTCGAGATCGCCGGAAGGCAGCTCAGCGTCGAGGCGGGGCGGATCGCCGAGCAGGCGAACGGGGCGGTGTTCATCAAGCAGGGTGAGACCGTCGTCCTCTCCACCGCGGTGATGTCGAAGGAGCCCCGCGAGGGCATCGACTTCTTCCCGCTCACCTGCGATTACGAGGAGAAGCTCTATGCGGCGGGCAAGATCCCGGGCGGCTTCATCCGCCGCGAGGGCCGGCCCTCCGAGGCTGCCGTCCTCGCCTGCCGGCTCACCGACCGTCCCCTCCGTCCCCTCTTCCCGAAGGGCTTCCGGAACGATGTCCAGGTCGTCTCCACGGTGATGAGCACCGACCAGGAGAGCGACCCCACGACGCTCGCCATCAACGGCGCCTCGACCGCGCTGACGATCTCCGACATCCCCTTCCAGGGTCCGGTCGGAGCCGTGCGGCTCGGCCTCATCGACGGCCAGCTGATCGTCAACCCACCCATGGCGCGGATGGAGGAGTCAGACCTCGACCTGGTCGTGGCGGGGACCATGGACGCCATCTTGATGGTCGAGGCGGGCGCCAAGCAGGTGCCGGAGGCGGTCGTCCTCCAGGCGCTGGACATGGCCCATCGCGAGATCGCGCGCCTGTGCCAGCTGCAGCTCGACCTCCGCGCCGAAGCGGGCCGGCAGAAGCGGGCCTTCACGCCCCCCGCGCCACCCCAGGAGATCGTGGAGGCCGTCGCCGGCTACCTGGGCGGCCGCCTCGACGAGGCCGCCTACCATCCCGACAAGGCGCTCCGCGAGGCCAAGGTGGACGAGCTCAAGGGGCAGATGGTCGCCGAGCTCGGAGGTGCCCACCCGGAGACGACCGACCTACTCAAGAAGCTCTTCGAGGAGCGCCTCAAGGACCGTGTCCGCCAGCGGGTGATCGAGGAGGGAGTCCGGATCGACGGGCGCGGGCTCAAGGATGTCCGGCCGATCTCGGTCGAGGTCGGCGTCCTGCCCCGCACGCATGGCTCCGGCCTGTTCACCCGGGGCCAGACGCAGGCGCTCACCATCCTCACCCTGGGCTCGATCTCGGACCAGCAGAAGCTGGACGGCCTGGGCCTGGAGGAGTTCAAGCGCTACCTCCACCACTACAACTTCCCGCCCTACTCGGTCGGCGAGGCGCGGCCACTGCGCAGCCCCGGCCGGCGGGAGATCGGACACGGCGCGCTCGCCGAGCGGGCGCTCGTCAGCGTCGTGCCCGGGGTCGAGGAGTGGCCGTACACGCTCCGGGTCGTCTCCGAGATCCTGAGCTCGAACGGATCCACCTCGATGGCGTCGGTCTGCGGATCCACGCTGGCGTTGATGGACGCCGGGGTGCCCATCAAGGCCCCCGTCGCGGGGATCGCGATGGGCCTGGTGACCCGGGAGGGCAGGCACGCGGTCCTGACCGACATCCAGGGCGTCGAGGACGCCCTCGGCGACATGGACTTCAAGGTCGCCGGCACCCGCGAGGGGATCACCGCCCTGCAGATGGACATCAAGATCAAGGGTCTGACCCACGAGATCATGGCGGAGGCGCTGGAGCAGGCCCGCGAGGCCCGCCTCCTGGTCCTCGGCAAGATGCTCGACGTGATCCCCGAGCCGCGCCGCGAGATGAGCACGTACGCCCCGCGGATCACCACCATCCAGATCAATCCGGACAAGATCCGGGACGTGATCGGGCCGGGCGGCAAGGTGATCCGCAAGATCATCGAGGAGACCGGGGTCGAGATCGACGTCGAGGACGACGGACGCATCTACATCGCCGCCACCGACCAGGAGGGAGCCCGCAAGGCGATCGACTGGATCAAGGGGCTCACCGACGAGGTCGAGGTGGGCCGCATATATCGTGGCAAGGTGGTCAGGATCATGCCGTTCGGCGCCTTCGTCGAGGTGCTGCCCAACCAGGACGGCCTCGTCCACATCTCCCAGCTCACCGACCACCGGGTGGGGCGGGTCGAGGAGGTCATCAACGTGGGCGACGAGATCATGGTCAAGGCGGTCGAGATCGACACCCAGGGCCGGCTCAACCTGAGCCGCCAGGCCGCCCACCAAGAGCTCGCCCAACGCGGGGA
>JBOHUX010000003.1:0-34209 GCA_050734915.1 Candidatus Dormibacteraceae bacterium
GTCCACCGCCTCGCTGAGAGGGGGTGGCAACTGGCGCTGGTCGGCGAGGTTCAGCATCTCCAGCTCGTCCAGGAGCCTGTCGATGTAGTGCATCTTGCGGCGCCGGGCGTACTTCACCGCGCGGAGCTGGCGCTCCCGCTCGGACATCTGGTCGATCGCGACGCAAGCTTCCTGAATCATCTGCCAAGCCCTCCTGTTCGCGCCCCGCTCGCTGCCATTCCGGCTTACGGGGGCTCTTCAGCCTTCCTCTTTTGACGCCCTGCGGCAACCATTGTAGGAGCCTCGAGTCTTTTGTCAAGGCTAATCTTGAGAAATCTCAGAGCCTGCCTCCGATGCTGTGCTAACATCCCGCCAGCCTCAGGGCGGACATGGCATCGATGATCTCCGGCCGGTCGACGCGGATGGAAGTTCTGGAACTTCTGCGCAAGAAGCACGGCGCGAGCGCCGAGACGATCAGCGCGGGCCTCGGGGTCACCGCCAACGCGGTCCGCCAGCACCTCACCAACCTCGAGCGGGAGGGCCTGGTCAGGAGCGAGCCCCAGCGCAACCCACGCGGACGCCCCTCCCTGCTCTTCTCCCTCACCGAGCGCGCCGACGCCTTCTTCCCCAAGCGATATGGACAGCTCGCAACGATGGTGCTCGCCGAGGTCCAGGAGATGGGTGGCCCGGACGCTCTGGACGAGATCTTCCAGCGGGTCGCGCTGCGGCACGCCGAGGCGCTGGCGCCGAGCCTGGAGGGGCTCGACTTCGAGGAGAAGCTGGACCGGGTGGTGGAGTGGATCGCGCGCGCGGGGACCCTGGCCGAATACGAGGAGGGGCCGGACGGGGTGACCGTCAACATCCACAACTGCCCGTTCCGCAACACGGCGCTCAAGTTCCCCCAGGTCTGCACGATCACCCCCCATCTGCTCTCCGACCTGCTCGCGATGCCGGTCTCACAGGACCGGTCGATACACCGGCGCGACAGCCATTGCTCCTTTGTCATCCAGCGGCCCGCACGCGCCGGCTCTGACTAGCGACCAGGCCGGGGCGGCTGACCGCCTCGCCGGCGAGCGCTTCGGCCTCCCCATCGAGTGGCTGATGGAGGCGGCCGGCTGGCAGGTCGCCCGCCACTGCCGGGAGGCGACCGCCGTCGTGTGCGGCCGCGGCAACAACGGCGGCGACGGCCTCGCCGCGGCCCGCCACCTGCACTCCTGGGGGCGCCTCGTCTCGGTCTGCTGCGCGGAGCGGGCACTGCTGCGCGGAGCCCCCGGCCGGCAGGCGGCGGTCCTGGAATCGCTCGGCGTCACGATCCGTCCCGAGCTCGACCTCGGCGACGCCACGCTCGTGCTCGATGCCATCTTCGGAACCGGCCTCTCGCGTCCGCCGGCCGGCGTGCATGCGATGTGGATCGAAGCCATCAACCGCGCCGGCCGGCCGGTGGTCGCGATCGATCTCCCCTCCGGGCTGGACGCGGACAGTGGCCGCGCACACTCCCCCGCCATCCGGGCGGATCAGACGGTCACGCTGGGACTTCCCAAGACGGGCCTCCTGACCGGCGACGGGCCGGGGCTGGCGGGCGAGGTCTGGGTCGTCGATATCGGCATCCCCCGGGAGGTCTACGCGGCGGTCGGTGTCGAGGTGCCGGCCGGCCTCTTCTCGAAGGAGGATCGCGTCCGCCTCCCGGCGATCCTACGTTGACCGCCCACGTGGTCTGGGATGGGGGGATCCACCTGCCCGGCCACGGCCTGTGGCTCGATCCACCCCACGTCAGGGAGCTCGCCTTCGTCTCCCACGCCCACTCCGACCACAGCCGCCGGCATGGCGAGGCGATCCTCACCGGCCCCACCTGGCTCCTGCTCCCGCCCGAGCGGCGTCCGCGCCGGTCGCAGGTCCTCGAGTACGGGGAGCCGACGGACTTGGGATCCGTTACGGTCACCCTTCACCCCGCCTCCCACCTCCCCGGCTCGGCCCAGCTCCTGATCGAGCACGAGGGCGCCCGGCTCCTCTACACGGGAGACCTGCGGCTGCGCGGGCCGGCGGGCCGGACGGCCATCCCGGCAGCCGACATGCTCATCGTCGAGAGCACCTACGGCCGCCCCCACTTCCTCTTCCCGGATCCGGACGAGGTGGTCGAGCGGTTGGCGCGCTGGTGCCGGCTGGCGCTCGACGCGGACGTCATCCCCGTCCTGCTCGGCCATGCGCTTGGCAAGGCCCAGGAGCTGATGATCGAGCTGGGACGGTACGGGTTCCGCTTCGCGATCGAGGCCCGCTGTATGCGCTACTCGTGGATCTACCGGGAGCTGGGCATCGAACTCCCCGATCACGTGGAGCTGGACGGCGACCCCGGGCGGGACCGGGTCGTGATCGTGCCTCCGGCCGGCAAGGATGCGATCCGCAGGCTCCGCCGACACCGGGTGGCGATGGTCTCGGGGTGGGCGCTGGAGGACAGGTTCTGGCGCCGGTTCGGTGCCGACATCGCATTCCCCCTCTCCCACCACTGCGACTTCGAGGACCTGGTCGAGGTCGTCAGGCTCTCCGGCGCGGCGCAGGTCTACACGGTGCGCGGCTTCGCCGAGGACTTCGCCCGCCACCTCTGCCGGCGCGGATTCCGCGCCTCGCCGCTTGCAGCCACCGAGCAGCTGGAGCTGGGCATCGCCTGACGATGGAAGGACAGCGGCTCAGCGAGGCATGGGAATCCGAGGCGCCGCGGTGGGCGGCTTGGGCCGGGGAGCCGGGGCTCGACAGCTACTGGCGGTTTCATCGCGAAGCCTTCCTCGCGCTCCTGCCCGAGCCGCGCGGATTGACTGTCGACGTGGGGGCTGGGGAGGGGCGGGTGAGCCGCGACCTCGCCGCGCGGGGGCACCGGGTCATCTCTCTCGACCGCTCGCCGAGCCTGGTCAGGCTCGCTGCCGCGGCGGCAGGACCGCCGGCGCTCCTCGCCGACGCGGCGTGCCTGCCCCTGATCGACTGCTGCGCAAGCCTGGTGGTCGCCTTCATGTGCCTTCAGGACGTGGACGACATGGCCGAGGCGGTCGGGGAGATCGCGCGGGTGCTCGAGCCGGGCGGCCGGCTCTGCCTGGCGGTGGTCCATCCGGTCAACGGGGCGGGCGGATTCGCGACCGCCGATCCGGATGCGCCCTTCGTGATCCGGGCCAGCTACTTCGAACGGCGCCGGTATGCCGAGGAGGTCGAGCGGGCGGGGTTCAAGGTGACCTTCCACTCTCACCACCGGAGTCTCGAGGAGTACTTCGGCGCCCTGGAGGCGGCGGGTCTCCTCACGGAGCGGGTGCGCGAGCCTCCGGCGGGCGACGGCGGCCGCTGGGACCGGGTCCCCCTCTTCCTGCATATCCGGGCGGTCAGACCCGGCCGCTGAGCGGGCGCCGTCACGCCACGAAGTGAGAAGGTTGTGAGGAACAGAGCTCACGGAGCGTGCCCTGTGTGCCGGGCGTGATTCCGCTCCCATCTCGGCCGTTCCATCACCCCTCCCCAGCAGGACTGCCATCCGAAGACCCGTCGGTGACGTCGCGGTGCGCCCAGCCGGCCTGACTGACGGACGCGCGCAATTGTGCGTCGGTGGCGGCCTCGGAGGTGACGCGCGCCAGCAGCCGGTCCACCCAGGCCCCCACTGACATCTCCGGCAGGAGCGTGAGGCGACCCTTGTGGACGCGGGCGCGGAAGACTTCGCCGCCGACCTCGACCTTGAGCCGCCGGACGGGGCGGTGGCCGATCAGCCCGGAACGCCTGACATCGGCGCCGGGCAGCCGCTGGGCAAGGTAGTCGAGCAGCTCCGGGGGCTCGCTGCCGTCGGTCAGGGGTGAATGGCAGAAGACGCAGACGCCGCCCCGCGGCAGCGCCGGAGCGGAGCAGACCTCACATCTCATGCTGGCATGGACGAGGCGCCACGCCGGGGTCCGCGATGCCGACGCCATCAATGTTGAATAACTTCATCGGAATGCGGTAGCTCCTCGAAAGAGGCGGTCGGGAGGGATCGTCCCCCACACTTACGATAACCTACCGTGCTCGACTTCGCCCGAACCGCCGACTCCATCCGGGCCACCTCGTCCAAGCTCCAGAAGATCCGGATCCTGGCGGACTATCTGGCCACCCTGACGACCGAGGACCTGCGCCTGGCGGCGGTCCACATGACGGGTCGCCCCTTCTCGCCCAGCGATCCGCGCGTTCTCAATCTCGGATGGGCGACGATCGTCAAGGCGGTGGGCTCGCTGGCCGGCCGCGAGGAGAGCGACCTGACCGGGAGCTACCTCAGGCACTCGGACCTCGGCGACTGGGCCGCCGAGGCCCTGGCCGGCCGCACCGCACCTCGCTCGTTGACGATCGGGCAGGTGGGGGCGGCGTTCGACACCATCGAGCGCGCCCCGACCGCGGCCGCCAAGCTGGCCGAGCTGACGGCGCTGCTCGCCGCGCTCGAGCCGCCGGCGGTCCGCTACACGGTCAAGATCCTCAGCGGCGATCTGCGGATCGGCCTCTCGGGAGGGCTCATGGAGGAGGGCATCGCGCTCGCGTTCGGAGCTCCGGCGGGTGCCGTCCGGCGCGCCCACATGGTGACCGGCGACCTCGGCGAGACCGCGCGCCTAGCCCGCGCCGGGCGGCTGGACGAGGCCGCGATCAAGCTGCTTCAGCCCGTCCGCTTCATGCTCGCCAGTCCCGCCGCGAGCTCGGAGGAGGCGATGGAGCGGGTCCAGGGAGAGACGGCCTGGACCGAGGAGAAGTACGACGGCGTCCGGTGCCAGCTCCACCTCCAGCACGGGCGCGTGGCACTCTTCTCGCGCGACCTGAGGGAGACCACCGCCGCCTTTCCGGAGATCGCGGAGGCGGCGCTTCACGTGGGCCACGACCTCCTCATCGACGGCGAGATCCTGGCCCATCGAGCGGGCCGCGTCCTGCGCTTCTTCGAGCTTCAGCGGCGTCTCGGCCGCAAGGAGGTCCCCAGCCGCCTGCTGGCGGAGGTGCCGGTGATCCTGGTCGCGTTCGACCTCCTCCACCTCGACGGCGCCTCGCTGCTCGATCGGCCCCTGCGGGAACGGCGGGGCCGGCTCGAGGACCTTGGTCTCGGGCATCCGTTCATGCTCGCCCGGATCGAGAGCGCGGGCGGCCCGGCCGAGCTGGACCGGATCTTCGAAGAGGTGCGCGCGCGGGGCAACGAGGGCCTGATGATCAAGGACCCGGAGAGCCCCTATCTACCTGGGCGCCGGGGTCTGGCCTGGCTCAAGCTGAAGCGTCCGCTGGCGACGCTGGACGTGGTCGTCACTGCCGTCGAATGGGGCCACGGCAAGCGGCGGGGAGTCCTCTCCGACTACACCTTCTCGGTCCGCGACGAGGTGTCCGGCGAGCTGGTCAACGTGGGCAAGGCCTTCACCGGGCTCACTGACGCCGAGATCGCGGAGATGACCGCACACTTCCTCGCTCACACCGTCCTCGATGGCGGCCGGCTCCGGGTGGTGGAGCCGGACACGGTGATCGAGGTCGCGTTCGACTCCATCCAGCGGTCGGCCCGGCACCGGAGCGGGTTCGCCCTCCGGTTCCCCCGCATCGTGCGCCTCCGCACGGACAAGCCGCCCTCCGAGATCGATACGCTGGCCGAGGTGGCCAGGCTCTATGGGCGATTCTTCGGGGGCGACACGACGGCCGCCCTGGACGAGGTGGCCGAGCCTGGCTCGGCCGAGCCGTGAGGCTCACCTTCATGGGCACCGCCGGCGCGCGGTTCATGGTCGCCAAGCAGCTGGCCGCCTCGGGCGGGCTCTACCTGGAGCAGGGCGCGACCCGCCTCTGCTGTGACCCGGGCCCGGGGACTGTCGTTCAGTACGCGAAGAGGAAGATCGACCCCGCCCGCCTGTCCGGGATCCTGGTCAGCCATCGCCACCTGGACCACGCCGGGGACGTCAACGTGATGGTGGAGGGGATGACCGAGGGCGGATTCCGCCGCCGGGGCACGCTTCTCTGCCCCGCTGACGCGCTCGACGGGGACCCGGTCGTGCTCGAATACCTGCGCGGCTTCCCGGAGCGGATCGTGCGCCTGGAGCCGGAGACCGGCTACTCGGTCGGGGAGATCCGGTTCACGACCACGCGGCGCCACCCGCACGGCGTCGAGACGTACGGCTTCCGTTTCGGCGACGCGCTGGGCTGGGTGACGGACTCCGCATACGAGGAGGGAATCGCCGAGCAGCACCGGGCGGAGGTGATGGTCATCCACACGGTCCTCTTCGAGCGCCGCCCGCACCTGCCGCACCTCTGCCTGGCCGACGCCGAGGAGATCATCCGGCAGGCGCGGCCGCGGCTTGCGATCCTGACCCACTTCGGCATGGGCATGTGGCGGGCGCATCCCTGGGAGCTGGCGGAGGACCTGAGCCAGCGCCTCGGCCTCGAGGTGAAGGCGGCACGCGACGGCATGTCCGTCGAGATCTAGATGAACGGCATGACCGCCTCATCGGGTCCCCCGCTGCCGCCTGCCTCGACGCGGATGGCAACGCACCTCCTCGCCGGACCTCTCAGCGGAGCACTCCACGCCCAACCCCCGCCGCACAAGGACAACCGCCCGCAGCCCCCCAACCCTGAAACCACCCACCCAGGAGGTTTGGTCTGGGGGAACGATCGGGCTCCGGCACTCCCATGTCAAGGCCGGCCGTCAAGAGGAGACCGCCGCCGGCGGTGACAATGACCGACGCGCAGCGATTCCTGGGGCTGCTGATCCTGCTCACCTGCGTCGCGATCGTCCTCCGGCTCGTCACCCGCCGGGCGCCGCTCCCTTACCCGGTCATGCTCGCCGCGGCCGGCATCCTGGTCGGGCTGCTGCCCGGGCTGGCCGGGCACCGGATCAGCTCCGATCTGATCCTGCTCGCCTTCGTGCCCGGCCTCGTCTTCGAAGCCACCATCACGCTCGACCTCGCCGAGCTCCGGCGCCGGCTGTGGCCGGTCGGGCTGCTGGCGACCGCGGGCGTGGCGCTGACCGTCGTCTGCATCGGCGCCCTGGCGCACCTGACGCTGCGCCTGACCTGGGCCGAGGGCATGCTGCTGGGCGCCATCCTCGCTCCCACCGACCCGATCGCGGTCGTGGGCCTCGTGCGCCGGCTGCGCGCGCCGAGCGGGCTGGCGACGATGCTGGAGGGAGAGAGTCTCTTCAACGACGGGACCGGGGTCGCCGTCTTCGCGGCGGTACTGGCGTCGATCCTGGGCGGCTCGCCCTCGGTCGGAGACACCGTGGGCCGCTTCTGGCTGATCACCGCCGGCGGGGTCGCCGTCGGGGTTGCCGTCGGGCTGGCGGGCGCCCTCCTGCTCCGGTTTTCCAGCGAAGCGCGCCTGGACATCCTGGTCACGCTCGCCATCGCCTATGGCAGCTACCTGGGCGCCGATCTCATCCACGCCTCGGGCATCGTGGCCGTCGTCACCGCCGGGGTGACCCTGACCTCCCGCGTGGGCAGGCGGCTTGGTCCCCGCCACAGCACCGAACTGCTCGACTTCTGGGGGCTGCTGGCGTTCGTGCTCAACGCCATCCTCTTCCTGGTCGTAGGGACCGCGCTTCCCACCGTTCGCGTCGTTCACACGGCGGCTCTGGTCGGGGGCGCCTACCTGATCATGCTGGCGGCGCGGGCGGTGACCGCGTACGGGCTGCTCGCCCTCCTCGATGTGCGCGGGCGCCGGATCCCGTGGCGCTGGCGGCATCTGATCTTCTGGGGTGGCATCCGGGGCGCCCTCTCGGTCGCGCTCGCCCTCTCGATCGCCTCCGGGCACCAGGTCAGCCCGACGGTCTCGGTGGTCGCCTACGGCGTCGTGGTGCTGTCCCTGCTCATCCAGGGCGGCTCCATCCGGCCCGTCGCGCAGTATCTCCGCCTGACCGCGGCCGGCGGCGGCAGCAAGCCCGATCAGGCGCCGGTGTGAAGATTCCGCCGCGGTCCTCGGGGCTCCCGCGGAGGCCCCGTCGATGACTCCCGCGGAGTTCTTTCAGAGCCTGACGCGCGAGGTGCCGCGACGCCTCCCCGCCGATCTTGCCCGGTTTCAGCACCGGCGGCAGGGCCGGATCCTCAAGATCCACTACGGCCGGCCGGAGGTCCACTTCGAAGCCTGGCATCATCTCCGCGGCGGGCGCCTGGAGATCGGGCTCCACGTCGAGGGGAAACCGGATCTCAACCGGCGCGGATTCGAGCTGCTGCGTTCGCGCATGGTGGAGGTGAAGAGCGAGCTCCCCGCCGCCGAGCTGGAGCCCTGGGACCGGAGCTGGTGCCGCCTCTACCAGACTCTCCCCGCCGCCGAGCTCGACGCCAGCCTCGCGGAGGCGGCCGCCGCCCTGCTGGCCGCCTACATCCGGTCGCTGCAGCCCCTCGCCGAGGAGATCCTCGCCAGCGGGTGAGTGGTTCTGGATGGCGAGCCTCGGGCCGCCGGGCAGGCCACCGGAATCCGTTCACCTGACCTCGCCGTACCATCGAGGGGTGGGTCCTGGCGCCGACTCCCCCCCGGCGGAGCGCTCTGGTGAGATCGGTTCTGGTCACGGACGAGCTCCACGCGCACGGGCCAACTTCGAGGAGGCGGGCCTGGGTGACGCCACCCGGGTTGTCGAGGAGGACGCGCCGACGGCCCTGGCGAGCGACGACGGGCGCTTCGATGTCTGCTTCAACGACCTCCTCACCTCCTTCGACTCCGAGGAGAGCACCGAGCGCACCTTCCGGCTCTGCCTGGAACGCCTGCGGCCGGGCGGTCTGCTGATGGCCGAGAACGCGCTCCGTCAGGGGGAGGTGCTCGAGCCCACCACGGTCCCTGCGCGCAACGTCGCCCGCTACAACCGGCTGGTGGCCACCCACCCCCGGCTGGAGAGCGTGATCGTCCCCATCCGGGACGGCCTCTCGGTGGCCCGCGTCAGGGACTGACGCCGCGGGCGCCGGGCGTCAGATGGGCCGGGCGTCGGCGCCCTCGATCCACACCTCGCCGTCCTCCGCATGCTCCTTCTTCCAGATCGGGACCGACTCCTTGAGCCGGTCGATCCCCCACCGGCAGGCGGTGATCGCCTCCGCCCGGTGGGGGCAGGAGATGGAGACCACGACGGACGCCTCGCCGATCTCGAGGCGGCCCACGCGGTGCGCCATCGCCACCCGTGCCTCCGGCCAGCGCGCGGCGATCTCGGCGGCGATCGCGCCCATGCCCGCCAGCGCCATCTCCTCGTAGGCCTCGTACTCGAGGCGGGCGACCGGCCGCCCCCGTGAGTTGTCGCGGACGACGCCGGTGAAGGTGCAGATGGCGCCCGCCCCGGGATTGGCGACCGCCGCCTCCAGCCGGCGGGCGTCGAGGGGGGCGGGGGTGATCTCCAGGAGCGCGCCCGCCGCTCCGCCGCTGACGGGCGGGATGAAGGCCAGCTCGTCCCCATCCGACAGGGCCTGGTCCCACTCGCAGAAGCCCTGGTTGCGAGCCACCCGCAGCCGGCTCTGGTCAACCTCCAGCGCCGGGAACCGTGCCCGCAGAGCGGCGTACGCGGAACGTGCCGTGGCGCCGGGCTCCAGATCCAGCTCGATCATCCCCGTGCCGGTCTGCTCGCGAAGGCGGGCGAACATCCGCATCCGGACTCGATCGGCCATCCTCACCTGAAACCCGTCTTCTCGGACGCGGCGGCGCCGCTACCCGGAGTCGCCCTCGTCCGCGATCCCCAGCCGGGAGTAGTTCTCGTCGAACATCCGCTTCAGCTCCGCCCCCTTCCGGTCGTAGGCATCGCCGCTCGGCCACTTGCCGCGGGGGTCGAGGACCTCCTCGGGGACGTCCGGCACGCGGACGGGGACGTGGAGGCCGAAGATGGACTCGGGCTTGGTCTCGATGCCCTCCAGCTTGCCCTCCAGCACCGCCCGGACGATGGACCGGGTGTGCGCGATCGAGATCCGGCTGCCGACCTCCGGCGGGCCGCCCACCCAGCCGGTGTTGAGGAGCCAGACGGCGGCGCCATGCCGCAGGACGCGCTCCACCAGCATGTCCGCGTACGTCTGCGGGTGGTGGACCAGGAACGGCGACGCGAAGCAGGCGCTGAAGGTGGGCTGCGGGTCGGTGACGCCGCGCTCGGTGCCGGCCACCTTGGCCGTGTAGCCGCTCAGGAAGAAGTACCGGACCTGCTCCTCGTCCAGCCTCGACACCGGCGGGAGGATGCCGAACGCATCCGCGGACAGGAAGAGGACGTTCTTGGGATGCGTGCCCAGGCCGCTCAGCTGGACGTTGGGGATGGAGTCGATCGGATAGGCGGAGCGGGTGTTCTCGGTCCGACTGCCGTCGTCGTAGTCGGGCACGCGGGTGTCGGCGTCGAAGGCCACGTTCTCAAGCACGGTGCCGAAGCGGTTGGTGGCGGCGTAGATCTCGGGCTCCGCCTCCTCTGAGATACGGATCGTCTTCGCGTAGCAGCCGCCCTCGAAGTTGAAGATGCCGCGGTCGCTCCAGCCGTGCTCGTCGTCGCCGATCAGGCGCCGGGTGGGGTCGGAGGAGAGGGTCGTCTTGCCGGTCCCGGAAAGTCCGAAGAAGAGCGCCACGTCCCCCTCCGGCCCGACGTTTGCCGAGCAGTGCATCGGCATCGAGCCCTCCTCGGGCATCAGGTAGTGGAGTGCCGAGAAGATGCACTTCTTCACCTCGCCGGCGTACCGGGTGCCGCCGATCAGGATCATCCTTCGGGCCAGGTGGACGATGATGAACGTCTCCGAGCCGGTGCCGTCGGTGGCCGGGTCGGCCATGAAGCTGGGCAGCGCCATGACCGTGAAGTCCGGCTCGAAGCCGGTCAGCGCCTCCGGCTCCGGGCGCCGGAAGAGGTTGTGCGCGAAGAGGCTGTGCCAGGCGAACTCGGTCACGATCCGGACCCGGAGCCGGTGCCGGGGATCCGCGCACGCGTGGACGTCCTTCACGTAGACCTCGTTGCGGGCGCAGAAAGAGACCATGCGCTCGAGCAGGGCGTCGAAGGCGGCCTCGGAGATGGGCCGGTTGACAGGACCCCACCAGATCTTGGCGTCCGAGCTCGGCTCCTGGACGAGGAACTTGTCCTTGGGCGAGCGGCCGGTGAACTTGCCCGTCTCGGCCGCCAGGGCGCCGCTGGACAAGATCGCCGCCTCGCCGCGCCTGACCGCGTGCTCGTAGAGCTCGGCCGGGGAAAGGTTGAACCACGTCTTGACCGGCGCTTCGACGCCGATGTGGCCGAGGGCGGGGCGGGTTTCCAGCTGCATGGCTTCTCCTTGAGGGCGGTTCTCCTTCGATCATACGGCCCGACCGCCCCACGGGCCGCCCCCTCAGCGGTGGCTGGCGGTCCGCCGCTGCCGGCCGGACAGGTAGTCGACCAGCACGTACTCCCCCAGCCGCTCGGGCATGACGAAGAAGGCACGGCCGCGGTTGATGCGTGTCATCTGGTTGATGAACTCGGTCAGGTAGGGGCCCCGCTCGAGCATGAAGGTGTTGATGGTGATCCGGTCTCGCGTGCAGCGGCGCACCTCCTTGAGGGTTTCCTGGATGGTGCGGAAGGTGGGCGGATAGGCGAAGTAGACGCGGCCGTTGTCGAGGTGGGCGGTCGGCTCGCCGTCGGTGACCATGATGATCTGGCGATTGCCCCGGTGGCGAGCCAGCAGGCCCCGCGCGACCTGGAATCCGTGCTGCATGTTGGTGCCGTAGACGTAGTCGTTGAGCGTGATCTGGGCGAGCGCGTCCGGCTTCAGCTCCACCGCATGGTTGGAGAACCCGACCACGTAGAGCCGGTCGCGGGGGTACTGGCTTCGGATCAGGGCGTCGAGGGCGATGGCGACCTTCTTGGCGGCCAGGAAGCAGCCGCGCAGGAACATCGAGCGACTCATGTCGATCATGAGGACTGTGGAGGCCTGGCTCGAATGCTCGGTCCGCTCGACGACGAAGTCCTCGGGCGCGATCCTGACGGGCAGCCGGGGCCCCTCCCGCTGGAGGGAGTTGAAGAGCGTCTCCCGGAGAGAGACCAGGAAGGGGTCCCCGTATTCGTAGGGCTTGAGCTCCTCGGCGGCCTCGGCGCCGAGGCCCGCATCCGCCACCCGGTGCTGGCCGGCGCGGCTCTTCTTGAGCTGGGTGAAGATGTCCCCCAGTGCCCGCTGGCCGATCTTCCGCATCCCCCGCGGGGTCAGCTCCAGCCGCCGATCGCGACGTTCCACGTAGCCGGCCCTTTCGAGCACCTGGACCACCTGCCGGAGCCGGTCCAGAGAGGTCCGCGCCTCGGGGCCCAGCAACTGCTCGGCGAGATGGCGATCCACGTCGTCGATGCGGAAGCTGCCGCGCCCGAGATGGGATTCCAGCCGGTCCATCTCCTGCAGCCTCTCCATCAGGCCCATCGCCTGCTGCATGCTGAGGGGGTCCTCGCCGAGGAAGCGGTAGCGGGCCGAGAGCTCCGAGGGCGGCATCATCGACCCCATGAGAGCACCCAGCCGGGCCATCTCCTCGCGCAAGGTGGGGTCCCGCAGCACCTCGTCCATCATCCGCCCCAGCTCCGCGCGCGCCTCCGGCGACAGGCTCCGCAGCAATGACTCCATCTGCGCCATCTGCCGCTGGAGGTGCTCGGTCAGCTGCTCCAGGGACTCGATCCCCGGCGGCAGGAGATCGCCATGCCTGTCCATGAAGGCCTGGAAGCCGGTCGGACGCCCGTCGAGGCGGCGCTCCAGCATGTCGTTGAGGTCCTTCAGCATCGCGCCGATCCGCCCCAGGTCGCGGCCGTGGAGGGACTGGATCCCCTGCTTGAGACCGCTGAACATCTGGTCCACGAGCTGCTTCTGGATCCGCTCCATCAGCTCCTCGAAGCGCCGCCGCGCCTCGGCGTCGACGAACTCGTACTCGCGCAGGCGCTTGACGCGGCCGCCGAGGTTGTCGGGGAGGCGGTCGAGCTCCTCCCGGCGCTGCTCCGCGATCCGCTCCATGACCCTGCGGCCGGGCTCGGCGGTTTCGTCGAGACGGCGCTGGATGCCCGCCCGCTCTGCCTCGACGATCTCCTCGACCTCCCGGCGCAGCCCCTCGACGGTGGATTCGAGGTCGTATCGGGCGAGCTCGCGCTCGCGCATCTCCCGGAGCCGGCTCTGCAGCTCGTCCAGGCCCGGCATCTCGGGCGTCCCCCAGCGGTAGAGGCGCTGGAGCGCGGCGTCGAGGTCGCCACTGCTCATGAGATCGTCAGAGATCGCGGTCAGGATGTCGTCGGCGTCCAGCAGATCGACCTGCTGGCTGCCATCCCAGCGCGAGTACCTGAATCCGGCCGGCAGTGACACCTGCGGCCATCTTAGACCGGCTCCGGGCGGCTCCCCGGTGCAGTCTCCCCGGCCCGGCTAGATGGTCTCGCCGGGCTTGATGTCGAGCACCCTGACCCCGGCTCCGACCAGTTCCTGGAGCTGGCTGGGGCGCCCGGTGAGGGCCGGGAAGGTGCCGAAGTGCATCGGCAGGACGGTCCCGACGCCGAGCAGCTCGACCGCCTTGGCGGCCCGGCGAGGGCCCATCGTGTAGTGGTCCCCGATGGGAAGGATGGCGACGTCGGGACGGTCCAGCTCGCCGATCAGGGCCATGTCCCCGAAGACGTCCGTGTCACCGGCGAAGTAGGCCTTGAAGCCGTTCTCGAACTCGATCACGTACCCGCAGGGCTCGCCGGCATAGATGCTGACGCCCCCGTCCAGGATCCCGCAGCTGTGCTCCGCGTGAACCATCGTGATCTTGATGCCGTCGAACTCCTGGGTGCCCCCCTTGTTCATCCCGTGGTCGCCCGCGCCCGGGACGCCCTTGGCCGCCAGCCAGCCGACCAGCTCGGGCATGCCGACGATGGTGGGCTGGGTGCGATTCGCGATCTCGATCGCGTCGTGGATGTGGTCCCCGTGGCCGTGGCTGATCAGCATCAGGTCGAGCTCGTCGATCCGCTTCAGGTACGGCGGCGCGACCGGGTTGTTCATCACCCAGGCGTCGAGGAGCAGCTGCTTGCCGCGCGCGCTGCGAACCCGCCAGGTGCCGTGACCGACCCACGTGAAAGAGACCTGCTCGTTGATCGCCATGTCGCCTCCCTGTCCCGGGCGGTGCTGCCCGCCGCCGGGGGATGTCGAGTCACTAGGAACGCCGGGCCCCGACGCGATCGGTCCGGAAGAGATCATTCTGGCACGCGCAGACGGCGAACAAGGTGAGCGCGGCGAGCGTCCAGAGGTTGGGGAAGGGGAGATCGCAGGGCGGCCGCACGAACCCCAGCAATCCCACGCCGATCAGCGCCAGCGCCGTCCACCTCTCGGCCCGGACGACGCGGATCACCGTGACGAGGACGATCGGGAGCAGAGGCAGGAACTGGTAGGCGTTGACCTCGCCGGGGATGAGCGCCCCCAGCGAGAGTGCGAGCGCGGGCCCGTAGACGGGATGCCAGCCGCTTCGCCTGGCGGCCCAGATTGCGCCCCCGATCAGCGCCGCGATGGTCACGTAGGTGAGAGCTCCCGCCACCAGCGGCTGGTGGAGGGGCAGGCTCACCCAGATCAGACCTCGCGGCCCGGGCAGCGCGTACGGCTCGCCGCCGATGACGCGCGAGTAGAGGTTGGGGACCGAGTCGATGGCGCAGTCGGGATAGTGGGAGCGCAGGGCGGGGCCGAGGACCTTGGTCAGATAGAAGGCCGGACCCTCCGGTCCCAGGCGCAGGAAGCCGAGGGCGGTGATCGAGACCGCCGCCCCGAGCAGGCCGGCGCCGAAGGCCCGGATCCGCGGTCCCGCCCCCAGAACCATGCTCGCCGGGTAGAGCTTGACCGCTCCCGCCAACCCCGCCAGCACGCCCGCCGCCAGCGGTCGCTTCCGCGCCAGCCAGAGCGCGGCTCCCGTCAAGAGGAGCAGGTAGCCGCCCAGCTGGCCCGCGTCCACGTCCGCAAACAGGGGCGGGAAGTAGGCGGCGACGAGCCAGAAGAGCGGCCGGTGCCACCCCCGCGGGCCGACCGCCAGATAGACGAGCCCCAGCCCGGCCAGGGCGCCGAGCCCGTCGCCGGCCGTCCACGCGGCCAGCGCCATCGGGTGCGGGAGCAGAGCGAAGGGCGCCGACAGGATGGCGCCGGCAGGCGGCCCGAGCCATCCGTTGAGGGGCAGCAGGCCGGTCCTCGCCATGGTGGCGGCCGCCGCCGCGTAGACGGTGCTCGGATCGTGGACGAAGGCGCCACCGGCGGCGAGCAGAGCCCGTCCGTCGGGGCGCCCGGGCGCGAGCACGACGAGGAGGAGCGCCCGGAGCGCGAAGACCGCGGTCAGCATCCAGAGGAGCCAGGGGCGCGTCAGGGTCCTCAGCAGCCGGGCGCGGGAACCCTCGCCGGCCGGGCGCCCCCGCCTGAGGCCGGCGGCCGGCGCCGAGTCGCTCAGGAGGGCTCCTCGGCCACCAGCGGGGTCGCCGACGGATGGGTGCCCAAGAGGTGCCCCGTGTCGAAGAGCTGCCCCGTGCTGTCGAAGAGCTGCCCCGTGCTGCGGACGCGCACGTCCGCGAGCGCGCGCAGGATGGCGAGCCCGTCCCGCCAGCGGATCTTCTTGCCGTCGTGGCGGGAGCGCGTCACGTAGCTGACCGGCACCTCCTCCAGGCGGCACCGGAGCCGGAGCAGGCGGGCGGTGACCTCGGCGTCGATGTCGAAGCCGGACGCCTGGAAGCCGACCTGACGCCAGAGCTCGGTTGGCAGCAGCTTGTAGCCGCAGAGGACGTCGGCGAGCCGCGCCCGGAAGAGGAGATTGCAGGCGGCGGTGAGCCCGCGGTTGCCGGCCACGAAGAGGTCGGGGCCGGAGCGGGGGTCGAAGCGCCGGACGCCGAGGACGGCGTCGGCACGGCCTCGCAGGAGGGGCTCGAGAAGCCTGGGGTAGTCCTCCGGGTCCAGCTCCAGGTCGGCGTCCTGGATGATCGCGAAGGGGGCCGTCACCTCCTCCAGGCCCCGCCGCACGGCGGCGCCCTTGCCGAGGTTGCGGGGCTGCCGCAGCGCCCGCAGGCGTGGCTCGCGCCGCGCCAGACGCGTCACGATCCCCCAGGTCTGGTCGGTGGAGCCGTCGTCGATGGCCACGATCTCGGCCACCTCGGGGCGGCTGAGCACCCGGGCCAGGACGTCGGGCAGCGTTCGCTCCTCGTCGAGGATCGGAATCAGGACCGCAAGGCGGCGTCTCATCGGCAAGCTCTCATCAGCAGGCCAACCCTATGAGTCCAACGCCCCCCCGGGAACGTCCTTGCTCGGTCGAGAGGCCCCGTGACCGGACGCGCGACCGCGGCGCCTGCCGCGCCGCTCAGTCGCTGGGCAGTGGGGCCCCGCTCAGGATCAGGTCCGGCCATGACTCCGAGCGCAGGAAGTCGATGAAGCCTTGGACCGGCGCCGCGAGCCGGCGCCGGCGCAGGTGGACGATGTGCCACCGGCGCCGGATCGGGAAACCCTTCACGTCGAGCACGGTCAGGCGGCCGCTGGCCTGCTCGAGGGAGATCGCGAACCGGGAGATCGCCGCCAGCCCGAGCCCGCTCTCGACCGCGTGCTTGATGGCGCCGTTGCTCCCCAGCTCCATCCCGATCTCGACGCGTACGCCCGCCTTCCGGATCGCCTTCTCCAGCGCCCAGCGGGTGCCGGAGCCCGGCTCGCGCATGATGAACGGCTCCCGGCGGAGCTCATGCAGGCTGACCCCGTGGCGGCCGGCCAGCTCGTGGCCGCGGGGGGCGATCACGACCAGCTCGTCGAACATGAAGGGGGCCGTGGTCAGGTCGGGGTTCCGGAGCGACGGGCCCACCACCGCCAGGTGCAGCTCGCCGCGCAGCACCTGTTCTTGAACCTGGCCCCGGCTGGCGATCTCGAGCGAGATGGCAAGACCCGGGTGGCGGCGCTTGAACGCCCCCAGGGCGGCAGGCATGACATAGATGCCGACCGTCGTGCTGGCGCCCACCTTGAGCGTGCCGCGAGCGATGCCGCGCAGCTCCTCCAGGGCCAACGCCGCCTCGTCGAGCGTGCTCAGCGTGCGCCGCGCGTACCCGTACAGCAGCCGGCCCGCCTCGGTCAGCTGGATGCGCTTGCCGAGGCGGTCCAGGAGGTCCATGCCCAGCGCGCGCTCCAGCTCCTTGACCTGGTAGGAGACCGAGGGCTGCGTCAGGTGGAGCTCCTGCGCGGCGGCGCTGAAGCTGAGGCGGTCGGCGACCGCCTTGAAAGTCCGCAGCTGGTGAAGAGTGACCGTCCGGTCGAGCGCCAGCGGGAGACCGTAGGCGCCCCCGGGGGGCGCCGGGCTCGGCTCCCGCGGGCCGTCCGCGTCGCCGTCCACGTCGTGAGAATCTGGCATTGAACGTTGAGCTGGATCATAGGTGGGTGGCCGGCGGGGGAGCTCGCGGCGGCCGGCCACGAGCGGGACGCCGGCTGTAGGCTGAGGCGGTGAGTGAGGAGCGCGGCCCCCGACCTCTGAGTCCGGTGCGCCGTGAGGCCCCCAACGTCGAGGACCGCGCGGCGCCCGAGGTGGGCCCCGCGCCAGCCGCCGAGCAGAGGCTGAATCGATTCCGCAAGCGGCGGTACGAGGCCACCCACCGGCAGCGGCCGGGCATGGACCGGCTGGGGGCGCGGGAGCGGATCGAGCTCTTCCTGGACCCCGGCACCTTCAGTGAGACGGATCTCTTCGCGGTCCACCGCACGCACGGCTTCGGGATGGAGGATCGCCGCATCCCCGGCGACGGCGTGGTCGCGGGCTTCGGTCGCATCGACGGGCGCCCGGTCGCCGTCTACGCGTACGACCCCACCGTCTTCGGCGGCTCGCTGGGCGAGGTGACCGCGGAGAAGATCCTCAAGGTCCAGGACCTGGCGCTCCGGGACAGGGTTCCCGTCATCGGCATCAACGACTCCGGGGGCGCGCGCATCCAGGAGGGCGTGGTGGCACTGGCGGGGTACGCGAGCATCTTCCGGCGCAACGTCCGCTCCTCGGGCGTCATCCCCCAGCTGAGTGTGATCGCGGGCCCCTGCACCGGCGGTGCGGTCTACTCACCGGCGCTCACCGACTTCGTGTTCATGGTCGCCAGCAGCGGGTACATGTTCATCACCGGCCCGGAGGTGATCCGCGTCACCACTGGCGAGGAGGTGACCTTCTCGGAGCTGGGTGGCGGGGAGGTGCACAACGCCCGCTCGGGGGTGGCGCACTTCCTCGCGGCGGGCGAGAGGGAGTGCGCTCAGGATCTCCGCCGGCTGCTCTCCTACCTCCCCTCCAGCAGCGGCGAGGGTCCCCCTCACCGGCCGCCCACGGACGATCCCGAACGCGCCGACCTCGAGCTGCAGTCGATCGTCCCGGACAGCCCCAAGGAGCCCTACGACATCCGCGATGTGATTCTCCGCGTGCTCGACGACCGCGAGTTCATGGAGGTGCAGGCCTTCTTCGCCCAGAACATGGTGGTCGGGCTCGGGCGCCTGGACGGACATGTGGTGGGCGTGGTCGGCAACCAGCCCCGGGTGCTGGCAGGAGCGATCGACATCAACGCCTCGGTCAAGGCGGCTCGGTTCATCCGCTTCTGCGACGCGTTCAACATCCCGCTCGTCTCGTTCGTGGACGTCCCTGGCTACCTGCCCGGCACGGATCAGGAGCACGGCGGCATCATCAGGCACGGGGCCAAGCTCATCTACGCCTACGCCGAGGCGACGGTGCCGAAGCTGACGGTGACGACGCGGAAGGCCTACGGCGGGGCCTACTGCGTCATGTCGTCCAAGCAGCTGGGCGCCGACCTCAACCTCGCCTGGCCTTCCGCCGAGATCGCCGTCATGGGTCCGGAGGCGGCCGTCAACCTCATCTACAAGCGCGATCTCGCCGCCGCGGCGGATCCGGCCTCCCGCCGCCGGGAGCTGGTCGACGACTACGTGACGCGCTTCGCCAACCCCTACGTGGCGGCGGAACGAGGCTACGTAGACGACGTCATCGAGCCCAAGGACACGCGGTGGATCCTCATCCGCGGCCTGGAGCTCTGCCTGCGCAAGGTGGAGGAGCCGCCCCCCCGCAAGCACGGCAACGAGCCGCTCTAGAGCCACTCTAGCCGATTGCCTCACTCCCGCTCAGGCGGGGACCCCTGCCGCTCGCGATAGCTGCGGGCCTTGGCGCGGTTGCCGCAGACCGCCATCGAGCACCAGGCTCGGGAGCGGTTCTTCGAGCGGTCGTAGAAGGCCCAACGGCAGGTGTCCTGCCGGCAGGCCTTGAGACGGCCCCAGGTCCCGTCCGACATCGCCGCGTGAACCGCCATCAGGATCCGGGCCATGGCGGCGTGAGCACCGCCCACCTCGCTGTCCAGGCGCGTCCCTCCTGAGGAGAGGAAGCGCACGTGGATCGGGCATTCGGCCGCCGTCCGGTTGAGGATGGAGAGCGCGATCGGGTAGACGGGAGCGCCCGTGTTGGCGAGGAGCAGGCCCCTCACCGCCTCCCGGATGGCGACCGCCCGCTCCTGGTCGCGCGCGGTGGCCACCTCCGCGGCGCCCAGGAGCCCCTGCTCGCGGAGCCAGGCCGTGAGGGCGGCAGCGTCACCGATCCGGTCGGTCTCCTCCTCGAGGTCGACCGTGTTGACGAACTCCTGGACCAGCCGCAGCGTGCCCGGCGCCGTCTGCCTCGCGGCCGGGTGGTCCTGGACTTCGCCGTCCATCTCGCCAACCAGCCTACCCCGCAAGCTGGTGATCGGAAACTCAAAGATTCAATTCCCAGCATTTGGAATATGGCAGTTACGTAACTGGAATACAGCTAGCGCTGGTTATAGCAGTGGCGATGAGGAGGCGCGACGATGATGAGTTCGTACGAGGCGGAGATCTTCATGATGCAGCGGTTGGAGCAGGTGCGCCGGGAGGCGGAGACCAGGCGGCGTCACAAGCCGGCGCGGCGGACCCGCCGGACGTCGATCCCCTCAGCCTTAGCCCAGCTCTTCAAGCTTGCGTAGATAGTCGTCCACGGTGACGATCAGCTCCGAGTGGCTCCAGGTTAGCGGTGAGACGGAGAGTGGCGCCCCGCTGTGAGGGTCCACCTGCTCCGAGAGCAGGCCGCCCGACAGCTGGTGCGCCACCACCCAGTCCAGGATCGCCCGGGCCGGCCCGAGGTCGGCCGTGGCGCGGGCCGTGGCGATCTTCCACTGGGCCAGCCAGAGCCCGCAGATGAACCACGGGTTGCCGGGCACCCTCTCCGCGTCGTGGTCGGCCTGGAAGTAGTGATCGTCCTCGTAGCGCGCCACGCCCCCGCATTCCGACCGGACGGTGAGCCGCTCCTCGACGGCGGCCATGGTGGCGGCGACGCGAGGCTCGTCGGGCACATACATCCCGTAGCGCCAGAGGCCGGCGAGGGCACAGTCGAGCACCTCGTCGGCGGAGGCGCCCCCCGCCCCGTCGAGTGTCAGCCGGCGGGCGAAACGCCCCAGTTCGGGCCGGTGCAGGAAGCGGTCGGAGGCGGCGCGGAGCCCGACGGCCGCGCTCGCGTACCTGGCCGCGGCGCCCGCGTCCCCGAACAGCTCGGCGAAACAGCGCGCGGCCTCGAGACCGCCCCAGACGGCTCCGACGGTGAAGGCGTGGACTCCCCAGCGCTCCTCCCAGAGATCCCACGACGGCATCGGCAGGCCGGTCCCGGCGTCGAGGTAGGACGCCATCCAGTCGGCGGCCGGCACCACCAGGCTGGTGTAGAGCTGGGCGGCGAAGTCGAGGTGCCGGTGCAGCCGGTAGTGCTCCCACAGGGCCCAGAGCACCAGGCCGGTCTCGTCCTCCTGGACGGGCAGGACCCGATCGCCCCGCTCGTCCAGCCAAGGATGCCAGGAGCTGCCCGGGTGGCCGTCCGGCGTGTACTTGTGGAGGAAGTACCCCTCCTCCGTGAGCACGTCGCGGCAGAAGGTGAAGAACCGCCGCGTCACGTCCACGAGCCCGGCCCGGTCGAGGGCGTTCGCCGTCAGCGCGCCGTCGCGGGGCCAGACATACGCGTAGGTGTCCCGGTTGAACTTGGTGATGTCGTAGTCCGCCGCCGCCACCACTCCGCCGCGATTGTCGAAGTGGAGCCGGGCGATGAGCTGGCTCCGCCGGTAGAGCTCGTCGATCTCGGGCGAGAGCCGCCCCGCCACGTCCCGGCCATCCTTGCCGCACCACTGGCCCCAGTAGGCGGCGGTCCGGGTCCGGTAGGTCCCGTCTCCGCGGGCCAGGATCAGGTCCTGTCCGAAGCGGGCGACCTCGTGAACCCCGCGCCCCATGGCCACCCAGTGGACGAGCCGGACGGGCCGGCCGGCGGGGGCTGGGCCGAGGTCGAACCCGATCGTGCAGTCCACCGAGCCCTGCTCGATCGGGTGTCTGCCCAGCTCGCCATCCTCGGCGTCCACCCAGGTCCCCTGGGCCTGCCCGCCCTTCCGCCCGGTCGCCCAGGTCGAGATCCCATGCTGATCGCCGATGCGCCCTCCGAGCAGGAGGTAGCAGTCGTCCTTGTAGGCGATAACCGCGCGATGCCGGGGGTCGTAGAGGACGGTGGCGCCGAGGTCCGATTCGAAGAAGTACCAGTCGTAGTGGAAGAAGACACGCAGCGAGCCGGCCTCGCGCTCACAGGTCAGCTCCACCTCGCGGACCAGGTAATCGCGCGTCATGTCCACGTAATCATTGAAGTGGACGCCGAGACCGAGCGCCTGGTTGCGAAGGGTGACGTCCGTGACCAGCGAACGGTCGAGATAGCCGAGCGAGCGCTCCCAGCCGTCGTCCGAGACCCACGCGAACCGGGCCCCGTCCGGACCGCCGAAATCCGGCACGGAGGGGCCGGGGACGACGTGAAATCCGGTCCGGCAGACGTTTCCGACCGTCTGGTTCCACTGCCCGACCCGGGGGAAGAAGATGTCGCGCAGATCGTAGCGGGCGTCGAATCCGACGAAGGTGTTGCCGTTGCCGATCACCAGGCTCCTGGGCATGCCTGGCATGGTAGCGGGTAAGCGCGCGGGTTCCGGCCCCGCCGGCACCGCGGTTGGAACGCGACGCCGATTCGGCACGGCAGTCTGCTGCCTGATAGCACCGCGGTAGGTTTCCCACCGGCAAGGCACTCATCTAGAGTTGATTGAGCATGCTCAGAGTCTGGCCCGGGCCCGAGGACGCCGATGCCGGCTGAAACGCCCCGCCCGGCGCCCCGGGCCACCTACCGGCTGCAGCTCAACGCGGGCTTCGACTTCGAGGCCGCCGCCGCTGTCGCCCCCTACCTCTCCCGCCTCGGCGTCAGCCATGTCTACGCCTCGCCCTACCTGCAGGCCGCGGCCGGCAGCAGCCATGGCTACGACGTCGTCGACCACCACTCGGTCAACCAGGAGCTGGGCGGCTCCAGCGGCCATCGGCATCTCTGCCAGGCCCTCCGGGATCATGGGTTGGGCCAGATTCTGGACGTCGTGCCCAACCACATGTCGATCGTCGATCCCCGCAACCGATGGTGGTGGGACGTGCTCGAGAACGGCCCCGCCAGCCGGTACGCCGCCTACTTCGACGTCGACTGGGATCCGCCCGAGAGCAAGCTCCGGAACACGGTCCTGCTGCCCATCCTGGGCGACCACTACGGCCGCGTCCTGGAATCGGGGGCGCTCCGGGTCGAGCGGCGGGGAGGTGGGTTCACCCTCCACCACCACGACCACATCCTGCCGCTCGCCCCGGGCTCTTTGGACCAGCTCATGGAGCGGGCGGCGCTGCGCTGCGGCAACGAGGAGCTGGGATTCCTCGCGGCGGCCGCGTCGCGCCTGCCCCTCCCCACCATGACCGACCGGGAGAGCCGCTGGCGGCGCCATCGCGACAAGGAGGTCATCCGCGAGCGGCTGGGCGCGCTCTCCGAGCAGGAGCTGGCCGTGGCGGAGGCGATCGACGCCGAGGTGGCGGCCGTCAACGCCGACCCGGACGCGCTCGACGAGCTCCTCGAACGGCAGAACTACCGCCTCGCGCACTGGCGGGTGGCAGGTGAGGAGCTCGACTACCGCCGGTTCTTCGACATCACCAGCCTCGCCGCGCTCCGGGTCGAGGACGAGCAGGTCTTCGCGGACACCCACGAGCTGGTGCTGGAGTGGCTGCGGGATGGCACACTGGATGGTCTCCGGATCGACCACGTGGACGGCCTCCGCGATCCGGCCGCCTATCTGGAGCGCCTTCGCGACGCCACCGGGGGGACCTGGGTGGTGGTGGAGAAGATCCTCGCCGCCGACGAGCGTCTGCCCGGGTGGCCGGTGGCGGGGACCACCGGCTACGACTTCCTGGCCAGGGCGGGCGGACTCTTCGTCGATCCCGCGGGCGAGGCGCCGCTGACCGAGCTGCACGCCGTCTTCACGGGCTGTGCGGCGGGCTTCGACGAGGTCCTCAGCGAGCGCAAGCGCCTGGTCACCCGCGAGCTGCTGGCGAGCGACATCAACCGTCTCGCAGAGGTGCTCGTCAGGATCTGCGAGGGGACGCGGGACTACCGCGACTACGCCCGCCGCGAGCTTCGCGAGGCGCTCCGGGAGGCCCTCTGCCAGCTCGACGTCTACCGCACCTACGTCCAACCGGAGGCGGGCGTCGTGGGGGCCGAGGACGCCACCCGCATCGAGGCCGCCATCGGGCGGGCGAAGGAGGCGCGCGGAGACCTGGACGGGGAGCTCTTCGACTTCCTGGCCGACATCCTCCTCCTCCGCCGCCGGGGGCCTTGGGAGTCGGAGCTCGTCATGCTCTTCCAGCAGACCTCGGGCCCGGTGATGGCGAAGAGCGCCGAGGACTCGGCCTTCTACGCCTACGGACGCCTGGTCTCCCTGAACGATGTCGGCGGCGATCCGGGCCGGTTCGGCGAGACGGTGGCGGAATTCCACCGGGCCTGCCGGGAGACTCTCGAGACGCATCCGCTCACCCTGCTCGCCGGCTCCACCCATGACACCAAGCGCAGCGAGGACGTGCGGGCGCGGATCAGCCTCCTCTCCGAGATCCCGGAGCGCTGGGCGGCGGCCGTCGAGCGCTGGGCCCGCCTCAACGGGCGCCACCGGGGAAACCGGCCACCCGGGCCGGAGATGGAGTACCTCCTCTACCAGACGCTCGTCGGCGCCCACCCCGTCTCCAGGGAACGGGCCGTCGCCTACATGGAGAAGGCCGCCAAGGAGGCGCGGATCCGGACCTCGTGGACCTCGCCGGACCCCGAGTACGATGAGGCCCTGCGCCACTTCGTCGCGGAGGTCGCGGCCGACCCCGAGTTCGGCGCCGACCTGGCCCGGTTCACGGACCCGCTGGTGGAGCCGGGACGCGTCAACTCCCTGGCCCTCAAGCTACTCACGCTGACCGCCCCGGGCGTGCCCGACCTCTATCAGGGCAGCGAGCTCTGGGATCTGAGCCTGGTCGATCCGGACAACCGCCGGGCGGTCGACTTCCGGCTCCGGGAGCGGCTCCTCGGGGAGGTGGAGACGCTGTCCCCGGAGGAGATCTGGGCGCGCGCGGACGAGGGCCTCCCCAAGCTGCTGGTGGTGCGGCACGCCCTCGAGCTGCGCTCGGCACGGCCGGACCTCTTCGGCCCCGGCTCCGGCTACGAGCCGATCGCCGCCCGCGGCGAGATGGCGGACCATGTGGTCGCCTTCGCGCGCGGGGGCGAGGCGCTCACGGTGGTGCCCCGGCTGGTGCTGGGCCTGGCCGGCCGCTGGGGCGAGGCCGAGGTGAGGGTGCCGCGGGGCCGGTGGCAGAACGTGATCACGGGGGAGAGCGCAGAGGAGGGCTGGACGCCCCTGGGCGAGGTCTGCGGGCGATTCCCGGTGGCGCTTCTCGCGCGGGACGGTGCCTGATGCCCTTTCACGTGTGGGCGCCGGGGGCCGCCCGGGTCGAGCTGGTGATGGGGGCGCGGCGCGTCCCCATGGCTCCTGGCGAAGGCGGCTGGCACGAGGCGGCGGTGGAGGCCGAGCCCGGCGCCGCCTATCGCTTCTCGGTGGACGGCGCGGAGCCCGTCCCCGATCCCCGCTCGCCCTGGCAGCCCGAGGGCGTGCACGGGCCCTCGCGCACGGTGGACCACCGGACGTTCGGGTGGACGGACGGAGCCTGGACCGGCATCCCCCTCTCGTCTGCGATCCTCTATGAGCTTCACGTGGGCAGCTTCACGGCTGAGGGCACCTTCGAGGGCGCGATCGGCCGGCTCGACCATCTGGTCGAACTCGGCATCACCGCCGTCCAGCTGATGCCGGTGACGCAGTTCCCCGGCGACCGCGGCTGGGGCTACGACGTGGCGGACCTCTTCGCGCCGCACCATGCCTACGGCGGTCCGGAGGGGCTGAAGCGGCTGGTGGACGCCTGTCACCGGCGCGGGCTGGCGGTGGTGATCGACGTCGTCTACAACCACCTCGGCCCCGACGGCAACCATCTCGCGCGGTTCGGCCCCTACTTCACCGACCGGTACACGACCCCCTGGGGCCCCGCCGTCAACTTCGACGGCGACGGCAGCCGGGGGGTGCGTGACCTCGTGGTCGAGAACGCGGTCATGTGGCTCCGCGACTACCACTGCGACGGCCTCCGCCTGGACGCGGTGCACGCCATCTTCGACAGCTCGGCGGTCCACATCGTGGAGGAGATCGCAAGCCGAGTCCACGAGCTGCAGGGCCACCTCGGGCGGCAGCTCTGGGTGATCGCCGAGAGCGATCTCAACGATCCCCGCCTGGTGACGGCGCCGGAGGCGGGTGGCTACGGCTGCGACGCCCAGTGGAGCGACGACTTCCACCACGCCCTGCACTGCCTGCTGACCGGCGAGCGCACCGGCTACTACGCCGACTTCGGGTCCCTGGCCGACCTGGCCACGGCGCTCCGCCACGCCTACGTGTACGACGGGCGCCCGTCCCGCCACCGAGGCCGGGAGCACGGCCGCCGCCCGCTCGGGCTCTCAGGGAACCGGTTTCTCGCCTACGCCCAGAACCACGACCAGGTCGGCAACCGCCCCCGCGGCGAGCGCATCTCGGCGCTCACGAGCCCGGCCCGGCTCCGGATCGCGGCCGCCCTCGTCCTCACCTCGCCCTTCGTGCCGCTGCTCTTCCAGGGCGAGGAGTGGGGTGCCTCGACGCCCTTCCCCTACTTCACCGATCATCGCGATCCGGCGCTGGCGAGCGCGGTCCGGAAGGGACGGGCGGAGCAGTTCACACGCTCTGGATGGAGGGCTGACGAGGTTCCAGACCCGGGCAGCGTGGAGACCTTCCAGAGCTCCAGGCTCGCCTGGGGAGAGGTGGCCGGCGAGCCCCATGCCGGCCTCATCGCCTGGCACCGGGACCTGATGCGCCTCCGGCGGCGCCTGCCGGAGCTGACCGACGGCCGGCTGGAGGCGGTCCGGGTCGCCTTCGACGAGCCGGCATGCTGGCTCCTGATGGGAAGGGGCCGGGTCACCGTCGCGGTCAACCTGGGACCGGCTCCGGTCCGGCTTTCCTGCCCCGCGGGCGATCTTCTCCTCGCCTCCGGGCCGGGCGTCCGTCTCCATGGCGGCCTGGTCGAGCTGCCCTCGGACTCGGTGGGGATCGTGGGCCCGTGAGACCGGAGCCCTGGGGCGTCATGCGCGGTTACCGGGACACCTCGGGACGGCGCCGGAGCGCGCCTCGGACGACGGTGGCGGCCATCCTCCGGTCGATGGGCGCGGAAGCCTCCGGCCCTCCCCTGCCGTCCGTCCGGGTCGTCCGGCGGGGCGACCCGGTCGCCGTCGAGCGACCCGCCGAGCTGATCACCGAGGGGGGCACGACGGTGCCCCTCGGCCGCCTCCTGCCCGCCGACCTGCCGACCGGCTACCACCGGCTGCGTGACCTCGAGGACGGCGCGGAGACGCGTCTCATCCTGAGCCCCGGGACCTGCCGGCCGCCCGCCGGCAGCGGCTGGGGCTGGGCGGTTCAGCTCTACGCGCTGAGGTCCCGGACGAGCTGGGGGATGGGCGACCTCGCCGACCTCGGGCGGTTGGGGGCGTGGTCGGCGGGGCAGGGCGCGGGACTGCTGGTGCTCAACCCGCTCCACGCCCCCGCGCCCAACCTGCCCCAGGAGCCGAGCCCCTACTTCCCCAGCAGCCGGCGATTCCGGAACCCGCTCTACCTCGCCATCCACGAGGTGCCCGGAGCCGGCCGGCTCGGCGCCGATCTGGAGCCGCTGGCGGCGGCCGGGCTGGCCCTCAACGCCGACCCCCACATCGACCGCGATGTCATCTTCCGCCTCAAGATGGGAGCCCTCGAGAAGCTCTGGGAGGCCTTTCCGGGAAGCCCCGCCTTCGACGCCTACCGGGGGACCGACGGCCTGGAGGACTACTCGACCTTCTGCGCACTGGCCGAGGAGCACGGCCCCGCCTGGCGCCGCTGGCCGGTCGCGTTGCGACTGCCCGCCTCGGTGGCCGTCGCTGAGTTCAAGCGCGGGCGGGCGCACCGGATCGGGTTCCATGCCTGGCTCCAGTGGCTGATCGAGGGCCAGCTGGCGCGCGCGGCGGCGGGGGTTCCCCTCATCCACGATCTGGCGATCGGATTCTCGATCGACGGCGCGGACGCCTGGCTCTGGCAGGACCTGCTGGCCCAGGAGATGGAGGTCGGCGCGCCGCCCGACGCCTTCAACTCCCTGGGCCAGAACTGGAGCCTGCCCCCGTTCGACCCCTGGCGGCTGCGAGCCGCCGGGTATGAACCCTTCATCCAGACCCTGCGCGCCTCGCTCCGCCATGCGGCCGGACTCCGAATCGACCACGTCATGGGGCTGTTCCGCCTCTTCTGGATCCCGCGGGGGACAGGGCCCTCGGAGGGCGCCTACGTCCGCTATCCCTTCCGCGATCTGTTGGACATCCTGGCGCTCGAGTGCGAGCGGGCCCAGGCGTTCGTCGTCGGCGAGGACCTGGGCACGGTCGAGGAATCGATCCGGGCCGAGCTGGCGGGAAGATCAGTGCTCACCTACCGGGTCTTCTGGTTCGAGAGACGCCCTCCTGCCGGGTATCCGTCCCGGGCCCTGGCCGCCCTCACCACCCATGACCTCCCGACCCTGGCCGGGGTCTGGAGCGGAGCCGACCTCCGGCTCCAGGAGGACCTCGGGCTGGCGCCCAACCGCGAGGGCTTGGAGGCCATGCGGCGGCGGCTCCGATCAGTGACCGGGCTGGAGGCGGGGGCGCCGGTGGAGACGGTCACGGAGGCCGTGCACAGATCCCTGGCGGCGGCGCCGTCGCTGCTGGTCGCCGCCACGCTCGAGGACATGCTGGGCGTGGAGGAGCGGGCCAACCTGCCCGGCACCACGACCGAGCGGGAGAACTGGTCACTGGCCCTGCCCGAAACCGTGGAGGAGATCGAGGCCGACCCGAGGGCGGCCGCCCTCGCGGCAGCCCTCGCGCGGCCTGGAGCGCACGACGTCGAGCCGCGATCCACGGCTTCGCGGCCTGGCTCTGCGCCCTAGAATCCTCGCCATCGCTCGCGTGCCCGACGCCACCCAGCCCTGGCGCCCGGAGGTCCGGGTCATCCCCTCCCCGCGACGCCGGCGCACCGTCCAGGCCCGGCTCGTGGACGGCGTCCTCGAGTTGAGGGTCCCGGAGCGGATGCCGGAGGCCGAGCGCCGGAGGTGGGCGGATAAGATGGGCATCCGGATCGAGCGCCAGCTCCGGCGCGCCCGCCCCACCGACGTTCTCCTGGAGAGGCGCGCCCAGGCTCTCAACCGGCGCCACTTCGGTGGACGCCTGCGCTGGAACTCGGTCGCCTTCGCCGATCAGACCCGGCGCTGGGGAAGCTGCACGTGCACGGCGGGGGCGATCCGGGTCTCGGAGCGGGCGGCCCGCCTGCCGCCCTGGGTTCTCGACTACATCGTCGTCCACGAGCTGGCCCACCTCGAGCGGGGCGACCACGGGCCGAGGTTCTGGGAGCTGGTCAACCGTTATCCCCTCACCGAGCGCGCAAGGGGCTATCTGATGGCCCTCGACCACCGGGGCGCGTAGCAGGCCCCCGAGGGGTCAGGGTGTGAGGACGACCTTGGTGGCCTCCTTGGCCTCGAACAGCCCGTAGGCTTCGACCCCCTCCTCGAGCTTCATGCGGTGGCTGATGATCCTCGCCGGCTGGAGCCGGCCCGCGGTGATCAGGTCCAGCAGCGGGCGCATGTAGGGCTGGGCGTTGCAGTACCCGGCCCGGAAGGTGAGGTCCTTGAACCAGGCCAGCGCGTAGGGGAAGGGCGCGTTGTTCATGACCGGATAGCCGACGACCGAGATCGTCCCCCCGGCGCGGACGCAGTGGACGGCCATCTCGATGGTCGGCATCAGCCCCACGCACTCGACGCTGGCGTCGGCGCCATGGTCGCCGGTGGCCGCCTTGATGGCCTCCACGGGATGGCGGCGATCCGCGTTGATGGGGATGGCCCCGAATTCCGCGGCCAGCTCGAGCCGGCTCTCCACCCTGTCAACGGCGAAGACCCGGGAGGGCCCGAACAGGTGCGCGCATTGGACGGCGAGGAGGCCCAGGGGGCCGGCACCGATCACCGCCACGGTGTCGCCCGGGCTGATCTCGGCCCGCTCGCATCCGAAGAGGGCCGTGGCCAGGATGTCGCCGACGAACAGGGCCTCCTCGTCGGAGAGGCCGTCCGGGATCGGCTCCAGCGTCCGGTCGGCCACCGGCACGCGCACGAATTCGGCCTGGCCGCCCCCGGGGCTGCCGGTCAGCTCGCCGGCTCCGAACATCTGGAGGCTCTCGCACTTGACGAAGAGGCCGCGGCGGCAGAAGAAGCAGCTCCCGCAAGAGGCGAACATGCACGAGACGACCCGGTCACCGGGCTTGAAGCGGGAGACCAGCGGGCCCACCTCCTCGACGACACCGGCGAACTCGTGACCGAGGATCTCGCCCTCCTGCATCGGCATCTCGAGGTGAAGGAGGTGGAGATCCGTGCCGCAGATGGCGGCGGTGGTCACGCGGAGGAGGATGTCGGCCGGGTCCTGGAGGGCGGGCTTGGAGACGTCCATCAGGCGGATGTCGCCCCGATCCTTGAATACGAGCGCCTTCACCTGACAGGATTGTACGGGCTTGCCCGAACGCCGGGCGACACCTACCGTTGGAGCTGCTGTCAATAGCTTGACGGGGCCGGGAGGAGTGGGCGTCATGCCGCCGTGGATCTGGATCGTCGTCGTGGTGGTGGCGATCGCCGTCATCGGGGCGGCGCTGATCGCGCAGCGGAGGCGAGCCGGGCGGGTCAGGCTGCGGCTGCGCCCGCTGCCGGCGGAGGCGATCGAAGGCTATCGTGCCCGCGCCGACGACCTCGAGCGGCTCTTCGTCACCCAACCCCGGCAGGCGACGGTGGCCGCCAAGCTGCTCGTGGACGACATCCTGGTCCGGATCGGATACCCGGTCCGGCTCACCGACCGGGAGCGGATCGACGATCTCCGCAGGCACGATGCCCGCAACGCCGAGCGCTACGCGGGGGGCACGGAGATCAAGGCTGACGCCAACAGCGAGCAGATGCGGCGCGCTCTTGCCAGCCACCTGGGGATGGCCCGCGATCTCATGGACTCCCCTCGCGACACCGGAGCCTGAACCGCCCCCGGCCTGAGCCGGGAGGCTCGACCTGGCCCCTCTCTAAGCTTGAGCGGTGCGGATCCGGGACTCGGCCATCATCATCACAGGCGCGTCGAGCGGCATCGGCGAGGCGGCGGCGCTCGCCTTCGCGGGCAAGGGTGCCCGCCTGGCGCTCTGCGCGCGTCGCCTCGACCGGCTGCAGGCGGTGGCGGAGGCCTGCCGTCTGGCGGGCTCACCCGAGGTCACCACCCGGCGCGTCGATGTCAGGCGGCGCGAGCAGGCGCATTCGTTCGTGGCGGCCGCCATCCGGGACTTCGAACGGATCGACGCGCTGGTCAACAACGCGGGCTTCGGGTGGCACGGGCGCTTCCAGGAGATGCCGCCCGAGAAGGTGATCTCGATGCTCGAGACCAACATCGCCGGCCTCGTCTGGACGACGCAGGCCGCCCTCCCCCACATGCTGGCTCGGCGCGAGGGCGTGATCCTCAACGTGGCGTCCATCGTGGGATTCCGGGCCAATCCCTACTCCGCCCTCTACTCGGCGACCAAGCATGCCGTGGTCGGGATGTCACACGCCCTCCGGGGGGAGCTGAGTGGAAGCGGGGTCAAGGTCTCGGTGGTCTATCCGGCCTCGACCCGGACGGAGTTCTTCACCGACTTCGAGCATCCCGTCAACCCGGGACCGATGTGGTCGTCGCGCTCGGTGGCACGCCTGATCGTCCGCACCGTCCGGCGCCCGCGCCGCGACGTCATCGTGTTCCCTTGGCGCCTGGTCCAGGCTGCGGAGCCCCTCCTCGGGGGCTTCGGCGACCACGCCGCGGGCGAGATGATGCGCCGGGCCTCCCCCGACCTCCGCGGCCCGGGAGAGCTGCCCCCCGACATCACATAGCGGGCGCCTCGCCGCCAGGAGCCGACTCCAGCAGGCGCTCCATCTGGTGCGCGTTGCGAACGCTGTAGTTCGAATAGTTGTTGTTCATGATCGCGTGGACCTCGCGCGCGGTCTCCTCCATGCGCCTGATCCGGGGCACCCATTCCCGGAGCTCGTCGTCCGAGTAGAGATGGCGGAAGCGGACGCTGGGGGGCGCCCCCTTCTGATCCCAGGTCGCGCGGTTGCGCCCGTGGAAGCGAACCACCGCCAGCTGTCTGGAGGTGACCTCCTGGCTGGGCGGCATGCTGGTGGGGAAGCCCTGCGGCGCGTCGACCGTCACATAGGGGATGTCGAGCGAGCGCAGGAAGGCAGCCGTGCCTGCGGCGTGCTCACCGTCCATCCAGTCCCGCCGTCGGAACTCGACCGCGATCGGGATCCCGAACAGCCGCTCCTGGCACGACTCGATGTAGGCGAGCGAGCGGCGGCTGGGCATGAACCAGGGCGGGAACTGGAAGAAGACCGCGCCCAGCTTGCCGGCCGCCCGCAGTGGCTCGAGGGCGTCGCGGAAGGCATCCCAGGCCGCGTCCACGACCTCATCGGGGGCCTTCTCGAGGTAGAGGTTCTTGCGCTGGAGCTCGGGCTCGAGCTGTTCGCGGATCTCTCGCGGCAGCGCGTTGGGTCGGGTCGGGTGGTGGGTGAACAGCGAGAAGGCCTTGACGTCGAATAGGAAGCCTTCCGGTGTCCACCCGGCCCAGCGCTCGAGGTTGCGGCGGCTGGCCATCCCGTAGTACGTGCTGTCCACCTCGACCATCGGGAACTGGCTCGAGTAGAAGCGCAGCCGGTCCTCGGAGGAGCTGCAGCCGGACGGGTAGAAGCCGCTCTCGATGAGGGATCTGTCAATCCATCCGGCGATGCCGCAGCGGACCAAGCCCTGCTAGCCGCGGCGGAGCCGGTCGAGTGCCGCCGCGATCCCCTCCCCCAGCGCATCCCGGTCCGTGCGCGCCCCCGCCAGCTCCTCGCGGAGGCGTCGGTTCTCCGCCTCCAGCGTCTCGAGGCGGGGGTCCGGACGTCCGAACCGGGCTCGCAGCTCCTCCGCCTCGAGGCGTAGGCGCTGGGCCTCGATCTTGAGCGTCCGGTTGTCGGCCAGAAGGGACTGGATCACGTCTCCCTTCGGCTCCGCCATCGAGGCCCTCAGCGGGTCGCGGGGCGGGAGTCGCCGGCCACGTACCGGCAGAGCCCGGGCTGGAACTCCCGCAGGCGCAGATGCTCCATCTCCCCCTTGACGTAGCGGGCCTTGATGGCCAGCGATCTGGTCACGCCGGCGGTCTCGTGCGGGAACCGGTAGAGGCGGCCGTGGTCAACGAGCAGGCAGAGGGAGAGGACGCGGCCGGAGGGCTCCACGACGTGCTTGTAGCAGGGAACGGTGCGGCGGGCGATCTCCCGCTTGGGGAGGCCGTTGACGCGGCCGGCAACAAGATCGATCGGGCTGCGCATCTCAGGAGATCCTACCGCGCCCAGGCCGGCCCCCGGCGGGACGTTAAGCGGGCCGGGCTAGGCGGGCCGGGCCGGCGCGGGAGCGAACGTCGAGCTGGGGCAGAAATCGTTGAGCGCGCAGACTTCGCAGCGGGGCCGGCGGGCGGCGCAGACGCGCCGGCCGTGGAGGATGAGCCGCAGTGACAGCCCCGTCCACTCGCGGGCGGGGACCATGGCGCAGACCTGGGCCTCGATCTTCTCCGGATCGCGGGTGGCCACCAGCCGGAGGCGGTTGCCGAGCCGGTTGACGTGGGTGTCCACCGGGAAGCCGGGGATGTCGAAGGCGACGCCCAGGATCACGTTGGCCGTCTTGCGCCCGATGCCGGGGAGCGTGACGAGCGCCTCCATGCTGCTGGGCACCTCCCCGTCGAAGCGCTCCACCAGGGCGCGGGCGCAGGCGATGATGGCCCGGGTCTTGTTCCGGAAGAATCCGGTCGGCCTGATCAGCTCCTCGACCCGGGCGGGGTCGGCGGCGGCCAGGTCGAGCGCGGTCGGGTAGCGGCGGAAGAGATGGGGGGTGACCTCATTGACCCGCCGGTCTGTGGTCTGTGCCGACAGGATGGTCGCCACCAGGAGCTGGAAGGCGCCCCTGTGCTCGAGCTCGCAGGCGGCGGGATACATCTCCGCCAGTCGTTCGACAGTCGTCGCGGCGCGTTTCCTGGCTCCCCGCGGAGGCGGCGGCCGCATGAGCCGGGCGGCTGCCCTCTTGCGGGCGGCGGCCCCCTTCGCCCTCTGGGCGCCCCGGGCGGCGGAGGCGGCGGGGGACATGGTCAGGACCCGAGGACGCGTCGCGCCACCGCCGCGATCCGGCCGCCCTCCGCCCGCCCCCCGAGCCGCGCCGTCGCGGTCTTCATGACCGATCCCAACGCTCCCGGTCCAGACGGTCCCAGCTCGGCGACGACGCGCCGGATCTCAGCCTCCAGCTCCGCATCCCCGAGAGGCTCGGGCAGGTAGGAGCGGAGCACCTCCGCCTCGGCCTCCTCGGCCTGGGCCCGCGCCTCGCGGGCACCGGTCCGGAACGCCTGGGCCGCCTCGTCGCGCTTCTTGACCTCCCGGCGCAGGATCCTCAGGACGAGCTCATCGTCGATCTCTCCGGAGCGCCCCCTCTCCTTGCTGGCGTTGACCAGTTCGCTCTTGAGCAGGCCGAGCGCGCGAAGCCCGGCCTCATCGCGACTTCGGCGCGCATTCGCAAGATCGACCTCGACTCGCGCGTACAAAGAGGTGTGCGGGGTCACGTGGGGCGATTGTCACACACGGAACCGACCGGGAATAGGCGGCCAGTGTGCCACTGCTGATCGGCCCTCTGGTGGCCGTGATCGGCGTGCTGGCCGCCGCCTACGTCCTGAGGGGGCGGGCGAAGCGTCGCCAGTCCTTCTACTCGACGGTGCTCGCCGATCGCAAGCAGCGCGCCCGGGAGAAGCGCGACCACGCGCTCGGCAGCGTCGCGCCGGCGGTGCGG
>JBOHUX010000004.1:0-29535 GCA_050734915.1 Candidatus Dormibacteraceae bacterium
GAGCCCGGGGGGGTCGGGCGGGGCCGCGCAACACCCGATCCGGCGCGGCGCCGCCGCCTGCTCGAAGGGGCGGTCGCCGGGCCCGGTCAGGCGCTGCTGTTCGAGGCCGAGCTGGGCCTGGTCGCCGAGGTGGCCGGCGAACGTGAAGAAGGTGAGCTCGGCGCGGAGGACCTCTTTCAGGCGGGCGCCCTCGGCCTCTTGGCGGCGATCCGCGAGCTGGGGGTCGAGAGCGCGGATCCGGACTCGTTCGAGACGGTGGCCCGGGGCCGGATCCGGTCGGCGATGGATGCCGCCGCCGCGGAGGAGGCCGCCTCCAGGGCTGACCAGATGCGCATCATCGAGGCGATGACCGACTACGAGAGGGTCGAGCTGGCTCTCGCCCGCCGCCTCAGGCGCCCCGCGACGGCCGCCGAGATGGGCGAGAAGCTGGAGTGGTCGGCCGCGCGCGTGGAGGCGGTCGGCGAAAAAGTCGGGCAGACCCGCGATGCTCACGACGAAGAGCTGGTCCAGTATCTGGATCCCGAATCCGAGGGGAGCATCGGGCGGATCGGCGACGATGGCGTCAGTGGCTGAGCGGACCGCCCTTCATCGGCGTCACCTCGCGCTCGGCGGACACATGGTCGAGTTCGGCGGCTGGGAGCTGCCGCAGCAGTACGGTTCCGTCCGCGATGAGCACCTCGCGGTCCGCCAGAGGGCGGGGCTCTTCGACCTCAGCCACATGGGGCGGCTGGAAGTCCGCGGCCCGCGTGCCGGCGACTACCTGCAGCGGCTCCTCACCAACGACGTGACCCGGCTCGAGCCCGGCCACGCCCAGTACACGCTCCTTTGCCGTGAGGATGGCGGGATCCTCGACGACCTCGTCGTCTACCGGGTCGGCGAGGATGATTTCAAGGTCGTCGTCAACGCTTCCAACCGGCTCAAAGATCTGGCCTGGATGCACGACCACGCTCCCCCCGGGATCGAGCTCCGGGACCGGACCGGCGAGGTGAGCCTGCTCGCCCTTCAGGGACCCCGGGCGGGGGACGTCCTCCGGGTGCTGGACTTCGACATCGACGCTCTCACCCACTTCGGGTTCACCGAGGAGCGGGCCCTGGCCGGGGTCCCGGTGCTGATCTCGCGAACCGGCTACACGGGCGAGGACGGCGTCGAGGTGTTCGTCTCCGCGGAGCGCGCGGACCAGGTATGGGACGGGATCCTGGCGGCGGGCAGGGGCCTGGGCGTGACGCCCTGCGGCCTCGGCGCCCGAGACGCGTGCCGGCTGGAGGCGGCGCTGCGGCTCTACGGACACGACATCGATGAGAGCACCAACGCCTATGAGGTGGGGCTGGGCTGGGTGGTCAAGCTCGGCAAGGGTGAGTTCGTGGGTCGCGACGCCCTGACCGTGGTCAAGGAGGCCGGTCCCCGGCGGGAGACGATCGGGCTCAACTGCGACGGTCGAGCCATCCCGAGGCATGGCTGCCCGGTCCACGTCGATGGCCGCCGGATCGGGGCCGTGAGCAGCGGCACCTTCTCCCTCTGGCTCAAACGTGGAATCGCGATGGCCATGGTCGAGCGGGGCGCGGTGGTGCCGGGTGAGGCGGTCAGCGTCGAGGTTCGGGGAGCGCCGCAGCCGGCGCACGCGACGCCGCTGCCCTTCTACCGGGGCTCGGTGAGGCCGGCGCCCGCCGCCAAGGGCGCATGAGAACAGATCGACAGAGCTCGGGCGCCTGGGCGCCGGCGGCGAGTTGGGAGGGGTGATGCCAGAGCAGCCGGGAGCGGATCGTCGGTACTCGGAGACGCACGAGTGGGTGAGCGCCGCCGGCGGTGAGGCCACCATCGGCATCACCGACTTCGCGCAGGCGCAGCTCGGCGACGTGGTCTTCCTGGAACTGCCTCGGGTGGGTGCCAGGCTGAGCGCGGGGGATGCGTTCGGGGTGATCGAATCGGTCAAGGCCGCGTCGGATCTGTACAGTCCGGTCTCCGGCACCGTGGTCGCCGTCAACGAGGCTCTCAGCGAGACGCCCGAGCTGGTCAACCGGGATCCCCTCGGCGAGGGCTGGCTGCTGAGGCTCGAGCTGGGCGGCGAGCCACCATCCCACCTGCTCGACGAGGCGGGCTACAAGAAGCTGACGGAAGGCTCCTCGTACCCACGGTGAGTTTGGCAAGCCTCCTTCTTTCCGACCTGTCTTGCCGGCCCCGCCCCTCCGCCTCATTCTCCGACCCGACAACCGACAACTCTCTGGGGGGTGGTGTTGGTGGGTGCCTCGGCGCGGGGCACGGGAGCGCAGGCAGGCGCGGCTGCGTAGACGAGGAGCGGATGCGGGGTCCACGGGAGCTCGGGGAATTCGTCGGGTGCCCAGGCCGGGCCCGCAGACGGGGCGCACGGGTGCCGAGGATCCGTCGATATTCCGAGTCGCTCAGCTGACGATGCCATATCTGGTGCATTCGTCCGGGGATCGTGAGGCCATGCTGGAGGCGATCGGCGCCTCCTCGATGGAAGACCTCCTGGTCGACATCCCGAGCCGACTCCGGCTGCCGGCCCTCGACCTCGAGCCAGGGCTCTCGGAGCAGGAGACGATGAGCCGTCTTCGGGGCCTGGCGGCGGCCAACAGGGTCTTCGACGACCGGCTCACCTTCCGGGGCGGCGGCGTCTACCGCCGGTTCATCCCCTCGGTGGTCCCGGCGGTGATCTCCAAGCCCGAGTTCTACACCGCCTACACCCCCTATCAGCCCGAGGCGAGCCAGGGTTGGCTGCAGGCCATCTTCGAGTTCCAGACGCTGATCGCCGAGCTGACCGGGATGGACGTAGCCAACGCCTCCCTCTATGACGGTGCCACCGCGCTCGCCGAGGCGGCCATGATGGCGGTCGTTCAAACCGGCCGCCACGACGTCCTGGTCGCGGGCTACCTCCATCCCGAATACCTGGAGGTGCTGAGGTGCTACGGGGACGGCCGCGGCTTTCGGGTCCTCGAGGCCCGCCCCCCGTCGGGCCGAGGAACGCTCCCCCCTGATGCGCTCGCGGGACTGGGCGCCCAGACGGCGGCTCTCGTCTTCCAGCAGCCCAACTTCCTGGGCTTGGTGGAGGACGCGCCCTCGCTCACCGAGGCCGCCCACGCCACGGGCGCGCTGGCGATCGCCTGCGTCGATCCCATCAGCCTCGCCCTACTGGCGCCCCCCGGCGAATATGGGGCCGACGTCGCCGTCGGCGAGGGCCAGCAACTGGGACTGACGCCGAGCTTCGGGGGGCCACACGTGGGCCTCATCGCCTGCCGCCAGGAGCTGGTCCGCAGGCTGCCGGGGCGCCTGGCCGGGGTCGCGCACGACCGCCTCGGCCGGCGCGGCTTCGTGCTCACCCTGACCGCCCGCGAGCAGCACATCCGCCGCGAGAAGGCGACCTCCAACATCTGCACCAACCACGCGCTCTGCGCTCTCGCCGCCACCGCCTACCTGACCTACATGGGGCCGGACGGACTCGCCGAGATCGCCGAGGTCGGGTTCCGGCGCGCCCACGCGCTGGCCGGGCGCCTGGTCGAGCTGCCCGGGTTCGAGCCCGCCTTCGATGACGTGTTCGTGAACGAGTTCGCGGTCCGCGTGCCCGATCCGGAGCGCATCGTCGATGCCTGCGCGCGCCGGGGGATCCTGGCCGGCCTGCCCGTGGCGGGCTGGTTCCCCGAGCTGGCGGGGGTGGTCACCTTCTGCTGCACCGAGCTCAACGATGCCGCCGCCCTCGAGGAGCTGGTGGAGGCGTTGCGGTGACCGAGGATCTCTCCTTCGAGAAGAGCCGGCCGACCCTCGCGGGCCCACGCCTGCCCCGGGCGGGGGTCGAGGGCCCTGGACCGGAGACGGTGCCCGCGCGTCTTCGCCGCCGGGTGCCGCCCCGGCTCCCCCGCCTCAGCGAACCCGAGGTGATGCGCCACTTCAGCCGGCTCTCGGCGATGAACTACTCGATCAGCGAGAACTTCTATCCGCTCGGCAGCTGCACCATGAAGTACAACCCCGTCGCCAACGAGATCGCCGCCTCGCTGACGGGCTTCGCCTACCTCCATCCCTACCAGGACGAGGCCACCGTTCAGGGGGCGCTGGAGCTGATGTGGGATCTGGAGCGGATGCTCTGCCGGATCGTGGGCGTGGACAGGGTCTCGCTGCAGCCGGCCGCCGGCGCCCATGGCGAGTGGACCGCGCTGCGCATGATCCAGGCCTTCCATCGCTCGGCGGGCGATGACCGGACCGAGGTCCTGGTTCCCGACAGCGCCCACGGCACCAACCCCGCCAGCGCCGCGCTCTGCGGCTTCAAGGTGGTCGAGGTCCGCTCCGGCGCCGACGGCCGGATCAGCCTCAGCGACCTCGTCTCGAAGCTCTCGACTCGCGTCGCGGCGCTGATGCTCACCAACCCCAACACCCTGGGGCTGTTCGAGCGGGAGATCCTCGAGGTGGCCGAGGTGGTGCACGCGACAGGCGCCAAGCTCTATTACGACGGCGCCAATCTCAACGCCCTCATGGGCATCTGCCGGCCTGGCGACATGGGGTTCGACGCGGTCCACCTGAACCTCCACAAGACCTTCACGACCCCTCACGGCGGCGGCGGTCCGGGCTCCGGGCCGGTGGGCGTCAAGTCCGACCTGGAGCCCTTCCTCCCCGTGCCCGTGATCGCTCGCGGCCCCGACGGGACCTTCCATCTGAACCACCGGCGTCCGCAGAGCATCGGGCGCGTCCGCACCTTCTACGGAAACTTCGGCATGCTGGTGCGCGCCTACACCTACATCCTGGCCATGGGCGCTGACGGCCTCGAGCAGGCGTCGCGGGACGCCGTGCTGGCCGCCAACTACGTCCGCAGCCGGCTGGGGGGCATCCTCGAGCTGCCCCACGACGGGCCTTGCCAGCACGAGTTCGTCGCCTCCGCCCGCAACCTCGTCCCCTGCGGTGTGAGGGCGCTCGACGTCGCCAAGGGCCTCCTCCAGCGGGGCTTTTACGCGCCGACGATCTACTTCCCCCTGATCGTTCCGGACGCGGTCATGATCGAGCCCACCGAGACCGAGAGCAAGGCCACGCTCGACGCGTTCATCGCGGCCCTGACGCAAATCGCCCGGCTGGCGGAGGATGACCCCGGGCGCCTCCATGAGGAGCCTGACGTCCTGCCCGTCGGACGTCTCGACGAGGTGGCCGCGGCCCGGCATCCGGTGCTGCGCTGGCGGGCTCCCGAGGTGCCGCAGGCGGGAACAACCAGTAGCAGCCGGGGGGGTTAGGGGCCACAGCATATGGTAGAATCCATATTCAGGAGACCCTCAGGATTGGTTCAAGACGGCCCTTCGCCGAGCGGGGGGCTCAGCCGGGCGTGAGTGCCGAGATGAGCGAGCGCCCCACCCGCAGTCTCCGGCCCCGACCGCTGGGCGCCGACGTTGCCTACACCGCCGAGCAGATCCAGGTCCTGGAGGGCCTGGAGCCGGTCCGGCGGCGCCCCGGCATGTACATCGGGAGCACCGACTCGCGAGGCCTCCACCACCTCGTCTGGGAGCTGGTGGACAACGCCGTGGACGAGGCCCTGGCCGGGGAGTGCGACCGCATCGTGGTCGTCCTCCATGCGGACGGCAGCGTCAGCGTCGAGGACAACGGACGCGGCATCCCGGTCGGCATGCACCCGACCGAGAACCGCTCGGCGCTGGAGGTGGTGTTCACAGTGCTCCACGCCGGCGGCAAGTTCGGCGGCGGCGGCTACAAGGTCTCAGGCGGCCTCCACGGCGTCGGCTCGTCGGTCGTCAATGCGCTCAGCGAGCGCCTCGAGGCGCACGTCTACCGGGCCGGCAGGGAGCACGTGCAGGTCTACGAGCGCGGGAACCCGGTGGCCCCCGTCAAGGTGGCCGGTAAGTCCGACAAGCGCGGGACGATGGTGCGCTTCTGGCCCGACCCCCAGGTCTTCCCCGAGCGGGGCTTCGACCGCGACCAGATCCTGAACCGGATGCGCGAGATGGCCTTCCTCAACAAGAGCCTGACCCTGGTGCTGGAGGACGAGAGCTTGGGTTACGGCCATACCTTCTACTTCGAGGGCGGCATCACGGCCTTCGTCAAGCACCTCAACCACGGCAAGAACGTCGTCAACTCGGTCCCCATCTACATGGAGCGGGAGATCGAGGGGACCGCCATCGAGATCGCGCTGCAGTACAACCAGACCTTCGTCGAGAACGTGCTCCCGTTTGCCAACAACATCCACACCATCGAGGGCGGCAGCCACCTGACCGGCTTTCGGGCGGCGCTCACCAACGCCCTCAACCGCTACGCCCGCAAGGCCGCCATCCTGAAGGATCAGGATCCCAACCTGACCGGCGACGACGTCCGCGAGGGGCTCACCGCCGTCATCAGTGTCAAGCTCCTGGAGCCGCAGTTCGAGGGCCAGACCAAGACCAAGCTGGGCAACGCCGAGGTCCAGGGCCACGTCTCCTCGGCGCTCTCCGACGGCCTCGCCCAGTACCTCGACGAGAACCCGTCCGAGGGCAGGCGGGTGATCGAGAAGTGCCTGACCGCCGCCCGCGCACGAGAGGCGGCCCGGCGCGCCCGCGACCTCGTCCAGCGCAAGAGCCTGCTCGAGAGCACCACCCTGCCCGGCAAGCTGGCCGACTGCTCGGAGCGCGATCCCGCCCTCTGCGAGCTCTACATCGTGGAGGGCGACAGCGCCGGGGGGTCCGCCAAGCAGGGTCGGGATCGCCGCTTCCAGGCCATCCTTCCGCTGCGAGGGAAGATCCTCAACGTCGAGAAGGCACGCATCGACAAGGTGCTGACGTCCGAGGAGATCCGGAACCTCATCACGGCGATGGGGACTGGGATCGGCGACAAGTTCGAGATCGAGAGGATCCGCTACCACCGGATCATCACGATGACCGACGCGGACGTGGACGGATCGCACATTCGCACACTCCTGCTCACCTTCTTCTTCCGCTACTTCCCGGAGGTGATCGACCGCGGCTATCTCTACATGGCGCAGCCGCCCCTCTACAAGCTGACCAAGGGCAAGCAGGTCGCCTACGTATACAACGAGGCGGAGAGGGAGCGCGAGGTGAGGCGGATGGGCGGCAAGGTCGAGCCGCAGCGCTTCAAGGGCCTCGGCGAGATGAACCCGGAGCAGCTCTGGGAGACGACCATGAACCCCGCCAACCGGGTCCTGCTCCAGGTCACGGTCGAGGACGTCGCCGCGGTGGCGGAGACCTTCGAGAAGCTGATGGGTCCCGATGTCGAGCCCCGCAAGAAGTTCATCCAGGCACACGCGAAGAGCGTGCGCAACCTGGACGTCTGAGCACCCTGCAAGGCGCCTTGCAGGTCCGGATCGCGGTCGACGGCATGGGTGGAGAGGGGGCGCCGGCCGCGATCGTCCAGGGGGCGGGCATGGCCGCCGAGGAGCTCGGCGTCGAGGTGCACGTGGTGGGTACGCCCGCCGCCGTCCAGCCCCTGCTGCCGCAGGACTCGAGGCTCCGATTCGTGCCCGCCACCCAGGTGATCGGGATGGCCGAGCATCCCGTCGAGGCGGTGCGTGGCAAGCAGGACTCGTCGATGAGCGTGTGTGCCCGGCTCGCCCGTGACGGCCAGGTGGACGGATGGGTCTCGGCCGGCAACTCGGGGGCCATCCTGGCCGCCGCGCTCCTCGTCCAGGGGCGCGTCAAGGGCGTCGAGAGGCCGGCCATCGGCTCGGTCGTGCCGACCGCGGTCGGGCACGCCTACTTCCTGGACGTGGGGGCGAACGTGGACTGCAAGCCACAGTACCTGGAGCAGTTCGCGCACATGGGCGCCGTCTACGCGCGCGAACTTCTGGGCAAGGAGGATCCCCGGGTCGGGCTGCTCAGCAACGGTGGTGAGCGGAGCAAGGGCGATGAGCTGGTCCGCGATGCGCACGCGCGCATCGAGCGCTCCCATCTCAACTTCGTGGGCAACGTGGAGGGGCCCGACATCTTCGCGGGCCGCGTCGATGTGGTGGTGGCGGACGGCTTCGTCGGCAACGTGGCGGTCAAGATGGCCGAGGCGACGGCCGACTTCCTCCTGCACACACTCCGTGACGAGCTGAACAGCTCTCCGTCCACCCGGCTGGGTGGCCTCCTGATCCGGGCCAAGGTCCAGGGCATGCGCGCGCGGATAGACTGGCGTGAGTTCGGCGGCGGGCCGCTGCTCGGCATCGACGGAGTGGCGGTGGTTGCCCACGGGCGCTCCGACGCGCGGGCGATCCGAAACGCGATCAGGGTCGCGCGCGACGCGGTCGAGCACGGGCTCGTCGCGAAGGTCAGGGAGGCGATCGGCAGGTGACCGGGAACGGACGACGACGGGTGGTGGTGACCGGGATGGGGACGGTGAACCCGATCGCCGCCGACCTCGAGGGGTACTGGCGGGGACTGGTCGAGGGCCGCAGCACGGCGCGCACCATCGAGCGCTTTCCGACCGACCGGCTCAACACCAAGTTCGCCTGTCTCATCGACGGGTTCGATGCCGCCGCCTTTATGGATCGCAAGATGGTCGGCCGCACCGCGCGGTTCACCCAGCTGGCGGTGGCCGCCTCGAAGCTGGCGATCGACGACGCCCGGCTGGACCTGGAGGGCGAGGACCGCTTCCGGGTCGGGATCGAGATGGGGACCGGGATCGGCGGCTTCGCCGAGACCGCCGCGACCGCCGCCGAGTTCGATCGAGGCGGCCGCATCAGCCCCTTCTTCGCCCCCATGATCATCCCCAACATGGCCGCCGCCCAGGTCGCCATGAGCTTCGGTCTCAAGGGCCCTAACGCGACCATCGCCACCGCCTGCGCCGCTTCCACGCACAGCATCGGGACCGCGATGCGGATCATCGAGCGTGGGGATGCCGACGTCATGCTCGCCGGCGGCGTCGAGGCCAGCCTCTCCACCTTCGGCATCGCGGCCTTCAACGCGATCCGTGCGCTCAGCACCCGCAACGACCACCCCGCCCGGGCCAGCCGGCCGTTTGATCGCGACCGGGACGGCTTCGTGCCCGGCGAGGGGGCGGGCACGCTCGTCCTCGAAGGGCTGGATCACGCGCAGGCGCGCGAGGCGCGGATCCGGGGCGAGGTGGTGGGCTTCAGCGTCACCGACGACGCCCACCATCAGGTCGCGCCGGACGAGACCGGGCAGGCTCCCGCGCGCTGCATCTCCAACGCTCTCGCCGACGCCGGCGTGCGGCCGGAGGAGGTCGACTACGTCAACGCCCACGGAACCTCGACCCAGCTCAACGACGTCTCGGAGACGAGGGCGATCAAGATGGCCCTCGGCGCCCACGCCGGGCGGGTGGCGATCAGCAGCACCAAGTCGATGATCGGTCATCTCCTCGGTGCGGCCGGTGCGGTGGAGGCCATCGCGACCCTCTTGACGATCGACCGCGGGATGGTCCACCCGACCATCAACCTCGAGAACCCGGACCCCGCCTGCGATCTCGACTACGTGCCCAATCAGGCGCGCAAGCTCGATGTGCGCGTGGCCATCTCGAACGGGTTCGGCTTCGGGGGCCAGAACGCCGTTGTCGTTCTCAAGCGTTTCGAGGGATGACACCTTGAGCTTTTGCCAGGTGACGGATGTCTGACGACCAGAACGTCGGCACGATCCTTCCCAAGAGCCTCCAGGAGGAGATGCAGACCTCCTACATGGAGTACGCGATGTCGGTCATCATCAGCCGCGCGCTCCCCGACGTGCGCGACGGGCTGAAGCCGGTACACCGCCGGATCCTCTTCGCGATGAACGAGATGGGGGCGACCGCCGCCTCCCGCTACAAGAAGTGCGCATCCTACGTCGGCGAGGTGCTGAAGGACTTCCATCCCCACAGCGATGTCGCCGTGTACGACGCGCTGGTCCGGATGGCGCAGCCCTTCTCGCTGCGCTATCCGCTGGTCGACGGGCAGGGCAACTTCGGCAGCATCGACGGCGACTCCGCGGCGGCGATGAGGTACACCGAAGCCCGGATGTCGCCGATCGCGGCCGAGATGCTGGCCGACATCGACAAGAACACCGTCGACCACGTGGACAACTACAACGGCGAGCGCCAGGAGCCGGTCGTGCTGCCGGCGCGGATCCCCAACCTGCTCATCAACGGCGCCTCCGGGATCGCGGTCGGCATGACCACCAACATCCCGCCTCACAACCTCCGCGAGGTCGCGGCGGGGGTCACCTTCCTGATCGACAACCCGGAGGCGACCTCGGAGGACCTGATCGGCTTCATCAAGGGTCCTGACTTCCCCACGGGCGGCATCGTGATGGGCACGGCCGGGATCAAGGCCGCCTACTCGACGGGTCACGGCCGGATCATCATCCGCGCCCGCTACCGCCTCGAGCAGGCCGCCAACGGCCGCGAGCGGATCATCATCGAGGAGCTCCCCTACGCGGTCAACAAGGCCAATCTGGTGGCCAAGATCGCGGAGCTGGTCTCCGAGCGCAAGCTGGACGGGATCGCCGACCTCAACGACGAGTCGGACCGGCAGGGCATGCGGATCGTGATCGAGCTGAAGCGGGAGGCTCGGCCCTACACGGTCCTCAACAACCTCTACAAGCACACCCAGCTTCAGCAGACCTTCGGCGCCATCATGCTGGCCCTGGTCGACGGGCGGCCGGTGGTGCTGGGCCTGAAGCAGATCGTCCAGCGCTTCGTTGAGCACCGCCGCGACGTCATCGTCCGCCGGACCCGGTTCGACCTCGCCAAGGCACAGGAGCGGGCCCACATCCTGGAGGGGTTCAAGATCTGCCTCGACCACCTGGACCAGGTGATCGCGGCCATTCGCGCGTCCAGGGATCCCGAGGAGGCGTCCACCAACCTGCAGGCGGGGTTCGGGCTCACCGAGCGGCAGGCGAAGGCGATCCTGGACATGCGGCTCCAGCGCCTCACCCAGCTCGAGCGAGGCAAGATCGAGCAGGAGTACGAGGAGGTGATCAGGCTGATCGCCTATCTGGAGAGCATCCTCGCCAGCGAGCAGAAGGTGCTGATGCTGATCAAGGACGAGATGGCGGAGGTCGCCAAGAAGTACGGCGACGAACGCCGGACCGAGATCTCCGACGTCGAGGCCAGCGAGCTGAGCGCGGAGGACCTCATCCCCAAGGAGGAGGTGGTCGTCACCCTCACCCACCGCGGCTATGCCAAGCGCCAGCCGTCGCGCACGTTCCGCGTTCAGCGTCGGGGCGGCGTCGGCCTCAAGGGCGCGCGCCCCACCGCCGGGCAGGACGCGCCCACCGGCACCCGCGAGGACGACTACGCGCAGCACCTGCTGATCACCCACACGCACGCCTCGATGCTGTTCTTCACCCAGAGCGGCCGCGTCTTCCAGCTCCGCGTCCACGAGGTGCCCGAGCGCGAGCGGCAGGCCAAGGGGCTGCCCATCAACAACCTGATCGACATCTCCCAGGGCGAGCGCATCACGGCCGTCTTCGTGCGGCCGGAGGCCGACGACGGAGCCCGATACATGGTGATGGGGACCCGCCGGGGCGTCATCAAGAAGACCCCCATGAAGGAGTACGCCAACGTGCGCCGGAACGGGCTGATCGCCATCAACCTGCAGCCCGGCGACGAGCTGGAATACGTGGAGCCGACCTCGGGGGATGACGACATCATCATCTGCACCCAGCAGGGGAAGGCGGTCCGCTTTCCCGAGGCAGAGGTGCGGCCGATGGGCCGCGACACCATGGGCGTGAGGGGGATCCGGCTTGGCAAGAGCGATCTGGTGGCGGGCATGGCGGTCGCCAAGCCCGGCGCCGGCCTGCTCGTGGTCTCCGAGCGCGGCTACGGCAAGCGAACTCCGGTCGAGGAGTACCCGATCCATCACCGAGGTGGTCAGGGCGTGTTCACGATGCGGATCACGGACCGGATCGGGCCGCTCGCCACCCTGCGGGTCACCGATGATCCGGAGGAGGAGATCCTGCTCATCACCGCCAACGGCATGGTCATGCGGACGGAGGTGGGCGCCATCTCCCAGCTCGGGCGCCAGACCCAAGGCGTGATCGTGATGAGGGTCCAGCCCGACGACAAGATGGTCGGCCTGGCGCCGGTGGGCGGCCTGGAGGAGGAGTGAGCCGGCCGTGACACTGGCCGGCCGGATCGGACTGGGCCTGCTCGTGGTGGGCGCCGTTGCCATCGCGGTGGAGATCGCCATCGCCTTGTGGCGCGCGTTCCGGGTCCGCCGCGCGCTCCGGGATCTGCGTCGCACCCTCGCCGCGGAGTCGGCCTGGATCCTGCCGTGGATGGCGCGACGGCGGGAGCTGGACACTGATTTGGCCGCCGGGCTGCGCCCCTACCGGCGGGTGGCGCGCCTGCTCACGCATCCTCTGAGCAGGGCGGTGATCGTGTCGCTGCGGCGGCGGCGGGCGGCGCGTGCCTGAGCCCAAGGCGGCCGCCGGAGAGTCGCGCACGCCCCGAGCCAAGCGAGAGGGCGCCGCCGACGCGACCGCTCGAGCGGTCGATGCGGCGATCCTGAGAGAGCGGACGCGGATCGCCCGCGAGGTCCACGACGGGATCGCCGCCGATCTGGCGACGGCGATCGCGCTGTTCAAGCTGTACTTCGAGACCGATCGCAAGCCGGAACGGCGTGAGGAGATGCTCCGCGGGATCCTCGACAACCTGGAGGAGCTGCTCGCCAGCACCCGCCAGATCCTCCAGGTGATGAGGCCCAAGCGCCTGGGCCCCGACGGCCTCCTCTCGGAGCTGCGGGGGATGGCCGAGGAGTATGGACGGCTGCACGGCATCCGCATCGAGCTCTGGATCAGCGGCCAGGAGGACGATCTCACCCCCAGCCAGCGCGAGGTCGTCTTCCACGTCGTCCGAGAGGCACTGACCAATGTCCGCCGCCACTCGGGCGCGGCGGTCTGCCGAGTCCGCCTCGCGTGTGCGGCCAAGCCCTTTCTGGTCGAGGTCACCGACGAGGGCAAGGGTTTCGACTCCAGCCGGGCCGGCGGCTACGGGCTGATCGGCATGAGAGAGCGGGCCGCCGGCATCGCCGGCCGGCTGGAGGTCGTCACCACCCCCGGTCGAGGCACCACGGTGTTCCTCTTCGGCCCCGAGGCGCCGGGCGGTTTCTAGAGCGTCCTCAGCCAGGCGGCCGGACGTCGGCCACGTCCGCCAATGTGATGGCACTGTGTCGCAGGATCTCCGGGAGCGGACATTCTAGAAGACGACCCCTCCCGCGACGATCGCGCGCGGGAGCACCTCCTCGATCTGGCTGCGGGATCGCACCGCCAGCTTTCGCATGATGTCGCCGATCAACTCCTGCGCCTCCCCGGGATCGATCCGTAGGCCGCGCGCCAGCTCGGCCACCGAGACGCCCTCGCTCAGGAGCAGTGCCGCCTGCAACTCCTTAAGGTCCAGCTTGACCGGGCGGGCGCACAGCATCGAGACCCAGAACGTGAGGCTCGACGCGAGCGCGACCACGTACCCGATCTCCTCCTGCTCGTACCAGTGGTCGCTGCGGCAGGCGAGCGTGAGGAGGCCCACGGGGCGCCCCCCCGGGCGTCCGACGGGGGCGTGCAGGATGGCGGGCCAGCTCACGTCCCAATCGGTGGCGTTGGGATCTGCTCCGGCGTCACCGACGGTTGTCAGGGCGACCGGCCGTCGCTCGAAGAGGCAGCGCCGTCCCAGGGGAGGCAGGTCGCGCCGGCGCCTCGAGCGAGGGCACGCGAGCTCGGATTCCGCGATCACCTTGAGGCGTCCGTCTTCCAGGCCCGCCAGCATCCATCGATCGTGCCGGACGAGCTCCAGGGCCGCCCGGAGCCGGGCCGTGACCTTGGCCATGTCCGCTGCTCGCCGCATGTCCCGACGCTACGTGCGGCGAGGCCCTCCGTCCTCACCAGATGATCAGGATGTGCTCAAAAAGCGTTGAGCCTGTGTCCACGACGCGCCTCGAGATGCTACGGTCCGTCAATCGAGGGAGAGGGGTGGTTCTCCGTGCGAATCCTCGTCGTTGACGACGACACCCGTGGCGCGGCACTGATCGTCGAGATCTTGAGAAGAGCGGGGTACACCGTCGAGTTCGCCGGCTCCGGCGGCGCGGCCCTGGCGGCCGTGTCTTCACACCCGCCCGACCTCATGATCCTCGACTACGAGCTCCCCGACTTCGACGCACCCGAGCTGTTCGATCAGTTGCGGGCGGGGAGGAGCGGGCTTCCGTTCCCGGTCATCGTTCTCAGCGGCGCCCGCCCTGCCCCCTCAGACCAGGTGCTGACACTCGACCGCGGCGCCGTCGACTATCTGGTCAAGGGCGTGGACCGGCAGGTCATGCTCGCCAAGGTGCGGGTCGCGTTGCGAGAGCGCCGTCCGTCGGTAGTCGTCGGCAGGGGCAAGCTCAGAGTCGAACGCGACGAGGGGCGGGCATGGCTGGCCGGCCGGGAGCTGTACATGGGCCGCAAGCCGGTGGAGGTGCTGTTCCAGCTCGCCCTCCGGGAGGGAACCGCGGTCAGCCGGCAGGAGCTCCTGCACGAGGTCTGGAGAACGGACTTCCGGGGGTTCGACCATTCGGTCGATCAGGCCGTCTACGCGATCCGCAAGGCACTCGGTGACCCGCGCTGGGTGGAGACGGTTCGCGGCCATGGATACCGACTCGTCGCCCGTGGCTGACCGCGCCGCCCTCGCCGGCGGCCTTCACCGTCTGCGCAGCGTGCTGGCACGGATCCAGAACCAGATCGAGCTCGCGGAGGAGGACGGCGTCGGTCCTGGCCCTTCGATCGCCGCCGGGGTCAAGGAGGCGCTGGCGCTCCTCGGGTCGGTCGAGGAGATCGCGTTGGGCCTGGAGACGGTCGCCCCAAGCGGCGATCATCCGGACTGGGAGGTGCCGGGGGAGGGCGCGGGCCGGGTCCTGGTGATCGAGGACGATCCCATCGGGCTCCGGCTTCTGGTCGGGGGCCTTCGCCGAAGGGGGCTTCCCGCCGAGGCGACGCGGCTGCCGCTGGCCGGGCTGAGCCGTGGTGACGTCCTCCTTCTCGATCTCAGTGCCGTGGAGCCTGCCGACCTTGCGTCGGTGGCGACCATCCGGCGGCAGCGGCCGATCCTGCTCACCGGCGCCGTCGGTCCGGCCGCCCGGGCGCGGGCCGACCAACTGGGAGCCAACGAGTGCCTGACCAAGCCCGCCACCATCGATGACATCGCAGCTGCGATCAGGCGGCGGCAGGGAGGACCATCGTGAAGATGCCGCCCCGGCGCCGGCTGCCCTCGTAGAGGAGCTCGCCGTGGTGCTCCTTCATGATCCCGTAGGAGGTGAACAGGCCCATCCCGGTGCCGGCTGCCTTGGTCGTGAAGTGAGGCTCGAAGAGGCGGTCGCGCAGCTGCGGCGCGATGCCGGGCCCGCTGTCGGCCACGGTCAGGAAGACCGTGGTCAGCGTCCGGTGTCCGGTCGTGACGGTCACGCGGCCACCCACCGCAGCCGCTTCGAGGGCGTTGATGATCAGGTTGCTCGCGACCTCTCGGAGGAGGAGCGGGTCGCCCCGAAAGACCAGTGCCGACTTCGAGAGCTGGGCGGTCAGCTGGACATGCCCGCGCCTCGCCATCGCCTGGCCCAGCGCGACCGAGGTGGCCGTCAGGCGGTTGAGGTCGAGCGGTTCCCGGGCGAAGGAGACCCGTGGGCTGGTACCTGAGGCGATGCTCCTCAGGGCTCCGGCCGCGTCCGCGACGGCGGCCTTGGCCAGGTCCAGCATCGACCGCGCCGCATCAGCAAGACCCGAGGTGTCAATGTCGTCCAGGGCGCCCTGAACGTTCTGGAGATGGTTGCGGAGGTTGTGGCCGACACCCTCCAGGGTGCGGCTGTAGACGAGGTGCCGATCGGCGTCCGCCAGTTGCTCCGCGTACATGGAGAGGGATCGCCGGCCGGCGATCGTGTCGGTGAGCGCAAATGAGAGCGCGAACACGATCAGGGCCATCACGTAGCCCCTCACCGAGCCGTCGAGGAGACCGCTGATGACGATCGCCGACAGCGCGAAGTAGAGGAACGCCGCCAGCCAGGACACGGAGAAGTTCCGCCGCCAGATCGCCACCGCCCCCTCCCCGGTGTCGAAGCTGAACATCACCGCCGTGGTGACCCAGTTGGCAAACGTGAAGGTCATCACGGTGCCGGCGATCTGAAGCACGTACAACCCCGTCGCCCGGACCAGCAGGGCGTGGACCATGGCCGCCAGGAGTGTCCAGAAGGGCGGCGCCACAGCTTGGGCTAGTGGGGAACCGGCAGGTCGGCGGGCCGCGTGAATCCCACCGGACGCCAACCCAACCACACATGCACTCGAGGGTGCCAGAACGATGCACGCCGTCTGGCCGACGATCGCTGCCAGGCTCAGGGTGCCCCGGTTTAGTGGCACTCGGACGAGGCCAGCCAGACATCCGAGCCCAAGGAGAAACGCAGCCAAGGGCGGCCTGGAGAGATCAAAGCCGCGATAGGCGGAGAAGGATGTTGCCAACATGAGGGCGGTAAGCAGTGCCAGGAAGGAGCACAGAGTATTCAGCCGCCGGCGCCTCCCGCCCGGGGGGGCCAGTGGGCCGCGATCGCCGCGGGCTGGTTCGCTTGGGCGCGCAAGGGACTTCATGGCCCAGAACAGCGTCCGGCTTGATACCCTAGAGGCCCTTGGGAGCCTCCGGCGTTCATCGGCGTCCGCATCGTGTGTTCGTGGTCGACGATCGGTCCATGCCCCGAATCGCGGCAAAGGCGATGTTAGAGTCCGCTGCTGACTTAGCCCACGTGGGTGAGGCCGCGTCGGGCCAAGAAGCGCTTGAGCTCGTTCGTAAAGCTAGGCCGGACGTGGTGTTGATGGACGTGGAGATGGGAGAAATGGATGGGGCCACCACGGCGCGCAACCTCCTCCGTCGGAACCCTGGTCTCTTGATTCTTGCCTGGACCGTATCCGAGACCAGCGACGATCTTCTCCGGATGTTCCAAGCGGGTTGCATAGGCTATGTCCTCAAAGACGTTGGCCCACACGAGCTCCAGACGGCGATACGAACAGCTCTTCGACGGGAGGCGCCGATTCCGAGGAAGATGCTCCCCACAATGCTCAAGGCAGCAGCGAAGCTAATGCCCCCCGATGCCCCAACCCAACCACGATGCACAGTGCGAGAACTGGAAACACTTCGGCTGCTTGCGCAAGGCGCTCCCGCGAAACGTATCGCCGCAGAAATGCGCCTCTCCAAGTCGTCCGTGGACACGCATCTGCGGAATCTGTACCGAAAGTTGGGTGTGAACAACCGCGCGGATGCTATCCGCGCGGCGCTTCGGGCCGGTCTGATTGGGTTGGGCGAGCTGTAGGGCCCGCAGCACAGGCGAGCATCGCGCTACTTGTGCGAAACTGCCATTCCTGCTTCGGCTGGCCCCTGAGGCACCGAGTCACTCCGACCAGGTGTCCGTGCCAATCGCCCCCTGAGGAGTACTCCCGCTACCATCGTCAACAGCCCTGCTCCGAGGAGTGCGTACGTGCTCTGCGGGCCCGCGATCGCCGTCATCACGCCTCCAAGTAGCGCACCTGCGATGAGGGCGGTTTGCGCGATCGCGAACCGGGTCGACATGATCCGTCCCCTGTTGTCGGACCTCCCGAGCTGGAGCAGGGCAGTCTGGTTGGCCACACCGTACAAGGCGTTACCGACGGAGGCTCCGAACAACAGGATTGCGGTCAGGACTAGCCACTGGCTGACGCCTATCGCGATACTTAGGACGCCCATGAGTGCGAGTCCTAGTGCGGCCATGCCCAGGCTTCCGGCCGCCCTAGCTTGGGCCATCACAATGCTGCCACAGATGACCCCGACGGCGAGTGCCGCTTCGAGGAACGTATACGCTTGTGGGCCGTTGGTGGCCTCATGGTAGGCGAGGACCAAGAGCGTAGGGAAGCTCATGCTGATAAAGAAGGCACCTATGCCGGACAGGACCAGATGTGGTCGTGCGTCGCGGATTCTCCAGGTGTCGCGCATGCCATTGCCCAACATACGCGATGCGGCTCCGCCTCCGGCCCGACCGATCCCGAGGATCAAGACTCCTGCCGCCACAAACGTAATCCCATCCATGACAAACAGCCAGCTCGTCGTATGGGTGATCCATAGCACAGCGGCAGCGATGGGGAACCCAAGCATACTTGTGACCATCGTCGATCCCGCCACCGTCGCGGCACCCCTCCCCACGTCGCTTGCTGCGACCAATTCTGGGATGACCGCTTGGCGGGTCGGCTGAACGACAGCGTTTATCGCCGCCAAGACGAAGATAATTGGAAAGATCGCCAACAGCGTTGCACTCAGCGCCAGCGGCGTCGCTATCAGCATCAGGCCGCGGAAGCACTCAAGCACACAAATCAAGCGCTTGCGCTCCAGTCGGTCTGGAATTACCCCTCCGAATGTGCCCATGGCTATCGTGGCGATTGCTTTGAGGACGTAGACAACAGCCAGCATCAGGGGCTGATGCGTGAATGCGTAGATTGACACTAGCGTCGCCACAGTCGTGAGCGGATCGCCAAGACTGGAAATGCTCATCCCAAGGACAAGTTGACTGAACCTGGGGCGGCTCAGCAGAAGCGCGACGCCTGCCGGCCATCGTCGCGCGGGTATGTTAGGCGGTTGACTTGCGAGCCCTGGTAAATCGTAAATGCTACGAAATGCATCGACTACGTTAGGATCGTACCAGCGTCCGGCCAACGATGAGATTTCCTCCACCGCCGCCGTCTGGCCCAGGAAGCTGCGCCGATACAGTCGGGGAGACGTCATTGTGTCGAATGCGTCTGCGACAGTGAGGATGCGGGCGCCCAGCGGGATCGTCTCGCCAGGCAACCCCAATGGATAGCCTGAACCGTCCCACTTCTCGTGATGGTGCCGTACAAACGGGGCAACGGGGGCGAGTGCGGAGTGTTGGCTGATCATGTCGGCGCCGATGTCGGAGTGGGTCTTCATGACACGCCATTCGTCTGGGGAAAGCGAGTTGGACTTGTTGAGGATGTGATCTGGGATCCCAATCTTGCCGAGATCGTGGAGTGATCCGGCCGTTCTCAACTCTTCGATCTGGCGGGTCCCCAAGCCCATCGCCCGTCCGATCCGGGCCGAGAGTTCGGCCACTCGCTCCGAATGGGACTCCGTATATCTATCGCGCGCATCGAGGGCCTGCGCTGCCAGATGCAAGGTTTGTTGCCGGGCTTCCGCTTGGCGCTGTGCATGACCGACATTAGATCGAACGGCCAAGAGGACGCCCAGCAGGCCAGGGGCCATCAAATACCCCACAGGATGCTCGAGCAGGACATAGAGTGTCCCGCCTGCGAAGCCAAGAATGAGCATCGCCTGGAAGGTGGCCAGGCGGAGGTTATTGACGAGTATTGACCCGACCGATGTCCGAGTGAAGAGCGAGAAGCCCAGGGCCGTCAATGGATAGTTTATGGCCACGATCGCGAGTGAGTAGCCTACGGTTCTGACGGGGACAGTCCAGACGCCGTGAATGGGAATCGCTAGCACTACCAAGGACGACGCCGCATGTGTGATGGCGAGATTGGCTCGGTTGAACAGCGCCTGCCACAGTGGCAGATCGCGCCCTGGAACGCGCCCATCGAATACACACATCCACGCAATTAGCGCTACGCCCCCTCCTGGAACGAGGATGCCGGCAGCCAGCAGGGGGGCGGTGGCGACGCTGTGGGTGCCGCTGCTCCAACGGATCGGCATGAGGGCTGCGATCTGGGTCGCCACGGCGAGGAACAAGAGTTCGCCAATGTCATGTGCGGAGATAGGATGGACTAGGAAGCCAATTGGTACGACACCGACGCCGACAAGGATGACGCTGGCGTGATAGACCTTCCCCGCCACACCTAGGTGACGCATTAGGCAGGCGATTCTACACCGGGCTGAACTGATCTGGGTCGATGTGTCGCACTACCGATGAAAAAGGGGTCCTACGCGGACCCCTTCAACACGCGACTGAGCTGTAGAAACCTAGTAGAGCCACTCCCCGAAGACTCTCGGCTCGTCGGTCGCTCGAAGAACGCGCCTCAGCATGCGGACCATGTCATGTCTCCCCTACCTCTGTGGATTTGCGGCGTCCCCGGCAGGGCCGGCGATCACCGATGTCCAGAGTGTGGGGCCTTCCCGGCCGGCTGGGGATCACGAGTGTGCTCAGTCGAGCATCACGAAAAGTAATGAGGCAGGGATCACGCGCGCGCGTGATCCCTATGCCTGATGCCTGGTGGCCAGAGGGATGCGAGGGCGCCGGGTGTTAACGTGGGCCGAACCCGTGGACGCCTTCCCCAGAGTCAGGTGATCGAGCCCCGTGCCCAAAGCCAAGGCCCGTGTTCAGACGATCGTCGCCGGCAGTGTCATCGAGCCACCGGCTCGAGCCGGCCAGCGGAGCCCGGCCGGGCACTCGGCCGCGGAGCGCCCGCCCTCCCCGCCCACATCACCCCGCGCCCGCTCGATGCAGGTCGGCTTCGGCCTCATCTTCCTGGTCGTCGGAGCTACGGTCCTGTACCTGATCCGGGCGGTGCTGGGGGCCTTCGTCCTGGGAGCGGTCCTCGCCTTCCTGATCCTTCCCGGGATCGACTGGCTGCATCGGCACCGGATCCCGCGCGCGATCGCCGTGCTCGCCGTCTTCGTCGGGCTGACCGCGATCGCGGCCGGCGTGGTCAGGATGTTCGTGCCGCTGCTCGGTAGCGAGCTCGGACAGCTCCAGGCGCAGGTTCCCGCGATGGCCTCGAGCATCCAGGCGCGAGTGACCCAGCTGGGCGGGAACCAGATCGTGCTCTTCGGCTTCAACGTCAACCTCAGGATCATCGCCAGCAGCCTCCAGGGCCATGTCAACGAGGTTCTGCTGGGCAGCTTCAGCAATGCTCTCAGTTTCGGGATCGCGGCCATCGGCACCCTCCTCCAGGTCGCACTTCTGGTGCTGGTCGCCTTCCTTCTCGCGGTGGACGGCCATTCGATCGCGTCCGCCGGTCGCCGGGTCGTGCCGGTCGACTACCAGGATGACTACGACGAACTCTGGCGCCAGGTGAAGGCGATGCTCTACGCCTATCTCCGGGGGCAGCTCCTGATCGCCGGCCTGATCGGGGCCGCCTGCGGGATCGCCATCTCACTGCTCGGGGTGCCCTATGCGCTGGCCCTGGGCGTCTTCGCCGCCCTCACGGCGCTGGTTCCCTACCTCGGTCCCTTCCTGGGGGCGATCCCCGCGATTCTGGTGGCCCTCTCGATCAGCCCTTCGAAGGCGGCGCTGGTTGCAGCCGCCTACTTCGTCATCTCAAATGTGATCCTCAACGCCATCTATCCCAAGGTGGTCGGATCCGCCGTCAAGCTGCCGGCGCTCCTGGTGATCGTCGCCTTCATCGCCGGCTTCAGCGTGGGGGGCATCCTGGGCATGTTCGTGGCGGTGCCCGTAGCCGCCACCATTCGCATCCTCTTCGACTACATTCATCCCCGGATCTACGGAGCGACGGCGACTGATCCCGCCTGAAGTGCAAAAGTGAAGATCGCCGTTCTTTCGGACATCCATGCCAACTGGCAGGCGCTCGCCGCCGTCGTCGACGACGCCTCCGACGTCCAGGACTTCATCTGCCTCGGGGACGTGGTCGGCTATGGCGGCGATCCCATCCGGTGCGTGGACGAGGTGCGGACCCGCCTCTGGCCGACGCTGGTCGGCAACCACGACCGCGCCTGCTCCGACGAGTTGATCCTGAGCTGGTTCAACGGCGACGCCGCCGAGGGGATCCGCTGGACCCAGGCGCAGCTCGGTGAAGAGCGCCTCCAATGGCTGAAGGAACTCCCGGAGACGGGCGTTAGACAGGGCGTGCTCCTGGTTCACGCCAGCCCGCGCGACCCCACCTTCGAGTACATCCTCGACGCCACCACGGCCCGTGCCAACCTGAACCAGCTCGAGTCCACGATCTGCTTCCACGGCCACAGCCACATCCCCGGCATCTTCCACTGGGAGCAGGGTCGGGTCAGGCACGACTACCGGCTCGGGACCTTCGAGCTCGCCGGGCCGCAGCTCGTCAATCCCGGCAGCGTGGGGCAGCCGCGGGACGGCATCACCGGCGCCAGCTACGGGGTGTGGGATATCGACGAGGCGGCCTTCGAGTTCCGGCGCGTCGAGTACGATCGGGCCGCGGCCAAGCTGGCCATCCGGCAGGCCGGTCTTCCGGAGCGCTTCGCGGAACGGCTGGACCTGGGCCTGTGAGTCCCGGCGGGCCCTCGGCAGGCCGCCGCCTGGCGCGGCTTGGCCTGGTCGCGGGCACGCTCGCCGGCGCGGAGGCCGCGCTCTTCTACCTGTTCAACTGGGCACGCTTTCTCACCGGGAGCCTTCGCGGACCGGACTTCTTCTCCTTCTACGCGGCGGCCCGACTCTACCTCGCCCGCGGAGGACCTCACGTCTACGAGCTGACCGCCCAGAAGCACTTCCAGGACCTCGTGACGGCCGCCTGGCCCGGCCGCTACGTGCTGCTGCCCTACGTCCACCCGCCCTACTACACGTTCTTGATCGCCCCGCTGGGCTGGCTTCCGTATCGGAGCGCCTATCTCCTGGCGGGGCTCGTGAATGTGGCTCTGCTCGCCGCGGTGGTGGCGCTCCTGGTCCGGGGCAGCAACCTCAAACGCGTACCGGCGGCCGCCGCAGCGGCTCTGGCCGTCGGTTTCTACCCCGCCTTCGTCACTCTCCTTCAGGGCCAGTCCGACTTCGTGATGATGCTGCCCTTGGCCGGAGCCTACCTGGCCTGGGGTCGGGGGCGGCAGGGCACCGCGGGTTCGCTCGCGGGGCTGGCCATGGTCAAGCCGCAGCTTCTCCTGCTCCTCCCGGTGCTCTTCATCGCGCGCCGCGCGTGGCGCGCTCTGGTCGCGTTCGTCGCGGTCGTGGCGGTGCTCGCGGCCGGATCGCTGGCGGCCTTCGGAACCTCGGGCGTACTCGACTACCTGGGGGTGATCGGACCCTGGGCGGTCGGCCGGCGCAGTGCGTCCCCGATCTCCAACCAGACCATCTTCTCGCTTCGGGGCGTGCTCGACCAGATGCCGGGCGGCCACCTGCCCGCGCTCATCGTCCTCGCGGCGCTCCTCACCCTGGTCGGCCTCTCGCTGCTCTGGCGGCCGGATCTGCCCCGGCTGGACATGGCGCTGGCGGTGTCGGCCTCACTCGCCCTCAGCCCCTACCAGAACCTGCACGACCTCTCGCTCCTCCTGGTGCCGGGCTTCGCGCTGGCCACTCTTCTCAGCTCCGGCAGGCTGCGCTGGCCGGCCGCGGGTGCATCCATCCTGGTCCTGGGCTGGATCTCCATCGGCCTTGTGCCGATCGCGGGCGCAATCCCGGCCACCGCCACGGTCCTCCTCCTGGCGGCGTATCTGGCCGCCGAGCGCCTCGCCGTCCGGCCGGAGGCGATCCCGTTCAAGGGCCTCGGCCGAGCCGGGCCCCGCCCCCGGCGCGTCATCGTCCTGCCCGCCTACCGGGCAGCACGGACCCTCCACGAGGTGGTCGGGGAGATCCCGGCCGGGCACGCCGACCGGATCCTTCTCGTTGACGACGCCAGCGCCGATGCCACCGTCAGCGTCGCGACGGCCCTCCGGCTGGACGTCATCAGGCATCCGCGCAACCTGGGCTACGGGGGCAACCAGAAGACGTGCTACAGCCATGCGCTGGCGATGGGGGCCGACGTGGTCGTCATGCTGCACCCCGACGGCCAGTACGACCCCCGCGTCATCCCCGATCTCTGCGGTGTCATCGAATCCGGCGCGGCGGACGTGGCGCTGGGCTCGCGCTGGCTGGGGCTGGATCCCGCCCGGGCCGGGATGCCGGCCTGGAAGCGGGCCGGGAACCGCTTCCTGACCCGGGTCGAGAACCGGGTGCTGGGCCTCGGCCTCTCCGAGTACCACACCGGCTACCGCGCCTACTCCCGTCGCTTCCTGGCCACCATCCCCTTCCTCGAGAACAGTGACGACTTCGTCTTCGACACCCAGATCCTGGTCCAGGCGGCGGCCTTCGGCTTCCGGATCGCGGAGGTGCCGGCGGTCGGTCGCTACTTCGAGGGCATGAGCACGGTCGGATTCCGAGCCTCAGCTGTCTACGGGTGCGCGACGCTCTTCGCGCTGGCCCGGTACGTCCTCCACCGGGCGGGCTTCACGTGCCGGTGGCTGCGGGTTCCGGTCGCCACCGAGCCGGAGCCGACTCGCGCCGCCGTGAGGTTCCTGGAACCCTGAGGCGGCGATCCTCACGTCGGCCAAAGGTCAGCCGGGCGGCTCCGCTCCGGCCAGCGTCTCGCGGAAGAGCATCACGCGCATGGAGGCGTTCTTGAGGATGTAGGGGACCGTCTTGCCGAGGTTGAACTCCCCGAAGCGGCGCTTGTACGGAAGGCCCATCACGATCAGCTCGGCTCCCCACTCGTCGGCCTCGCCGAGGATGGCGGGACCGGTTTCCCGGGCCTGGAGCAGCTCGGTCTCGATCTCCATCTCCACCTCACCGCCGATCTGCTCGACCTCGTCCAGGATCTGCTCCGCCCTCTGCACCTCGTTGTCCATCGTCGCACCGAGCGGGAGAGAGCGGTTGACCTCGATCACGTGCACCGCGTAGATCTTGGCATCCTGCCGCCTGGCCATCCGGCAGGAGAGCCGGACGGTCTCGACGTCGACGTCGTTGCCGCCGACCGCGATCAGGATCCTGCGTGCCGGCGCCAGCGGATCGGCCATGCCCCTGCTACGCCTGGCCGCCGCGGGTGATGCTGAGGATCAGGCGGTAGACGCCGAAGACGATCAGCGCCAGCCCCGCCAGCCCGGCCCCGAAGGCGGTGAAGGAGTCACGCGCATGCTCGCCCGCCGCATAGGCCAGGATCCAGATCCCAAAGGCCAGCGAGAGCACCGCCATGAGGGTGAACGGGAAGCGCATCCCGCAGTGAATCCTAGCAAGGGCCGTGCCCGGGCCCTCCCGAGCCGAGCCTCTCGCCCTGGGCGGCTGGAGGGCCAGCTGCCGCTTCGGTGGGGCGGGAGCGGGGCGTCCACCGGGCCGACCTATAATCCAGCCCTTGTGAGGATCGCATACGGCCAGAGCCCGTCGGACCGGCGCGCGAAGCGGCTCGGAAAGGGCTCGTGAGGGTCCTCATCATCGGCTGCGGACGGGTCGGGTCGCGGCTGGCGATCGAGATGAGCGACGCCGGCCACGAGGTCACCATCATCGATTGGAAGGCGGATTCCTTCTCCCGGCTCGGCGAGGGCTTCCAGGGCAACGCCATCGTCGGCAACGGCATCGACGAGGACATGCTGAAGCGGGCCGGGATCGAGAAGGCCGACGCCTTCGCCGCCGTCACCAACGGCGACAACCGCAACATCATGGCGGCTCAGATCGCGCAGCGCCTGTTCAAGGTTCCCCATGTCGTCTGCCGCATCTACGATCCCATCCGGAACGACGTCTACAGCGAGCTCGGCCTCAAGACCCTCTGCCCCACCACCACCGGGGCCACCGCCCTCCGCAAGATGATCCTGGAGGACTGAGGGCGGTGTATGTGATCGTGATCGGTGGGGGCAAGGTGGGCTACTACCTCTCCCGTGACCTCGTCGAGCGGGGCGAGGAGGTGACGCTCGTCGAGAAGGACGCCGAGCGCGCGGAGTGGCTGGGCGGCCAGCTGGGGAGCAGCATCGTGATGAGGGGCGATGGCGACGAGATGTCGTTCCTGCGCACGACGGGCATGGAGCGGGCCGACGTGGTCCTGGCCGTGACCGGCGACGACGAGGACAATCTGATCGCCCTCCAGATGGCCAAGAAGCACTTCAACGTGCCCCGAACGGTGGCCCGGGTCAACAACCCCGCCAACGTGCGCATCTTCAAGGAGCTGGGTGTTGACGAGGCACTCTCGGCGACCGAGGTGCTCCTCGCGTCGATGGAGCAGACGTTGGGCGACGACCCCGCCCAGCCGCGAACCGGATAGGCCGATCGGAGGGGGCCGCGCCCGCAGATCCCTGGGGTCTCACTCGCAAGAGAGGCCAGGGATCAGTCCCTGGCCTCTCCCAACCGGGCTCCGATGTGCCTCAGGTCGCCTTGCCGATCTTGTAGATCTTGGTACCACAATTGGGGCACGTGCCCACGGTCGCCGGCTTGCCGTTCTTCATGGTGATCGGCTTCGGGTCCTTCATTTCGACCTTCCGCTTGTCCTTAAGGCAATACCCTTCCACTGTTATTTACTCACCATCCTTCACTCAAGAATTGACCTGCGCGGCCCAACGGGTCGGTATTCTATCGACGTATCTGCTCCAATTCAACCCCAATTCCGGATTGGGGTGCTCGGAGGCGGGTGCTAGACTCCCCTTCAAAGGGGCCTCGCCCGGACCGAGGGGAGGCGGGTTGCGAGCGCTGTCGAGTTCGTTCCGAGCTTCCCGGGGCCCACGAGGGGGTCTCCGCACCGCCATGACCGGCTTTGGCGCACGTCGCGCGACGGATCCCGAATCCACAGGCCGGCCGGGCGGAAGCGGGTTGGGGGCGATGGCTTGGTCTTCCTGAGCGCGTTGATGGGCTCCGAGGTGGTGGACGTCCACCAGCACCGGGTGGGCCGTGTCCGCGACCTCACCGTGCGGGTCCAGGAGCCGTACCCGGTCGTGACCGGCCTCGTGATCTCCCGGCGTGGCCAGACGGTGGTGCCGTGGAGCGAGGTGCGCTCGCTCGGCGGCCGGGAGGTCGCCCTCCGGGGCGGCGTCGGGGAGGTGCCCAAGTTCACCTCCGACCCCGAGCAGGTCTGGCTCTCGCGGGATGTCCTCGACAAGCAGGTGATCGACACCGATGGGCGCCGGGTGGTCCGGGTCAACGACCTCCAGCTCAGCGATAGCGGCGGCTCCATGCTGCTGGTGGGGGCGGACATCGGCATCCGCGGCATCCTGCGGCGGCTCGGACTGGAGGGCCTGGGCAAGGCGGTGATGCGGATCTTCGGTCGCGAGCTGCCCATGGTCCTGCTCTCCTGGAACGTGGTCGACCCCTTCGAGGGTCGTGGCGCCGAGGCCCTGCGCCTGCGCATCTCCGGCACACGGATCGCCAAGCTCCATCCCGCGGATATCGCCGATATCGTCGAGGAGCTGGGCCGGCGCGAGCGCACGGCCGTCTTCGATTCCCTGACCCAGGAAGTGGCCGCCGACACGCTGGAGGAGATGGAGCTCGAGGATCAGGTCTCCGTCGTCGAGCAGATGGGCCCGGAGAAGGCGAGCGACATCCTGGAGGAGATGCCTCCCGACGAGGTGGCGGACATCCTCGCCGATCTCGGTCAGGAGCGGGCGCGGGAGATCCTGACCCTGATGGAGGACGCCGAGAAGGTGGGCGAGGTGAAGGAGCTGCTCGCGTACCGGCAGAACACGTCGGGCGGCCTGATGACGACCGAATATGTCTCCGTCTCCGATCGCCTCACCGCCGAGGAGTGCATCGCCGAGCTTCGGCGCCTCGAGCCGGACGCGGAGTCGATCTACTACGTGTACGTCGTCGATGGGGCCGAGCACCTGCGAGGCGTCCTCTCGCTGCGCGACCTGATCGTGGCCAAGCCCAAGACGCCGGTCGGCGAGATCATGATCCAGGAGCCGGTCTGGGTCCGCCCCGACGCCAGCCTGGGGGAGGTGGCGGCCGTGCTCTCCAAGTACAACCTGCTCGCGGTCCCGGTGGTGGACGAGGAGCATGAGCTGCTGGGCATCGTGACCTATGACGACGCTCTCGAGCAGGTGCTGCCGGAGGCGGTCAAGCGCCGCCTGCCGCGCGTGTTCTAGCAGCGTGCCTTAGCGTGTCCGGGAGACGAACGGGGTATAAGCCCAAGATGAGCTCCCTCTGGAGGCGGCTCGCCCGAGCCCTGGCGCCGCGCCCGGCGCCCAAGCGCCTGCGCCCGGTCTGCCCGATCTGCGAGCTGCCCATGGAGCGACGCGGCTCCAACGTCTGGATGTGCCCCAACTTCCCCCGCTGCCCGGGAGCGATCGCCGCCGACTGAAGTTTCGGTGCCGCGGGACTGGAGCGTCAGGCTGGCGAGAGATCCCGGGCCCGGACCATCACCTCGTCCAGGGTGGCGGCGGCCAGCCCTCGGAGCCCGACCTCCGAGATTGCGACTGACGCGCAAGCGACTCCCTGGGCGAGCGCCTCCCAGAGCGCCTCCGGCCCCCCGCCCAGCCTCTGCCAGCACGCCAGCATGCCTCCCGCAAGGGCGTCGCCGGCGCCAGTGGGATCGCGGACCGGACGCGCGGTCAGTGCCGGTACCCGGCTCGGGCCCCGCTCCGTATAGGCGCACAGGCCCGCCGGACCGGCCTTCACGACCAGGCCGCGGAGCCCGTGCCGGAGTCTGAACGCCTCCGGGTGGGCGGGATCGCCGCCCAGCGCGCTCAGCTCCTGGACCGTGCAGAAGAACCAGTCGCAGGCGGCGACGAACCCGGCGGACTCGACGGGGGCGGAGCGTACGTACGACCTCATGGCGTCCCCGGCGAGGAGGTCCGCGGCCCTCAGCCGCGCCGCCGCCTGGAGCTGGAGCCCGGGCCGCATCGAGCCCACGAAGGCCCAGCCCCGGAAGGCGGGCGGCGTGGCAGGGGTCCAGGCATCGTAGATGCCGTCCTGGCTGCCGAGATCGAGATCACGTGTGCCGAGACGGCGGGAATGCCAGCGGTAGGTGGCGGCGTCGATGACGGCGAGGCCGGCCAGGTCCACCCGCCGGCCCTCCAAAAGCTCCCGGACCCGGTCCTCCTCCTCGATCCCCACCGGCGCCACCAGAGCAACCGGCGTGAACAGGCTCGCGGCCAGCGCGAAGTAGAGTGCGGACCCGCCGAGCTCCTCCTCGGCGGTGCCCCAGGGCCCTTCCAGGGTGTCGAGCGCGATCGAGCCGGCGACCAGCAGGCGGGGTGAGTCCGGCATCGGCGGGCCCCCTGACGTCAGGCGCGGCGCTGGGTGCCGCTGGCCGGCGTCCGGACCGCCCGTGACCGGGCCAGCTTGGCCAGGAAGTCCTCGGGACCGTCGAATGGCTCCATCTCCTGCCACGAGTGGCCCATCTCGTGGGGGGCGTGCGCGTCGCTTCCCGAAGCGGTCACCATGCCCAGCCCGGCGGCGAGATCGGCCGCGGCCTGGTTGGCCACCGCCGGGCACCAGCTGTTGTAGGTCTCGATGATGTCCACGCGCGGCGCCAGCTCCACCACTCGCTCCGGCGAGAAGTGGGCCCGGCGGCGGTCCAGCGGGTGCGGCAGGTAGGTGAGTCCGCCCATCGCGTGAATGCGGTCCATCGTCTCCTCGGGGCTCAGATGTGGCGGCACGTCGCCCGTCAGGAAGAGTCCGATCACCTCGCCCTCGGTGGTCATCACCTCCTCGCCGACGATTGCCAGCGCCGGTTCCCGACGGCTCAGCTCCAGCGCCCCCCGGGCCGTGTTGTGGTCGGTCAGGGCGATGCGGGAGAAGCCCAGCTCGCGGCACCGGGCGGCGATGGCGTCGAGAGGGGCGTGGCTGTCGTGCGAGTGGCGGGAGTGGAGGTGAAGATCGACCTTGATGGCGCCGTTCAGGCCGCCGTCGGGCGGGAGGCCGGTCGCCTGGCTCAGGCTGTACAGGCGGACGACGCGGACGATTCCGCGGGCGATTCCGCGAGGTCGGGAAAGAGCTGGATCACCTCGGCCGGCTCACGGGAGTGGATCGACTGCTCCATCAGCAGCTCCTGGGCT
>JBOHUX010000005.1:0-29247 GCA_050734915.1 Candidatus Dormibacteraceae bacterium
GTCGAAGCCGTCCATCTCCACCAGCAACTGGTTCAGCGTCTGCTCCCGCTCGTCGTGGCCGCCCCCCAGCCCCGCCCCCCGCTGCCGCCCGACGGCGTCGATCTCGTCCACGAACACGATGCAGGGCGAGTTCTTCTTGGCCTGGTCGAAGAGGTCGCGCACCCGGCTGGCGCCCACCCCCACGAACATCTCCACGAACTCCGAGCCCGAGATCGAGAAGAAGGGCACCCCCGCCTCCCCCGCCACCGCCTTGCTGAGGAGGGTCTTGCCGGTCCCCGGCGGCCCCACCAGCAGAACGCCCTTGGGGATGCGGGCGCCGAGGGCGACGAACTTCTCCGGGAACTTCAGGAACTCCACGATCTCGGTCAGCTCCTGCTTCGCCTCGTCCACACCCGCCACGTCCCGGAAGGTGACCGTGGGCTTGTCGCCGCTGATCACCCGGTGCCGGGAGCGCCCGAACGACATCGCCTGGCTGGGACCGCCGGCCCCCGCCGCGCGTCGGCGCAGGAACCACCAGAAGGCGAGCCCGATGACGAGGAACAGGAGCAGGTTGGGAAGGAGGCTGAGCAGGTCGGCGCCGGGCGGGTTCTGGTAGGTGACCTGGACACCCTCGCCGGTCAGCTTGGTGCCGATCGAGCTGGTGTCCGGCGGCAGCTGCACGGAGTACTGGCTGCCGTCGGTGGTGGTGACGGCTCCCTGCGAGCCCTGGATGTCGAGCGACTTGACCTTGTGGTCCCCGGCGCTCTTCAGGAGCTGGGTGTAGCTCCAGGTTCCGCTCGAGCTCTGGCCCGCGGCGAGGACTCTCCAGGGGTGCAGCGCGCCCGCGGCGCCCCAGAGGCCGAGTGCCTGGACCGCGAACAAGACCGTGGAGAGAGAACGGACGCGAGAGGGTCGGTTCAAGGGGATCTCCCGGGAAGCGTAAGTCAAATGATAGACGAGGTATCACATGTCTTTGTGAGCGTCGCCGGCACGGTTTTCCCTCCTGATTCCTCGTGGCGCCGGCGGCCCTTCGACCCCGGCCGGGCACCCGCGGGGAAACAGCCGGTCCCCCGTTAGACGGCTCGACTTGGATTCGCCCCTGACCCCAGCTGCGCCGAGAGGGCGCCCCGCGTCTCGCCTGCTGGAGGGCCGCGCAGCAGCCGCGGCGATGGGCCTGATCGGACTCGTGGTCTGCCTACCTCTGGTCCGGGTCGGGCTGGCGATCCTGGCCAACCCGGCAGCCGCGATCTCCGACTTCCGCGTGTACCAGGACGCGGCCGCCGCCATATCCCGGCACGCCGATCCCTACGCCTACTACCTGGCCCCGGTGGCGGGCGACCCCACCCGGACCGGCCACTACGTCTACCCACCCCTGCTGGCATGGGCTCTTCGGCCTCTCGTCCAGGTCTCCCCACTCCCGCTCGACATCATGGTCACGCTCGCCCTCGGCGCCTCCCTCGGCCTTGCGATCTGGCTCCTCGCCGAAGCGCTGGAGTTCGGGAACCGCCGTCTGGTGGCCGCCTTCGCGATCGCCACCATCGCCTACTTCCCGGTCATCCAGAACTTCGTGTGGGGACAACTCAACCTGCTGTTGCTCCTGCTCGAGGTGCTCTGGCTCCGATCTTGGATCGGGGGCGGCTGGAGGGGCGGCCTGGCGCTCGGAGCCGCCATCTCCCTCAAACTGCTCCAGGTCCCCTGCCTGGCCCTGGTCGCCTGGCGGCGGCGCACGGCGTCGCTTGTCGCCGCTCTGGCCATGGTCGCGCTCCTCTCTCTGGCGGCCAGCCCGAGGCTCCTGCCCGAGTACGTGTTGCGGGTGCTTCCCCAGATCGGGGGCAGCACCGGCTGGATCGCCAACATGGCGCCGTATGGCACGATCGCTCGCCTGATCGACCCCCAGTCGCTGTACGGCCTCGTGCGGCCTCCTGCCTGGGCCTCCCTCGGCGCCGGTCTGGCCGGGCTTGGCGTGATCGCGACGACCTGGGCGGTGCTGCCCCGCCGCGCCGGGAGCCGGGAGGCACGCGGACTGGAGGCCGCGGCGGCGATCGCGGTCGTTCCGCTCGTGTCCTCTCTCGACTGGCCCGCTCACATGGTGCTCGTTCTCCCCACCTTCGCCGTGGCCGGCTGGTGGGCGATGCGGCGCGGCGATCGGACGGTGGGGTGGATGGTGGTCGCCGCGTGGCTGCTCACAGGACCTGTCTCTGAGGGACTCTGGGGCCTGCTCGACGGAGGCCGGGTCGGCCCGGGCCCCATTCTCCGCGTCCTCGTCGAACTACCGGCCATGGGCGTGTGGCTGACCTGGTTGGCGACCCTGATCGCCATTCGGCGCCAGGCCGCGAGCGACACCCATTGCTCGGCGGCGGGCAACGGCGGTGCCGGTCCTCTTCTGCCAGCCGGGCTGTCGGCTGGTTGACGCAGGGGCCGCCGGATGCCGAGACCTCTGAGCTTGGAGTCGAAGCGATCAAAACTCACTACCCGGCTCGTACCGCGGGCCGGAGCGGGGGCGATCAGGTAGGCACCTTATGGCGCGTTCTTGGAACCTGACCGGATTCTGTTGGAATGCTGCCGCCTCGCGGGGTGGGAACCAGCCGGCAGGCGGACCACGAAGCGGGCGCCCGCGCCGTCCTCGCCGCGCTCGAGCGCGATCGAGCCGCGATGGGCGCGGACGATCGCGGCGCACAGGGACAGGCCCAGGCCGGCGCCTCCGGTCTCGCGCCGGCGGGCGGCGTCGGCGCGGGTGAAGCGCTCGAAGATCCAGGCGCCGAGGGCGGGGTCGATGCCGGGGCCGGTGTCCTCGACGGCGATCCGCCAGCCGGTGCTCGGCTCGGCGGCGGCGGTGACGCTGACGCTCCCGCCCGGCGGCGTATGGCGGAGCGCGTTGTCGAGGAGGTTGTCGAACATCCTGCGCAGCAGGTCGGGATCTCCGTCCACCGCGCCGTCCATCGGCAGCCGGCTCTCGAGTGCCAGCCCCCTCTCCCGCGCGGCCGGCCGCCAGCGGTCGACGATGCTCTCCAGCAGATCAGCCACGTCCAGGGACTCAGGGCGCGGAGCCAGCGCCCCGGCGTCCGCGCGAGCCAGCAGCAGCAGCTGATCCGCCATCCGGCTGAGCCGCTCGATCTCTCCCAGCAGGGACTCGTGGCTGGCCCTCAGCTCCTCGACCGAGCGCTCCCGCCGGAGCATCACGTCCACCTGCGTCCGCATCAGAGCCAGGGGGGCTCGCAGCTCGTGCGCGGCGTCCGCCGTGAAGCGCTGGAGCCCCTCGAAGGCGCCCTCCAGCCGCCTCAGCATGGCGTTGAAGGTCGCCGCCAGCTCGCCCAGCTCGTCGCCGGGCGGGAGGTCGAGCACGATGCGGCGGTGCAGGTCGTGCTCGCTGATGTCGCGCGCGGTCGCCGACATGATCCTGACCGGCTGCAGCGCCCGGCCCGCCAGCCAGTAGCCCAGGCTCGCAGCACCCACCACGAGCACGCCGATGACGACGACCAGGAGGATGGCGACGAGGGCGAGAGTCCCCTGTAGCTCGCCGATCGGACGGGCCAGGATGAGGAGCGCCCGCGAGCCGCCGGTTCCCACCGCGGTGACCAGGATCCGCTCCTGGCGGCCGCCCACCTCCTGATTGAGGGGCGCCTCCATGGGACCGGCCCTGAGGGCGGCTGCCGCCAGCGCCGCCGCACCCTTGACCTGGCCCGACTCGTCCAGGATGCGTCCCCGCTGAGTGACCAGGATCGCCGCCACGGCGATCCCCCCCTGCGTCTCGCCGGGCAGATCCTGCCCCCCGTTGAGACTGATCCCCGAGCCGCCCTCGATGCCGGAGATGACGACCTGCTGCTGGGAGGTGAGGCTGGCGTCGATCGCCTGGTATTCCTGGTGTCTGAACACGAACCAGAAGGCGACCGCAGCCACGGCCGCGGCCACGGTGAAGGCGCAGACGTAGACGAGCGTCAGGCGGACCCGAGTGCGCCGGAGTCGCTCTCTCAATCTAGATGCATCTAGGGGGGGTCGAGCCGGTACCCCACGCCCCGCATGGTGACGATGGGCTCGCCCCCACCGGCCTCCGCCACCTTGCGGCGGATCCGCGCCATGTAGACGTCGACGAGGTTGGACTCGCTTTCGAAGTCGTAGTTCCAGACGTGCTCCTCGATCTGCGCCCGTGAGAGGACCCGGCGGGGATGGTGCATCAGGTACTCCAGGATCGAGAACTCCTTGCCGGTCAACCGGACCGGCCGCTCGCCCACCGTCAGTTCGCGGGCCGCGGTGTCGAGACTCAGGGCGCCCAGCCGCAGCACCGCCGTCCGGCTCTCGAGGTGGCGGCGGGCGAGCGCTCTCACCCGGGCCAGGAACTCCGCAAACGCGAAGGGCTTGACCAGGTAGTCGTCGGCCCCCGACTCCAGGCCTCGCACGCGGTCCTCGACCGCATCCCGGGCGGTCAGCATCAGGACCGGCGCGTGGACCCGTTGGCGGCGGAGCTCCGCGCACACCTCGAAGCCGTCCCGCCCTCCGGGGAGCATGACGTCGAGCGTGATCACGTCGAACTCGGTCGTCGACGCGGCGGCGAGGGCCTCGTCTGCGTCCCCCACCACGTCGGGACCGAGCCCCTCCTCGACCAGCCCGAGTCGAAGCATGTTCGCGAGCCGGGGGTCATCCTCCACGATCAGGACGCGCACACCGGCCAGCGTGCCCCCCCTTCATGAACGGTTCGTGAACAGGCGCCGCACCGCGGACCGCGGTCGTCGCTCCGGAACGAAGGCACCCATCCCCGGCTTCAGCCGGACTTCATGATCGCCCTCCACCGTGCGATCCAGGATGAGACCCGAGAGGTGGCGCGGATCCGGCGGCGCCGCCAGGCCGGGGAGGTGGCTGGGCATGGCCGCGCTGCCGGTGACCCTGCTCCTGCCCGGCGCTGCCATCCTGCTCTGGCGGCTGACCGGGGCCGGGATGTGGCTCCAGGGGGGCCTGCTCTCGCTCGGTCTCGACAGCCTCCGGGCGGCCATCCTGGCCGCGCTCGCGGTCGCCTGCCTGGGCGGCGCGGCGGCGGCGCTCTTCGGCCGCCCGGTCCTCGGCTGGATCGCGGCGGGCGCGTGGTATGCGGGCGTCTTCCTGACCGCCCTGCCCGGCTCGATGGGCCCGCGCCCGCTCCCCTACGAACATGTGGATCAGCGCGCATACGCGCTCGCGCTGCTCGGCCTCGGCGGCCTGGGCCTGGTCTCGGCGGGGCTGGGGGCGGCCTTCGGTCGGGGCCTGCGGTCGGGCCTGAAACGCGCCGCCAGGCTGGCCCCACCTCGCTCGGCTCGCGCCATCACCGCGACCGCGCTGATCACGCTGCTGGTGGCGATCTGCGCCTACGGCGCCGCGCGGGCGCCCGACATCCTCATCCACGGCCCCTGGGCCGGCGTGACCCAGGCCTCGACGCGCATGCATCTCGCCGCTCCCGGCAAGGGCCACCCGATCGCCTCCGCGTCCCAGTCCGCCGCCCGCCAGGTCACCTTCCGGTACCGGAGCACCGCCCTGGGGGGTGTCAGCCGCCACGCGGTCGTCATCCTCCCGGCCGGCTACGACAGCGGCAGACGCCGCTATCCCGTGCTCTACCTGCTCCACGGGTCTCCCGGCACGGCCGAGGACTGGCCCGCCGCCGGCGGGGGGCCGATCGCGGCCGCGGCCCACCAGGCGGGGAGGACGCCGGCCATGATCATCGTCTGCCCCGACGGCGTGGGGCCGAGGGGAGGCGCCGAGGACTCCTGGGCCGACAACTACGTGCCCGGCGACCTGATGGAGTCGGACCTCATCCACGACCTCATCCCGGCCGTGGATGCGCACTTCAGGACCCTGGCCCAGGCCCGCTTCCGGGGCGTCGGGGGCCTCTCCAGCGGAGGTTATGGAGCCGCCAACCTCGCCCTCAGGCACCCGCACGTGTTCTCCCTCGCGCTCGTCTTCAGCGGCTCATTCGTCCCCCCCTCCTCCGCCTTCGGGGGCAACCCGGCCCTGCGGCTCGCCAACGACCCCATGGCCCTGGCGGCGAAGCCGGCGCCCGCCCCTGCCCCCTTCTTCTATGTCGGTTGGGGGGCCCAGGACCTGGCGGCTCAGGAGAACGCGCGCTTCGCGAGCGTCCTCACGGCCTCCGGATACGGGGTCCGGACGCAGGTCGTGCCCGGGAGCCACGAGTGGTCGGTGTGGCGGACCCTTCTCTGGGACGCCCTCAACCAGGCCGGCAGCCGGCTCGCCGGGGGAGGGCCGCGTTGAGCCTCGCCGCCAGCCCGCCTTGCCGGATCGCCGCCGCCAGCTTCGGCGCCTACGGCCGCAACCCGTCGGTGCAGCGCTTCATGAGCGCCAGCGGGCGCTCCTGGATCGCCTACCGACCGTGCGGACGGCGGCTGATCGCCCTCGGCGGCGCGTCCGGCGCCGAGGAGGAGCTGGCCGGCCTGCGCGAGGGGTTCCTGCGCTGGGCGGCGCCGCGCCCGGTGGTCTGGTACGGAGCCGGAGAGCCCCTTCCCGGCCTGTCCGCCCTGCCCATCGGCGAGGAGGCAATCATCCAGACCGACCGGTTCAGCCTCGAGGGCCGGCCGATGGCCAACCTCCGCCACTCGGTGGCGGCGGCCGGGCGGGCCGGGCTCGAGGTGTGGGAGGGGGCGGGGAGATCCCTGCCGGAGGCGCTCGGTGCCGAGCTGGCCGCCATCGACCGCGAGTGGCGGCGGCGCCGGCGGCTCCGGCTCGGCTTCAGCGTCTCCACCTTCGAGGAGGCGGCCGCCGACTCCCGGCCCTGGTCGGTGGTGCGCTCGGTCGGCCGCGTCGAGGCCTTCGTCAGCTGGCTGCCCAGCCCGGACGGTTCCGGCTGGGTCCTGGACCTCATGCGCCGGCGGCCCGACGCGGCCCCCGGCGCGGTCGAGCTGGCCCTCGTGCGCGGCATCGTGAGGGCCACCTCGCAGGGCCGGACGTGGGTCAGCCTCGGCCTCGCGCGCCCGGCTGACCACGTGGACGGAGGCCGCCTGGCGCGCGCGTTCAACCCTGTCTCCCTGCGCGCGTTCAAGAAGAAGTTCAGGCCCGACTGGGAGAAGCGCTATCTGCTGCTGCCCGGCGGCGCCTCGCCGATCCCCGCCCTCCTGGCGGTGGCCTGGCTGCATGCCGAGCCGACCCTTCCGCGGCTCGCGCCGCAACTGCCGCGGCTCGCGCCGCATCTGCGCCTGGGCGGCGCGGCCGCCGCCACCGCCACGGCGGCGGTCCTGATCCTCGGCATGTCGGGGATCGCGCCGCCAGGCGCCGCCCGGCCCTCGACACCGAGACATGGGCTCGTCACCACGGTTCGGACCTCCACCTCCGGCCGCCCGAGCGCGCTCGCCGACCTGACCGACCTGCGGGCGCCGGCGCACCCCCAGCCCGACGCCGACCGGGCCAACCTCCAGTCGGGAGCCTGACCCGAGGCAGGACGCGGTCAGCGCGCTCGGCGACCGTTCCGCCGCCAGCGGAGGAGCAGGAGCACGACCCCCGCGACGACGGCGAGGTCGGCGACGTTGAACACCGGCCAGCCGGCGAGCGCCAGGAAGTCCGTCACGCTTCCGTTCACGAGGCGGCTGTAGCCATTGCCCAGCGTCCCCCCGAGGACCAGCCCGAGGGCGAGCCCAGAGGGGAGGCCGATGGGGCGGCGCAGCACGTAGAGGATGATCCCGGCGCCGACCACGAGTGATGCGCCCAGCCAGAGCAGTGTCGCCGCCTGGCCGAAACCGTAGGCCCCACCGGCATTCTGCACGTCCGCGATCGACAGCCAGGGCAGCACGACGATCCTCTCGCCAGGCTGGACGCCGGCCAGCACCTCGGCCTTGGTGAGCCGGTCGAGGCCGAAGGTCCCGGCCGCCAGCACGAGGAAGTGGAGACGGGCCTGGCTCAGGGCGGGAGGATCGAGGCTCCGCCGGCCGGGTCGGGGCGGCTTGGGCGGGAGGCCATCGGACCTCCCGCCGATCGTGTCGCTACGCGCCTGTGGCGTCCGCACCGCCCTGCTGCAGGTTCGCGCCCTGCTGGACGTTGGGTCCCTGCTGGACGTTGGGTCCGGCCGGCCCGTCGGCATCGACCTTGGGGGACGCCGCCTCCGGCTTGGTGTCCGGACCCTGCGACGTCGAGGTGTTGTGGGCCGGCGGTGACGCGGCGATCACCGAACCGACCCCCGCCAGGAGCGCCAGCGGGGCTCCCAGGATCACGAGCTTGCGCTTCAAGTTCATTGAAGCACCTCCTTGAGTGCTTTGGCCCCCTCCACAGGGAACCTCGACGCACAGCCTGGAGGTGGCACATGAACCGCTCATGTAACGGGCGCCGGCGGCCCGGCAAGTGCAAGAGGGGGCCGGGGCCCGCGAGAATGAAGAAGCGCATGCACGATGACATGACGGCGGCCTCGGTTCGAATCGCCGGCCACGGCGGTGACGAGGTCGAGGCGTACGTGGCCCGGCCGCTGGACGAGGGCTCGTTCGGGAGCGTGGTCGTGATCCACCACATGCCCGGCTTCGATCGGGCCACCAAGGAGATCACGCGCAGGTTCGCCGCGCTCGGCTTCAACGCGATCTGTCCCAACCTCCACTGGCGGGAGGCGCCCGGCGCCAGCCCGGACGACGCCGCGGCTGCGGTGCGGGCGGCCGGTGGCGTGCCAGACGAGCGGCTGGTCGGCGACGTGGAGGGCGCGGCGCGCCACCTCCGCTCGCTGCCGGCCTCGAACGGCAGGGTGGGTGTGATCGGCTACTGCTCGGGCGGCCGCCAGGCCTTCCTCGCCGCCTGCAGCCTCGACCTCGACGCCGCCGTCGACTGCTACGGCGCCTTCGTGGTGGCCGGCCCGCCGCAGGGGATGCCCCTCCGCGTCCAGCCTCTCACCGGAATCGCGGACCGGCTCTCATGCCCGCTGCTGGGCCTGTTCGGAGCCGACGACTCGCATCCATCTCCGGCCGAGGTGGGGGAGCTGGAGGGGCTCCTGACCGCGCAGGGGAAGACCTTCGAGTTCCACACGTACGAGGGCGCCGGTCACGCGTTCTTCGCCGTCGATCGTCCCAGCTACCGACCGGAGGCGGCCACAGACGGATGGCGGCGGATCGAAGGCTGGTTCGGGCGCCACCTGGCGACCTGAGGAGGACTGTCATGTGCAGCTACGCCACCGAGATCATCGAAGTCTCCGGCAGCGGCAAAAGAGGCGATGCCTGGTTCGATCTGGGCCAGGCGATGGTCTCCTACGACCACCCGGTCCACGCTCGCGCCGAGCACACCCTCAACCTGGACCTCCTCAACTGCGGCCTGGGACCGGAGGCGAGGGTTGCGGTCGAGCTGACCGCGGAGTCGGCACGTGCCCTGGCGGGGGCCATTCTCAGGATGCTGGGAGCTCCTCTGCTCCGCCTGCCGCAGAAATAAAGGGACCCGGGCGCGAGTTCTCCTCCAGGTAGCAGCCCGCAACCGCCGCCATCCGCGGAGGAGGTACTCACATGGGCACCTGGCAATTGGACCCCTTGCACACCCAGGTCGAGTTCTCGGCCAAGCACCTGGGCATGATGACCGTGCGCGGTCACTTCGCGGAGGTGACGGCCACCGGTGACATCCGCCCCCAGCAGCCCGAAAGCTCCACCGTCGAGGTGACGATCGCGGCCGCCAGCATCCGCACCAACAACGGGCGGCGGGATGACGACCTCAGGGGGTCGAACCTCCTCGAGGTCGAGAAGCACCCGACCATCACCTTCAAGAGCACCGGCATCGAGCCCGCCGGCCCCGATCGCTACACCATGACGGGCGACCTGACCATCAAGGGCAACACGCGACCGGTGACGCTCGATGTCGTCAGGTACGGGGAGTTCAACGATCCGATGATGGGCCATCGGATCGCCTATGCGGCCCAGGGCAAGATCAACCGGCAGGACTTCGGCATGCGGTTCGACATGGTGCTGGACGGCAAGCTCATCGTCAGCAACGAGATCCAGATCAACATCGAGGGCGAGCTGCTCGAGGCGGAGGAGACTGCGACGGCTGGCGCCTCCGCGTGAGCTGACCGCCCGCCTTGTAACTCATCATCGAACCCCGGCCCCGACCGCCCGACTTCAGCGCCCCGGCTCCGGAGCGCACGATCCAGAGGGTGATGGCGGCCCTGCGCGCCCACAACATCGATGCGCGCGCCGTCGATGGCGCCGGGGAGGCCAGGCGCCTGGTGATCGATCTCATACCCGAGGGCGCGGAGGTGTACTCGGGCAAGTCCAAGACCCTCCAGGATGCGGGTCTCTTCCAGGAGTTGTTCGAGTCGGATCGCTACGACTCGGTCAGGGCGCGCTACATGCGCATGGACCGCCAGACGCAGGGCCGTGAGATACGGAAGCTGATGGCGGCGCCGGACTTCATGCTGGGCAGCGTCCAGGCGCTGACCGAGGCCGGCGACCTCGTCGTCGCGTCGGCTTCCGCCAGCCAGCTGGGCGCCTACGCGAGCGGGGCCGGACGCCTGATCCTGGTCGTGGGCAGCCAGAAGATCGTGCGCGACCTCGATGAGGCGCTGCGCCGGATCGAGGAGACGGTCTTCCCCTACGAGGACGCCATCGTCCGCGAGCGGCTGAACATCGGGACCTTCGTCGGCAAGGTGCTGATCATCCGCCGCGAGTTTGTGGACGGCAGGACCACCGTGATCCTGGTCCGGGAACCGGTCGGCGTCTGAGGCGAGCGGGTGCCCGGCGCGTCAGCCCCGAGCCAGCGCCAGGTCGGTGGCGGGATCGAACAGGTGGAGACGCCTGGGAGCGGCGGAGAGCTCCACCCTCTCCCCCACCTTCAGGCTGTTCTCGGCATTGATGATGGCGACGATGTCGCGTCCCCCGGACATGCCGTGGATGAGCTGGTCATTGCCGAGGAACTCGATGACGTCGACGGTGGCCGTGACCTTCATCCCCGGACCGGACGGTGCGCCCACGTTGAGATGCTCGGGCCTGACCCCCACCGTCACGATCTCCATTCCCCGATCCCTCAACATCGCCGCCTGACCGTCATCCAGGGTGACCTCGACGCCATCTCCGGCCAGGCCCGCGGCACCGTCTGAGCGGCGCTCGAGGTCGATGAAGTTCATCGCGGGGGAGCCGATGAACCCCGCCACGAAACGGTTCCGCGGCGACTCGTACAGTTCCTTGGGCATCCCCACCTGCTGGAGGCGGCCCTCGTTGATGACCGCGATGCGATCGCCCATGGTCATCGCCTCGACCTGGTCGTGGGTGACGTAGATCATGGTCGCCTCCAGGCGCTGGTGCAGCCGGGCGATCTCGGCCCTGGTCTGGACCCGGAGCTTGGCGTCCAGGTTGGACAGCGGCTCGTCCATCAGGAACGCGGCCGGCTCGCGGACAATGGCCCGACCCAGCGCGACGCGCTGGCGCTGACCGCCCGAGAGCTGGCCCGGCCTGCGCTTGAGCATCTCCTCGAGGCCGAGGATGCGGGCAGCTTCGCCCACCGCCTTGTCGACCTGGCCCTTCGGCGTCTTGCGGAGCTGCAAGCCGAACGCCATGTTGTCGTAGACGGTCATGTGAGGATAGAGCGCGTAGCTCTGGAAGACCATGGCGATGTCACGGTCACGGGGTGCCAGGTCGTTGACCAACCGGTCGCCGATGCGGACCTCGCCGGCGGTGATCTCCTCCAGGCCGGCGATCATTCGCAGGGCGGTTGTCTTGCCGCAGCCGGAGGGCCCGACCAGGCAGACGAACTCCCCGTCCGCGATCTCCAGGCTGATCCCGTCGACCGCCAGCGCGCCGCCCGGATAACGCTTGGTCAGGTCCTCGAGCACAACGCTTGCCATGGTCGCTCCCTCACTTGACCGCCCCGGCGAGCACGCCGCGGACGAAATAACGCTGGAAGGCGAAGAAGACGACGAGCGGGACGACGATGGAGATCATCGCCCCGGTCGAGATGACCCAGTAGCTGGCGGTGAACGTTCGGGTCTGGTTGAGCAGGAAGACCGTCAGCGGGTAGTGCGGGCTTCCGGCCAGGAACACCAGGGCGACGAGCAGGTCGTTCCAGACCCAGATGAACTGGAAGATGGCCAGCGACGCGACCGCCGGGAGCCCCAGCGGAAGCACCACCCGGTGGAACAGCTTCCACTCGCCGGCGCCGTCGATCCGTGCCGCCTCCAGCAGGTCCTTGGGGATGCCGGTGTAGAAGTTGCGCATCAGGAAGATGCCGAACGGCAGCCCGAAGGCGGCGTGGAAGACGACCACTCCCGGCACCGTCCCGTAGAGGTTGAATCCGATCACCGAGGCAAGATCCTTGTAGAGGCCTGCGACCGGGATCAGCGCCACCTGAAGCGGGACCACGAGCAGGCCGACGGTGGTCAGGAAGACGGCGTCACGGCCACGCCAGCGACCGAAGACGAGCGAGTACGCGGCCAGGCTCGACAGCCCGGTGACCAGGATCGTGGCCGGGATCGTGATCTCGGCGGAACTAATGAGCGAATCCAGCAGCCCGCCCGCCTTCAGCCCCTGGGCAAAGAGGGCCTGGTAGTTCTGGAAGGTCAGCTGCGCGGGGGCGGTCAGCACCGTCCACCAGCCGGACTCGGTGAACGCGGCCTCGGGCCTGAGCGAGATGACGGCGAGCCCGATCGAAGGCACCAGCCAGAAGATGGCGACCAGCGCCAGGACGACGTTGAGGGCCGGATGCGCCCCCCGCACCCGGGCGGCGAGCCGCCGCCCCCTCGACGCCGCCGGCCGGCCCGCCACGGCCACCGCGCTCACCCCCTGATCCTCCGGAGGTTGGACAGCATGGCCGGGATGACCAGGATGAACAGGAGCACGGCGATGGCGCTGGCGAGGCCGGCATTGGGAGGGCTGCCGGTGAAGCCGTAGTTGTACATGGCGAGCGCGAGGGTGCTTGCGTCTCCCTCCGATGTCCCGGGCGGCATGTTGAGGATGATGTCGAAGATCTTGAGCACGTTGATCACCATCGTCACGAAGACCACGATCAGGACCGGCTGCAGCATGGGCATGGTCACCCGCCGGAAGGTCTGCCATCCGCTGGCGCCGTCGATGCTGGCCGCCTCGAGAACCTCTCGATTCAGGGAGGCCAGCCCGGCGCCGATCACGACCATGGCGAATCCCGCCCAGATCCAGAGCATGGCCATGATCATCGCCATGTCGACGAGCGGGACGCTCAGGATCGCCTGCGCCGTCTTGCTGAGGCTGGCGGTCGGCGTCAAGGACTGGGTGCCCAGGAAGAAGGTGCCGGTGAAGCCGCTCCGGAAGTTGCTGGCGTCGACCCCCACGCGGAACGTCCCCGGGCCGACGTTGTCGAAGTGGAAGGCACCGTCGGCGGCGGTGGTGGTCGAGCCTGCGCTGCTCCCGTCGCCACGAAGCAGGGTGAGGTGAAGGTCCGGCAGACCGGCCTCGTCCGGGAGCACCTGCCCCCGGGTGCCGGGATGGCTCGGAGAGAAGTCCCGCCAGGCCACGCCCGCGATCGTCCCCGGGCCCGAGGCGGGGACGGCCGCAGGCTTGGCGCCGAGCAGCTGCAGGTTGCTCGGGCTGATGCCCACGAACCCGAGCCGGACCACGCCGCCCGCCGCGACCGTCGATGCGCTGCGCAACGCGCCGCCGGGGCCGGGCCTGAGACCGGTCGAGGCGAGGGCGGCGACGCTTTGGCCGGCGGCGGCGCTGACCGGATACGCGCCAGGAGGGTTGAAGAGGTCGCTCGCCGTCTGGACGGCGGCGTTGACCATGCCGATGTGAGGGTCGAGGTCGAAGACGGCCCGCCAGACCAGCGCCGAGGCGGTGAGGCTGAAGACGATGGGCATGAAGATGACCGTCTTGAAGGCGGTGGACCAGCGGATCCGCTCGGTCAGCACCGCGAAGACCAGGCCCAGGAAGGTGACGATGAAGGGAAAGACGATCACCCAAATGACGTTGTTGCGCAGGGAGATGAGGATGTCGTTGGTCGCGAAGATCTCCTGGTAGTTGCCGAGCCCGATGAACCGCCCGCCCGCCTGGTCGAAGAGGCTGCGCACGATCGTCGCGACCAGCGGATAACCCACGATCGCGGCCAGGAACACAGCGCCGGGCAGGAGAAAGAGCAGGGAGCCGAGGTGGCGCCCCCAGCCGCCGCCGCCGGCCGGCCGGCCTACCCCGGCGAGCGGCGCCTCGGCCAGGCCGGGGACGCTGGTGGTGGGGACGGATACCGCACTCAAGCGGCGCTGATCGCTCAATCCCAGCATCCGTGCTCCATTCAGCATCAGCGGCGGGAAGATGCTAGACGGGAGGGCCCCGAGATGGCAATATAGGGCTCGGACACATCCGCGGCCGGGGGGACGGTCAGGACGTGCGCACCGGGGCGTCGCGACTTCGCGTCGAGGGCAGGGCTGATCAGGACAACCTGACATGACGGAGGAGGCTTCCGCATGAGCAAGATCGGAACGATGGGCAGGCTGGCCGCTGGGGCGGCGGCGATCCTGGGCGTAGCGTCCTGCGGCTCGTCGGCCTCGCCGCCGCCGCCCTCCGCTTCCCAGCACATCGGAGGCTCGGTGAGCGTGTGGGCGGAGTGGACGAGCAAGGAGCAGCAGGACTTCCTGGCCGCGCTGCAGCCGTTCGAGACCCAGACCGGGATCACCGTCAACTACGCCGGCAAGGGCAGCAACATGGACACCGTGCTGGAGTCGGCGGTGTCGGGAGGCGCGCCCCCCGACGTCGCCCTGGTGCCCGACCCGGGCACGCTGCAAGCCCTCGCCAAGCAGGGGTCGATCAAGGACCTGACCAAGCTCCTGGGCGGCCTCAGCTCCGACTACGGCTCGGCCTGGAACCAGCTCGCCAGCTACAACGGGAAGCTCTACGGGGTCTGGTTCAAGGGAGCCAACAAGAACACCATCTGGTACAACCCGGCCGAGTTCAAGGCCGCCGGCATCACCTCGCCGCCGACGACCTGGGAGCAGTTGATGAGCGACGCCGGCCAGCTCAAGTCGGCGGGCATCACGCCCTTCTCGCTCTGCACCGACGTCGGATGGCCGCTCGCCGACTTCTGGCAGAACGTCTACCTGAAGGTCGCGGGGCCGTCCGACTACAACAAGCTGGCCGCCCACACCATCAAGTGGACCGACCCCACCGTGACCACCGCCTTCACCACCTTGGGGCAGCTGTTCAGCAAGCCCTCCTACCTGGCCGGCGGCCTCCAGGGATCGCTCTCGAACGCCTATCCCGACTGCGTGGACAAGGTCTTCCCGAAGTCCGGCTCCCCCTCGGCGGCGATGGTCTTCGAGGCTGACTTCGTCGTCTCCGAGATCACCAGCAACTCTCCCAACTACGTGGCCGGCAAGACCGGGACAGCCGGCGCCGCGTGCACGACCGATCCCAGCAAGACGCCCTGCTACGACTTCTTCCCCTTCCCGGCGCCGGCCGCCGACACCGCCAACAACGGCGCCATCCAGGGCGCGGGAGACGTTGCCTTGCTGCTCAAGGACACCCCCCAGTCCGAGGCGCTGATCAAGTACCTGGCCGGTCCCAACGGCGCCGCGATCTGGGCACACCTGGGTGGCTTCGCCTCGGCCAACAAGTCGGTGCCGACGAGCTCCTACCCGGACCCGGTGGCCAGGGCCGACGCCCAGGCCCTGGTCAACGCCAGCAGCTTCGTCTTCAGCCTCGACGACCTCCAGGGGAGCTGGGAGAAGTCGATGTGGCAGGACCTGATCAACTTCCTCAAGGATCCCAGCCCTTCCAACGTCTCGTCCCTCGAGAGGACGATGGACCAGCAGGCCACCGCCGCCCTCGGACACTGAGGCGCCCCGCGAAAGGCGAGGCGCGAACCGCCAGCGAGCCGCCCGACTGCCCGGCGGCTCGCTGCCGCCTGACATGGGGCAGTCGACGGACAGGGGCGGCGGGCCCCCTCAGTCCGGTCGAGCGGGTGGCGCTGCCTGGCTCAGGTGCAGACTCGCGAGCATCCAGCCGCCGCCGTCGCGCACGAACACCTGCGTGACCCGGAACTGGCCGTCGGCGGGGCGACCCTGGTAGGTCGCCCGCTGCGTTTGCCTGCCAATCGCGATGGCGGTCTCCCCGAAGTCGCGAACCTCGACGTCGTCCCAGGCCAGTGAGCTGGTCACCAGACCGCCCCCCCGGTAACGGTCGAGCCATTGCCCCTTGTCGAGCACGAAGCCGAACGGACCCACCAGCCGGAAGTCGGCGGCGGCGATCTCTTCGAGGGTGGCAGTGTCGGCCTTCTGCTCCGCCTCGGCCCACCGCTCCCCGAGCGCCAGGATCTCTGCGCGGGTGTCGCCGGTCATCATTTCACCTCCCTTTCGCACGGAGCCTTCTTTCCAATGATCGGCGCCCCCTGGATGGCTCTCCGGGTGGCGCCTGAGCCTGGCCACCGCCAGGTCGATCGCGACTGCGGGCCCGCCATCCCGTGCCATTCTCCTTACAAGGGCGAGAGCCTGTGGAGGTTCCACCCGCGGACGCCTTGTCCCGACGGCGCTGTCGATTGCCTCCTGGCGGGCAGGGCTCTTCGCCGCCGTCCGCTCGACGCTCTTCTCCAGGGCCTCGAAGTGCTTTCGAACTCTGCTCACGGACAGGCGCCTCAAGGCTGCAGGAGCTTCAAGAAGTCACCGGGCGTCTGGATCGGGAGCTTTGGCGCCAGGCTGAGCAGGTCGCGGTCACCACTGACCAGAATCGCCGCGCCGGATGTGGCGAGGGCAATGAGATAGTCATCGCCGGGGTCCCGGGAAACGTGAGGCGGCTGCGCCCGGTCTGCCCGCATCGACCCGGTTGCCCGCAGCAGCTCGATGAAGTCTGCCGCATCCCTGCTGGAAATGTGCCTTCGCAACTGCGGATGCGCGAACGCTCGGCCCAGTTCCAACAGCAACGCCTCTGAGATCACAAGATCGAAGGCGCCCTCGAGCCACAGGGCGATCAGGCGGCCAGGCGCTCCCGTCCTGGACAAGAGCGCAGACGCGAGCACATTGACATCGAGGACGGCCCTCAACTAGCGCCGGCGGCGGGGCCTGGTCGAGTGCTGCGCCTCAACGGCCAGCTTCAACGCCAGATCCTCCGGCATCTGATTCTCCGACCACAGCCGTTCGAGCAGCTCGAGGCCCAAGTCGCGACGTAGCGAGTCCTCGATCACCTCACTGTCACCCTTGCCCATCCGCACCGCTCGCACCTTCACCCACTTGAGAACCTCCTCATCGAGGGTGACGGTTGTACGAACTCTCGGCATCTTCACATCATAGCATCACTACGTGGTGATGCAACAGCGACACATTTCGGCTTGCGCACTTTGCGTATCGCAAGATGCAGGGTGGCGGGGCAGGTAGACGGATGCGTACCGCAACTTGCGGTACGCTGATTGCGAGATGCCGAACCCCTTCGAGTTCTCCGATCCGGTGCTCGGGGACAGCTTCGCCGACCGGACCTCTGAGCTGAAGGCGCTGACCACGCGCATGATGGCCGGCCAGAACGTCATCGTCATCTCGCCCCGTCGCTACGGCAAGACCTCGCTGATCCTGAACGCTCAGGCGGCCGTGCGAAAGCGGGGCGGCCGGACTGGCATCGCCAACCTCTTCTGGTGCCAGACCCGCCAGGACGTTGCCCAGGAGCTGGCCAACGCCGTCATGCGGGGTCCGCTGGGCTGGCTTCGCGGCGGGATGGAGGAGCTACGCCGACGGCTCGCGGGCCTACCTGGGGCTTCCCTGTCCCTGGAGCATGACGGCTACCGTGTCAGCCTCTCGCCGATCAAGCCGAACAGCGATTGGACCGCTGAGATACGCCACGTCATGGAACTCCTTCACGAGGCGCACGCCGAGAAGCATCCGGTCAGCCTGGTTATCGACGAGTTCCAGAAGGTCGCCGAGATCGACTCTGCTCTACCCGGACTGTTCAAGAGCCTGACCGACCTGGAGCTGCGCGGCGTCAGCCTCGTTCTCTGCGGCTCCCGCCGCCACGTCATGCACGAGCTTCACTCCGGGCCCGGCGCCCCGCTGCTGGGCGTTGGGGAGCTGATGACTCTGGACCTTGTTCCCGAAGCGGACATGATCGCCTTCGTCCAGGCTCGAGCCGAGGCGGAGGGCAAACGCGTCTCTGCCGAGGCGGCCAGGTTGCTCTTCGAGCGGGCGCGGGGGGTGCCGGCCTATGTCCAGCGTCTCGCCTTCGAGGCGTTCGAAGCCGGAGGAAAGGTCATCGATGAGGTGGCCGCCGAACAGGCCGTGGCCACCGTGCTGAAACGCGAGCGCCAATACTTCGAGGTCATCTTCGAAGACCTGACGCCCAACCAGCGGCATCTCATCCGCGCGCTTGCGATCCAGCCCACGCGGACCGTCACATCGCGTGACTTCATCGACCGCGCGCGGCTGCGGGCCGACTCCAGCTCGCAGCGGGCCCTGTCAGCACTTGAGGCCGCCGAGAAGGTGGAGCTTGGACCCGATGGTTGGCAGGTGTCCGACCCGTTGTTCGCGCTCTGGCTCGCAAGGGGCGGCGCCGCCGCCGAGGGCGAATAGGGATCGGTTGGAGGCTCGAAAGATGAGGCGTCGCACTGCAACCTCAAGGACTGGGTCTCGATCGATGAGTTGGAGCTGGAGATCCATTTCGTCAGGGAACGTCGTCCTCTCCCACAGCTCCCGATCGGCCGAGAAGTTCATGCCCGGGATCAAGGTCCTCATGGCCAAGAACTACATCGACAACCTCGCCGAGGAGGTCTCGAAGGGGCATGTGGCCATCCTTCGCGCCCTGGGGCCCGGGTCTACGATGTCGCGACACAGAGTCCTCGATGTCCTGAGACAGGACGAGATGGCGGAGAGGGTGGGATTCGAACCCACGATAGGGTTGCCCCTATAACGGTTTTCGAGACCGTCGCCTTCAACCGGGCTCGGCCACCTCTCCACGCGGGGTCGGGCTGCGGCCCCAGCAGGCCGAGGGGGTTCGGTGGCGGTCCCGACCGGATTCGAACCGGCGTTCTCGGCCTTGACAGGGCCGCGTGTTTGGCCAGGCTACACCACGGGACCATTGGGGCCAGCGCGTAAGTTTATCAGCTTGCTTCCGGGTGGGAATCGGACCGTATCCCCTCCGGCCCGCATGACGTTACCATGACGTGGTTCCTCCCCATCCCGCTATCATGCTTTCATCCTCCGCATGGTCAGGACCGACCTCGATGACCATCCTCGCGGCCGGCGCGCCCGCCCCTTGTGCCGGCGCCGCGACCGCCTCTCCGGGTAACCTCTTGGTCCATCGCGGACGGCCGGGCGAGGACCGCTCGAGCGAGCCCCGCCGCCGCGCCATCGAGCTCCGCGCCCGGTCCGGGCACGGCCTGAACGGAGGCCCGCCGATCCTTGTCTGAACGACGCCCGAACATCCCTCGCCGCGCCAGCGCCAGGCACGGCGGGCGGTCCGGCGCCCACGCCGCCACGCTGCCCCGGCGCTCGGCGGCATGGCTCGGCGCCCACAAGGTGGCCATCCTGGGCGCCTGTGCGGTCTTTCTCGCCCTCATCGCGGGATACGTCTGGTACACGCTCCGCGACCTGCCCGGACCGGGCGAGACCGCGCTGGCGGCGGGGTCCATCAACGTCTACGACCGGAGCGGCCAGCTGATCGAGCAGCGGAGCCAGAACGGCCAGTACCACATTCCTCTCAAGCTGTCGCAGATGGGCAAGTGGGCCCCGATCGCGATCCAGGCCGCCGAGGATCGCAAGTTCTACCACGAGGGCGCCATCGACTGGGCGGCCGAGCTGCGCGCGGCGGCCGTTGACCTGCGGCACCACTCCTTCGCCCAGGGCGGCAGCACGATCACCCAGCAACTGGTCAAGATCCAGCTTCTGACCCCCCAGAAGTCGATCCTTCGCAAGGTCCAGGAGGCGATCCTGGCGGAGGCCCTCAATCAGCGCTACTCCAAGGACCAGATCCTGGAGATGTACCTCAACCGAATCTACTTCGGGCACGGCGCATACGGCATCGGATCGGCCGCCAAGACCTTCTTCGATGAGAGCGCCGACCAGCTCACCCCGGCCCAGGCCGCCTTCCTGGCGGGGTTGATCCGGGCCCCCAGCACCTATGACCCGCAGGTCAACTTCAACCTCGCCCGCGACCGCCAGCTGTACGTGCTCGGGGGGATGGTCAAGATGCACGCCCTGAGCCCCGCCGAGGAGCAGCAGGCGGCGCAGGTGGACATCAAGAAGCAGCTCCAGTACACGGTCGCCTACCGGCGGAGCAAGGCTCCCCAGTTCGTGGACTACGTGATCGGGAAGCTGGAGCAGCAGTTCGGCGCGGCGGCCGTCCAGCAGGGCGGCTTCTCCATCTACACGACGCTCGACCTCCATCTCCAGCAGCAGGCCGAGCAGGCGGTCAAGCGCGGGATCGCCCAGCTCGGCGGCACCAACATCAACAACGGCGACCTGATGGCGGCCAACCCCAAGACCGGGGAGATCCTGACCTGGGTGGGCTCGGCGGACTACTACAACAACGCCATCGCGGGCCAGTACGACGTCCTCCTCTCCCCGCGCTCGCCGGGATCCTCCTACAAGCCCTACGACTACGAGGCCGCCCTCAAGGACCACACGATCACGCTCGCCACCCGCCTCAAGGACACCCCCTTCGACGTCAACGGATACAAGGTGGTGGACTTCGACAACTCCTACCTGGGGAAGCTGAGCGCGCGCCGGGCGCTGGTCCTTTCCCGGAACATCCCGGCCGTCCGGGTCGGGCAGAAGGAGGGGATGGACCGCATCAACGCGCTTATGCGGCAGCTGACGGGCTGGACGGGGAGCGTGGACAACTCGCTGTGCGGCGCCATCGGCTGCACCCACCTCACCATGCTGGCCCAGGTCCAGGGCTACCAGGTCTTCGCCAACCAGGGCACCAAGGTGCCCTTGATGTCCATCACCAAGATCGTGGACGGCCACGGCAGCACGCTCTTCCAGCAGACGCCGGGCCAGCAGGACGGCATCCAGCAGGTGCTTACGCCGGCCGAGGCGTACCTGATCACGGACGTCCTCAAGCACTACCAGGACCAATGGCACCTGGGCTTCACCCGCCAGATGGCGAGCAAGTCCGGCACCAGCGGGGGCAGTCAGATCGGCGTCCACAACGACGCCTGGCTGATCGCCTACAACCCCAACGTCGTGGTCGGCGCCTGGGGGGGCAACACGGCCCCCAACGGCAAGGGGCAGACGATCAGCGCCTTCGGGGTCAACGTGGGTCAGGAGGTCCTCGCCCGCTTCGTGAACGAGCTGCCGAACACCTGGCGCAGCTGGTACCAGCGGCCGGCCGGGATCGTGGATGGCCACGGCTGCCCCGGCCAGCCGGACGCGTCCCACGAGATCTTCCTGGACGGCACCCAGAACGACTCCGGCTGCACCGCCCCCACCCCCAACCCGACTCCCAGCTCGACGCCCAGCCCGAGCGCGAGCCCCAGCCCCGTGCCGAGCGCGCCGCCGAGCCCAACCTCTCTGCCCAGCGTCTCCCCGACCGCACCGGTCTCGCCTGCGCCGACCCTTCCCCCCAAGCCCGGCGTCGGGACCGGCCCCAGCCTTGCGCCAACCTGAGCAGGTCCCCCGTGAGTGAGCTCGGATGAACTCGGATCGAGTTCATCAGGGGGCTCCCTATAATGGCGCAGGCGTGAGCGAAGCCGAGGCACAACGCAAGGGCCCGACGCCCCAGGAGCTGCGCAGCCGGTTCGCCGCCCTGAGCCGGGTGGCGATCCTGTTCACCCTGCCCGACAACCTGCTCCGCGCGCTGGCGCGCCAGCTCCGCCCGGCCGTCGTCACCAAGGGCACGGTGGTCATTCGCCAGGGGGACCCCGGCGATGCGCTCTACGTGATCGAGGAGGGCCGCTGCGAGGTCGCCGTCGAGGAGGCCCCCGGCCACACCATCACGGTCGCCTTCCTGGGCTCGGGCGACTTCTTCGGCGAGATGGCGCTGGTCTCGGAGGACCCGCGGTCGGCCTCCGTGCGGGCGCTCGAGGACTGCCGGCTGCTGGTCCTCGACCGCCAGACCCTCTACGCGACGCTGCCAGCCGACTCGGAGGCGCTGATCGACCTCGTCGCGCTCGCCGAGCAGCGCAAGGCGACCCTGCAGAGCGTGGTCGCCCACGCGGGCGCGGTGGCTCCCCAGCAGACCGCGACCACGATCGCCGTCTACTCTCCCAAGGGGGGCGCCGGCAAGACAACGCTGGCCGTCAACCTGGCCGCCAGCCTCACCCGCGCGCACCCGGGGGAGGTGCTCCTGTTCGACCTCGCCCTGCCCTACAACCACGCGGCGCTGATGTCCAAGCTGCTCCCCACCTCGAGCCTGGGGCTGGTCTCCCAGTCCCCGCCCGGCAACTTCGAGGAGGCGCTGCTGAGCAGCATCCTCCACCACCCCAGCGGGATGATGCTGCTGCCCGGCGTCCTCAAGCCCGAGGAGGCGGACCTGATCACGCCCGAGCTCCTGATCCGGGCCATCACCCTGCTCCGGGGGGCCTTTCGATACATCGTCTTCGACCTCGGCGTGGCCATGACCGAGAACCTGCTCACGGTCCTCGACCACTCGCAGAAGATCGTCCTCATCGCCACCCCCGAGCTCTCCACGCTCAAGGACATCACCGACGTCTTTCGGATCTTCTCCAACATCCTCCACATCGTTCCCAGCCAGGTGCTGGTGGCGATGAACGTGAAGTCCCCCCGGGCGGTGGTGTCCCGCGAGGACCTCGAGCGCAGCCTGCAGCAGGAGGTGGCGATCGAGATCGGCTATGACGGCGCCAAGCCCGACCAGGCCGCGGTCCGGGGCGAGCTGCTCATCCTCAACGACCCCAGGAGCTCGATCAGCCGCGGGGTCCAGGCCCTGGCCGAGATCCTCGAGGGGCGGACGGATCCCGCCCGCCGGGAGCGTAAGCATCCCTTCCGGTTCAAGGTCGGCTGACTCTGCCGGCACCCCGTTGCTGGTAGAGTTGAGCCCGACCCTCCAGGAGGTTTCCAACCCCATGATCGAACAGAGCACGACCGTCACCCTCACCGACGAGGCCGTCAAGCAACTGCGCACGCTGCTGGCCGAGGACCCCAAGCCGGATCTCGCGCTGCGCGTGTTCGTGAGCGGCGGCGGCTGCTCGGGGATGCAGTACGGCATGGCCCTCGATGAGAACGTCCGCGCCAACGACGCGATCGTCGAGAGCGACGGCGTCAAGGTGCTCATCGATGAGCTCAGCATGCCCTACCTGCAGGGCTCGGAGATCGACTACGTGGACAGCCTGATGGGCGCGGGCTTCACCGTCCACAACCCGAACGCCGTCCGCTCCTGCTCGTGCGGCCACTCCTTCGACACCGGCGACGACGCCGCCGGTGCCTGCGGCTGCGGCCACTGAGCGCCTCTTAGGAGCCTCGGCTCCCGAAGCAGACTCTGACGGGGCGCCACCGGGCGCCCTTATCCTTTCGGCAGCCGTGCCCCATCCCTCGCGCCGGATCCGGGAGATAGTGCTGTTCGGGATCGGCGTCGCCGCGCCGCTCGGCATCCTGGTCGTCAACGCCTCGGCCTTCGTGATGACCCACCTGGGCGACTTCAGGACCGCGATCGCCGCCGCCGCCCTCGTCAGCTCACTGCTGCTCAACGGCCTCACCGCCTACTGGGTGCTGGGCTTCGTCCAGCGCCAGGCGGCAGCGCTCTTCTCCGAATACCGGAAGTGGATGATCGGCCTCGCGGTCCTCGTCATCGCCGGCACCTCGGCGGGGGCCGGATACTTCACCTACCTCGGCATGCGCGATCCCCGCCACCTCCCGGACAAGGTGGCGGTGATCACGGCGCTGCTGGCCCTGATCGTGCCCCTTGGGATCACGGCCGTGGGGCGGCGGATGGCCAACGGCCGCGAGCAGAAGGGGCTCAACAGGAGGAGCCCCCAGACGCAGCGTCCGGGGGCCCCTTCCTGAAGGCGAGGCCGCCCGCCTCCAGGCACGCGATCCGACCTTCGGACCTCTCTACATCATGTCGGGCGACATGCCGCCCGGCATCGCGTTGCTCTTGGGCTCGGGGATCTCGGTCACCACGGCCTCGGTGGTCAGTACCATGGCCGAGATCGAAGCCGCGTTCTGCAGCGCGGACCGGGTCACCTTGGCCGGGTCCACGATCCCACTCGCGAACATGTCCACGAACTTGTCGTTGAAGGCGTCGTACCCGTGGCCCGCCTTGCCCTTGCGGACGTCCTCGATGATCACGGAGCCTTCCTTGCCGGCGTTGTAGGCGATCTGCCGCAGAGGCTCCTCGAGCGCCTTGCGCACGATCGCCACGCCGGTGGCGACGTCACCGGTGGCGTTCAGCTTGGCGTCGAGCTTCTTCTGGGCGTTGAGAAGGACCGTGCCTCCGCCGGCGACGATGCCCTCCTCGACCGCCGCCTTGGTGGCGCTCAGCGCGTCCTCGATGCGGTGCTTCTTCTCCTTCTGCTCGACCTCGGTGGCCGCGCCGACCTTGATCACCGCCACGCCGCCGGAGAGCTTGGCCAGCCGCTCCTGCAGCTTCTCACGGTCGAAGTCGCTGGTGGTCTCCTCGATCTGGCCCTTGATGGCCTTGATCCGGCCCTGGATGGCGTCAGCCGAACCGGCGCCCTCGACGATGGTGGTGTCGTCCTTGTTGACGGTCACCCGGCGGGCCTTGCCCAGCTGCTCGATCTTGGTCTGGTCGAGCTTGAGCCCGAGGTCTTCGGAGATGACCTGGCCGCCGGTGAGGATGGCCATGTCCTCGAGCATCGCCTTGCGGCGGTCACCGAAGCCGGGCGCCTTGACGGCGACGGCGGTGAACGTGCCCCGCAGCTTGTTGACGACCAGGGTGGCGAGCGCCTCGCCCTCCACGTCCTCGGCCACGATCAGAAGCGGCCGGCCGAGCTGGACGACGCGCTCCAGCACCGGGAGCAGATCCTGGATGGCCGAGATCTTGCGGTCGGTGACGAGCACGTAGGGCTCCTCCAGAACCGCCTCCATCCGGTCGGGGTTGGTGACCATGTAGGCCGAGGTGTAGCCGCGGTCGAACTGCATGCCCTCGACGACCTCGAGCTCGGTGCCGATGCCCTGCGAGTCCTCGACGGTGATGACCCCGTCCTTGCCGACCTTGTCCATGGCGTCGGCGATCAGATTGCCGATCGTCTCGTCCTGGGAGCTGATCGCCGCCACGTGGGCGACGTCCTCGTGCCCCTTGATCGGGATCGAGAGCTTCTTGATCTCCTCCACGACAGCGGCCACGGCCTTCTCGATGCCGCTCTTCAGCTGCATGGGGTTGGCGCCCGCGGCGACGTTGCGGAAGCCCTCGGTGATCATGGTCTGGGCGAGGATGGTGGCGGTGGTGGTGCCATCGCCGGCGACGTCGTTGGTCTTGGTCGCCACCTCGCGCAGCAGCTGCGCGCCCGTGTTCTCCCAGGGATCCTTGAGGTCGATCTCACGGACGATGGTGACGCCGTCGTTGGTGACCGTCGGGGCCCCGAACTTCTTCTCCAGGACCACGTTGCGGCCCTTGGGCCCGAGCGTGATGCGAACCGACTGGGCGACGATGTCGATCCCGCGCTTGAGCCCCTGGCGCGCCTCTACATCGAAAGCGACTGCCTTAGGCATATGGATTCACTCCTCCAAGTTGTTGTCTGACGCGATTTCACTGCGGTTGGTTCCGGCTGATGGTCCGCGGTAGGGCCTATCCGGCCCCGCCGGCTTGATCAGCTCTTCTTCTTGCCGTTCTGCAGTACGGCGAGGACGTCCTTCTCGGAGATGATCAGGTACTCGATCTCCTCGAGCTTGAAGTCGTTGCCCGCGTACTTGGCGTAGAGGATGCGGTCGCCGATCTTGAGCTCCATGGGGACCTTGGTCCCGTTGTCGAGCAGCCGGCCGGTGCCGACCGCCTCGACGATGCCCTCCTGGGGCTTCTCCTTGACGGTGTCAGGAAGAACGATCCCGCTCTTGGTCTTCTCTTCCTTCTCGACCGGCTTGACCACGACCCGGTCGCCGAGCGGCTTCAGATTCACTGTCTACCCTCCTGATTGGATCTTGACGGGCTGGCACTCGCCGCGCCGGAGTGCTTGGCACTCGCCGCGGCCGACTGCTAATGATAGTGCCCAGCCGGCCCCGGTTTCAATCAGCCGGCGATCAGCCGGGAGGCGGCCTCCGCCTGATCAGAGGGCACCAGCACGCGCGTGTCGGCGGCGGCGCCCGGGAAGTAGTCGCCGGTGTCAGTGATGACCCGGGCGTCGAGCCCGGCCGCCTGGAGCGAGGCGCCGACCACGTCCGCCGCCGCCTTGGGGCCCTCGAAGATGACCTGCCACCCCTCTACCAATTGAGTGAGGGGTCCGTCTCGAGGGGGGCGGCGATGCCGGCCCTGGCCTGATGGTGGCCTGCCGACGCGATCATGGCAGCGTTGTCGGTGCAGAGCGCCATCGGCGGCAGCGTGAGCCGGGCCCGTGGGCCCACCACCTCGGCGGCGCGGATCCGGAGCCGGGTGTTGGCGGCCACCCCGCCGCAGACGACCACCTCGGGCACCGGCCACCGGCGGAGCGCCTGGTCGAGCTTGTCCAGCAGCGACTCCACCACCGACTCCTCGAAGGCCGCCGCGAGATCGGCACGGTCCTCGCCGGTGACCGCCTCGCCGAGGTCTCGGAGCCGGTACAGGAGCGCGGTCTTGAGGCCGCTGAAGCTGTACTCCAGTCCCGGCAGCGAGGGCCTCGGCAGCGGCCTTCGCCGGGGATCACCGGTTCTCGCCAGCCGGTCCAGGGCGGCGCCGCCCGGATACCCGAGGCCGAGCATGCGGGCGGCCTTGTCGAAGGCCTCGCCGGCGGCGTCATCGCGGGTCCTCCCCAGCACCTCGAAGCGGCCGTGGGCGGGCATCCGGACCAGGTCCGAATGGGCGCCGCTGGCGACCAGGGCCAGAAGCGGCGGCTCCAGGCCCTCGCGCGCCAGCATGGCCGCGTACACGTGGCCCCAGAGGTGGTTGACAGGCGTGAGCGGGGTCCCCCAGGCGTCGGCGAGCCCCTGGGCGACGCCGACCCCGACCAGGAGGCAGCCGATCAGCCCCGGGCCCCGGGTGACCGCCACCCGGTCCAGGTCGGCGGGGCGGGCGCCCGCCCGTTCCAGCGCCGCCTCGACCAGCCCTGGAAGCCTCGCCAGGTGGTCCCGCGCGGCCATCTCGGGGACCACCCCCCCGAAGGCGGCGTGAACGTCCTCCTGAGAGTGGATGAGGTTGCTGAGGACGCGGCGGCCGTCGGCGACGACGGCGGCCGAGGTTTCATCGCAACTGCTCTCGATGCCGAGCGTGAGCGAGGTCGTGGCTTCGAGGCTCACCCGGCCGGGCGGCCCGGCTCGCGGCGCAGCCCGAGGACGTCGGCGTCCACGCGCTCGAGGTTCTCGTCGAAGGCGCGCCGGAAGCGCGGCGAGTAGATGGAGTCGGACCACATGACGATGGCGTCCTCGCCGTTGTCGGTGTAGTAGCCGCGGCGCCGCCCGATGACCTTGAACCCGAAGCTCTCGTACATGCGCATGGCCCCGTCGTTGGTGACCCTCACCTCCAGCGTCACCCACTTGGCGCCCAGCTCGTAGGCGCCCTGGACGAGGCCGGCGAAGACGACCCGGCCGTAGCCCCGGCGCTGCTGGTCCCGGCGCACCCCGATGGTGGTGACGTGAGCCTCGTCGTACATCCACCACATACCACCGTAGCCGATGATCCGGTCCCCCTCGAGGCCATCGTCCGGCCCCTGGCGGCGGAGGACGACGTAGTGGGCCGTGTTCCGGGACGAGAGCTCGCGATAGTAGGCGTTGCGCGGCCAGGGACTGCTGAAGATCTCGCGCTCGATCTCCTGGATCGCCGGCACGTCCGACTCCCGCATGGGTTCGATGGCGAGCTGCTCGCGGATCTGGACCATCTGGAACTATTCTCGCGCCGTGAGCGCGCCGAAGCTCTGAAGATACCTCGGCGTCAACGTACCATAACCCGCCTCGGCCGCACGCTCGATCAGGGTCCAGGCGGCGGCCGCGAATGGCCTCAGATCCGCCTCCTCGAGCAGCCGCACGCCGACCTCGCGCAGCGAGGCGGCGGTGGCCTCGCGGAGCCAGCCGGCAGCGGGCAGCCCGGCTGGGATCTCCGCGGGCGTCCCCACCCGCTCCGCCGCCCCCGGGGGCATGAAGTAGACCCGGCCCCGTCCGGCCTCCGAGACGCCGAGGGCGGGGCACCGGGCGCGCGCCGCCGCCAGCGCCAGCGTGGGGAGGCCGAGAACGGGGATGCCGAGCCCGAGACCAAGACCCTCCGCGTAGGCGAGGCCGACCCGAAGCCCGGTGAAGGAGCCGGGACCGCAGGCGGCGGCGATCCGGGTCAGCGCCGAGAGGCGGACCAGGCTCCGAACCGTGCCGGGGAGATCGAACCCGCGCCCGGATTCGGCGACCACCTCGCCGGCGACCCCACCCGAGCCGTCGAGCACCGCCACCGCCGATCGCGCGGAGGAGGTGTCGATCACCAGCACCACTGCGGTGGCCCCCCGTGGATCTCGATCCGCCGGCGATCGCCCCCCAGGGGCTCGATCACGACCCGGCCGGCGCCGTCCTCGATCGCGTGAGGCAGCCGGTCCCCCCACTCGACGGCGGCCACCCCGTCCTCCAGCAGCTCCTCCAGGCCGAGATCGGCGAGCTCGATCGAAGCCACCAGCCGGTAGAGGTCGATGTGAGCGAGGGGCATCCGTCCCGGATAGATGCGGACCAACTGGAAGGTCGGGCTGGCGACGGGGGCGGTCGAGCCGAGACCGCGCGCCAGTCCGCGGACGAACGTCGTCTTGCCGGCGCCGAGAGGACCCGCAAGGAGCAGCAGCTCGCCCTGGCGGAGGTGGGCGGCCAGGCGCTCGGCCGCCGCCTCGGTCTCCTCGGGCGAGCCGCAGATCAGCTCCCGCGAGCTCATCGGAAGTGCTCGTGACCGGAGCTGGAGAGCGGGACGGCGCGTCCCGCGCCGTCGACCGCCACCACGTCCGGCTCCGGCGTCAGGCGGCCCACCACCGTCAGCTCGCAGGCGAGCTCGGCTGCCGCGGCTCGGATCGCCTCCTCGGGACCGGCGCAGACCAGCTCCATCTCCTCCCCGCTCGCCACCGCCAGCTCGGGTGGCACGCCCTCGGCGGCGGGCACCCGGTCGATGCGGATCCGGCAGCCCGCCCCGCTGGCGGCGGCCACCTTCTCCATCTCCCGGACCAGACCGTCGCTGACGTCGCCCGAGCAGAGGCCGTGCCGGGCGAGCACGGCTCCCTCCTTAAGACGGGGCCGGGGGCGCCGCAGGACGCTCTCCCAGGCGGGCGGGCACGCCCGGCCGGACGTCACCGCGGCGAGGCCCGCCGCGGCGGCGCCGAGCCGGCCGGTGTACGTGGAGGTGCCCACCGACGTGC
>JBOHUX010000006.1:0-27708 GCA_050734915.1 Candidatus Dormibacteraceae bacterium
CGTAGACGTAGACCGAGGTCTGGAAGATCGCCGGCCCGAGCGGTTCGTGGGCGCCGATCTCGCGGCCGGCGTGGACCGCCCGCGAGCCGGGCCTCATCGGGGCCGGCGGGCCAGGCGGCTGGGGCCGGCATAGCGGGCCGACCGCCCCAGCTCGGACTCGATGACCAGCAGCCGGTTGTACTTGGCGACCCGCTCCGAGCGGGCGGGGGCGCCCGTCTTCAACATGCCGGCGCCGGTGGCGACCGCGAGGTCGGCGATGGTGGTGTCCTCGGTCTCCCCCGAGCGATGCGAGATGACGACACTGTAGCGGTTGGCACGGGCGAACTCGATCGCCTCCAGGGTCTGGCCGAGGGTCCCGATCTGGTTGACCTTGACCAGGATCGAGCTTCCGATCCCCTTCGCGATCCCCTCCTCGAGGCGGCCGACGTTGGTGACGAAGAGATCGTCGCCGACCAGTTGGACGCGGGCGCCGAGCCGGTCGGTGAGCAGCTTCCAGCCCTCCCAGTCGTCCTCGGCCATGCCGTCCTCGATGGAGACGATCGGGTAGCGCTCACACCAGTCGGCATAGAGATCGACGAGCTCGGCGCCGCTCAGTGTCTTGCCCTCTCCGGCGAGCGTGTACCGGCCGTCCTCGAAGAGCTCGCTGGCCGCGGGGTCGAGCGCGATGGCGACCTCACCTCCAGGATCGTAGCCGGCCGCCCGGATCGCCTCCACGATGAGGTCGAGGGCCTCCTGGTTAGACTCCAGGCGGGGCGCGAAGCCGCCCTCATCCCCCACCCCCGCGGACAGGCCGCGCGCCGCCAGAACCCTCTGGAGTGCGTGATAAACCTCGGCCACGGCGCGGATGGCGGCGGCGAAGGTGCCGGCGCCGACCGGGCAGACCATGAACTCCTGGAGGTCCACGTTGTTGCTGGCGTGCGCGCCGCCGTTGAGGATGTTGGCGAAGGGGAGCGGCAGCAGCGTCGCCTGGGCGCCCCCCAGGTACCGGTAGAGAGGCAGCTCGAGAGCGTCGGCGGCGCAGTGGGCGGCCGCCAGCGAGACGCCGAGGATGGCATTGGCCCCCAGCCGGGACTTGTTGGCGGTCCCGTCAAGCTCGCAGAGGGCGGCGTCGAGTCCCGCCTGATCGAGCACGTCCATCCCACCCACGGTTTCCGCGATCTCCCCCTCGACGCTGGCGACCGCCCCCAGGACGCCCAGGCCACCGAATCGATCGGAATCCCCGTCCCGCCGCTCGACCGCCTCGTGGGCGCCCGTCGAGGCTCCCGAGGGGACCGAGGCCTGGCCGGTGGAGACCGGGGTCTCGACGGTGACCCGCAGCGTCGGGTTGCCGCGCGAGTCGAGGATCTCGAGGGCGTGGACGCCGTCGATCGGGATCATCGTGCCGAATTCTAGGAGCCCCAGGCCCTTAGGAGGTCGCGCCGGCGGTCCTCGTGGCGGCGGGACCGGGCGGCCTCGAGAAACCGTAGTCGAGCAGGTGCACCGCATCCGTGAAGAAGACATCCGACCCCAGCACGACCGCCAGCAGGTGGCGTCCGGCGCGGGTTGCGCTGGCGACCAGGCAGCCGCCCGCGAAGTCCGTGAATCCGGTCTTGAGCCCGGTCGCCCCCGGGTAGATGGTCAGCATCTTGTTCAGGTTGCGGGCGTCGAAGGCCCGGTGCGTGGCGGTCGCCGGGATCACCTTCTCCGGGGTGGCGGCGATCCGCGCCAGGAGGGGGTAGTGCGCCTCGAGGTATCCCCCGATCACGGCCAGGTCGTAGGCGGTCGAGAAATGCCCCGTCGCGTCGAGGCCGGTCGCGTTGACGAAGCGGGTGTCGTGCAGGCCCAGCGCCCGGACCTTGGCGTTCATGTCGGCGACGAACCGGCCCCAGCGAAGGATCCGGGTGGCCAGCGTCGTCGCCGCGTCGTTCCCGGAGTCGAGGAAGAGCCCGTAGAGCGCCTCGCGGACTGTCACCTTCTCTCCGGCGCGAAGACCCATCCGGTCGGGCGGCATGGCGGCGGCCTCGCGCGGCACCGTCAGCACCTGGTCGGGCGAGGCGTGGTCCAGCGCCACCATGGCGGTCACCATCTTGGTCAGGCTGGCCGGGGCTCGGCGGGCATCCTGTTCCCGCGCCCAGAGCACGGTCCGGGTGTCGAGATCGACCAGGATCCCCGACCGGGCCCGGACGGCCACCGTGGCGCCGGTCCGGGCGTCGAGCCCTTTGAAGCTGAAGCCCAGCGGAGGCCGGGCGGTGGCGCGGGCGGCGGCGGCCGGGGTGGCGGGCGTCGATGCCGGCCTTCTGGAGAGCTCGGCGGCGGTGGTCACGGTGACCAGCGCGAGCGCGACGCCCGCGGCCACGACGAGGTCACGCCGCTTCCGAAGCCTGCCGCTCCGGCTCCGGCGGCGCTCTCGGGCGGGGACGTGGGTGGTGACGACGGAGCGCCCGATCAACGAGATGGGCAGATTGTAATCGAGTCGGGCGGATCGGTCAGCCAGGCTCGCCCAGCCGTGCGGCCAGTTGCCTGCTGGCCCGCTCCATGGTGCTCAGCACCTGGGCGGCCGGCGCCGGCGCCATGATGCTGGGCTGGCCGTCCAGCCCATCGATGTGGACCGGCGTCCACGTCGCCGCCACCAGCCGGTTGCCGTAGAAGGTGTACTTCCCCACCACGCCCTCCTCGGTGTCCTCCGACCAGCTCTGGTCGAAGATGAAGTTGCCGTGCGCGTAGGTGATGAGGTGGCCCTTGTAGACCTCGACGCCCTCGTACCAGTGCTGGTGGTTCCCGATCACCAGGTCCGCCCCGTCGTCGATGGCCAGGTGTCCGAGCATGACCGGATCCTGGGGAGCCACCCCGGGGGCGGCGGCGGGCTGCCGGTCGTACTCCCGGCCCCAGTGGAACTGCACGACCACGACGCCGGCGCGCGCCCGCGCCGCGGCGATCTCGCGGGCCATCTCCGCGGTGTCCACGGTGGCCTCGACGGCGTTGAAGCCGAGGAGGGCGAAGGTGAGCCCGCGGACATCGATGTAGGCGGTATGACCCAGCCCCGAATAGTTGATGGAGTGGGAGGCCAGGAGCTGGAGGGTGGCGTTGACGCCCCGGTCCCCGTAGTTGTGGATGTGCTCGTTGCCCAGGTTGGCGACGTTGACGCCGGCGAAGGTGAGCCCGTTCACGAACCGGCCGTCGCCACAGAAGGTGAACCCCGTCTCCGCCAGGGGGCAGCCGGCGAAGATCGGGGTCTCGAGGTTGACCCAGGTCATGTCGGCCGAGCGCAGAAGAGGCGCGGTGGGCCGGAAGGGCCACAGAAAGTCGTTCCGGCGCGTCGCCTCGACGTTGACCATCCGCGCGGGGATCACGTCCCCGGTTGCGATCAGGGTGCGGACCTGGGCCGGATCCGCGGGCACCGCCTGAGCCGGATGGAAGAGCCCGTCCAGGGTCAGCGGGCCAAAGACCGGGCTCGGGCTGGGGCTGGGTGATGGTGGCGGCCGGGAGGCGGCCGGAGATGGGGTCCGGGAGGCGGCCGGGGTCCCCCCCGACACCGAGCAGCCCGCGAGCGTGAGACAGGTCAGGGCGGCGAGGGCGGGGGTCGGGCGTCGCATCGCGGACAGATGCTACCCGTCGGCGGGGCCGGCGTCAGCCGGGGGTGGTCGGAGTGCCTCCAGGAGGTCTTCGATCGCGATCAGGCGCGCGAGGAAAGAGCGGACCGGACCGCCCAGCTCGGCGGCGGCCGTCCAGAGCCCAGGGTTGCCCTCCCGGCGCCGCGCCTCCAGAAGTGGACGGTGAGCCGCGCTCAGCCTGCCCCCGGCCAGGGTCGTCTCCACGATCGTCCCCAGCCAGGATTCGTAGAGGGCGAGCTCCTGGAGCCTGGGGTCGCCGTAGCCGGTTCCGGGAAACGGGGTCCGCCGGTGATCGTCCCAGAGCCGCCGGAGGCGCCGCAACGACTCCCCCCGCGTCGCGCTCAAGACCCGGCTTGAAGAAGTTCCACGATCGCGTCGGCGACCTCGCTGGTGGCGGCCGCCGTGGGGTCGTCGCGGCTCTCCTTGAGGTCGTACGTCACCGCCCGGCCGACGGCGATGACGTCACCGATCGCCCGCTCGAGGGCTTCGGCGGCCTCGGTCTCTTCGAGGTGATGGAGCATGAGCACCCCGGACAGCATCAGGGCCATCGGGTTGACCCGGTTCTTGCCCGCGTGCCGGGGCGCGCTGCCGTGGGTTGCCTCGAACACGGCGCCGTCGGCGCCGATGTTGGCGCCCGGGGCGAGGCCGAGGCCGCCGATCATGCCCGCGCCCAGATCGGAGACGATGTCGCCGTAGAGGTTGGGGAGCACCAGGACCTCGTACTCCTTGGGCCGCAGCACCAGCTGCATGCACATGTTGTCCACGATCCGGTCCTCGAACTCGAGATCCGGATTGCGCTCCGCGACCCGCCGCGCGACGGCCAGGAAGAGCCCGTCGGTGTGCTTCATGATGTTCGCCTTGTGGACGGCGGTCACCTTGTGCCGGCCGTGCTTGCGGGCGTGGTCGAACGCGAACTGGACGATCCGTTCGCTCCCGAAGGTGGAGATAGGCTTGATCGAGAGGCCGCTGTCAGGCCGGATCCGCTTCTCGGTCAGGGCGCTGATCTCCCGGATCATGCGCATGCAGTCGGAGGTCCCCTCCTGGAACTCGATGCCCGCGTAGATGTCCTCCGAGTTCTCCCGCACGATCACGAAGTCGAGGTCGTCCCGGAGATTGCGAGCACCCTTGTAGGCCTTGATGGGACGCACGCACGCGAACAGCTCGAGTTCCTGCCGGAGAGCCACGTTGACGCTCCTGAACCCCGTCCCGACCGGGGTCGTGATGGGTCCCTTGAGGGCGACCTTGTTCCTCCGGATCGACGCCAGCACGTGCTCAGGGAGCGGCGTGCCATGCTCCGCCATGACGCTCTCCCCCGCCTCCTGGACGTCCCAGTCGAACTGGACGCCGGTCGCCTCGAGCACGCGGACGGTGGCGTCGGAGATCTCCGGACCGACGCCGTCGCCGGGGATCAGTGTGACCGCGTGCTTTCTGGGGATCGCCGGCCGGGTCCGCTTACTTCTTGAAGTAGTCGGCGTTGATCTTGATGAAGTCGGTCCATTCCCCGGGCACCTCGTCCTCGGGGAAGATGGCGTCCACCGGACAGGGATCGACGCAGGCTCCGCAGTCGATGCACTCGTCGGGGTCGATGTAGTACATGTCGGCCGCGTCGTCGGTGTGGATGCAGTCGACCGGACAGACCTCCACGCACGAGGCGTCCTTGACGCCGATGCACGGCTGGACTATGACGTAAGCCACGACACTCGGAAGGGTATCACGCGCGATCCGCGACCCGGCGTTCGTTGGCCGGGGCGGGGCCGGCGCGGTGGCGTCGCTCCAGACGGTACCCGAAGCCCGCCACGGCGACGATCTGGCCGCCTCGCTCCGGCCCCTCACCGAGCTTCGAGCGCAGCCTTCGGACGAGGAGGTCCACGCGCTCGGTGGAGATGGGGGCGCTGAAGCCGTAGACATGGCTCAGGATCTGCTCGCGGGAGATCGCGACGCCCGGGTGGCGGCAGAGGTAGGCGAGAAGCTGGTACTCGAGAGCCCCGAGGGTGACGCGCCGGTCGCCGACCTGGACGACGCGGGCCTCGAGGTCGACGCTGACGTCGCCCAGGCGGACTTCGCCCGGCTCGGCGGGCTGCGGCGGCGGCGGCGCCAGCACGGCGCGCGCCTTGCGCAGGTGGGCTTCGAGCCGGGCGACCAGCTCCGCGTGGTGGAAGGGCTTGACGATGAAGTCGTCGGCGCCGGCGTCCAGGCCCCGGCTCATGGTCGCCTCGTCGTCACGGCCGCTGACGAAGATGATCGGGATCGTCGGATCGCGGCTTCGGAGCCAGCGACAGACGTCCACGCCGGGGCTGTCGGGCAGCACCCAGTCCAAGAAGACGGCGACCGGGGTCTGGGTCTCGAGGGCCTCGAAGGCCTCTTTCGCGCTCGCCCTGACCACGGCGCCGAAACCCTCCTCCTCGAGCACCGCCGAAACCAGCTCGGCGGAGTCGGGGGCGTCCTCCACGATCAGCACCTTGCCCCTCTGCCCGGCCACGCGCCGATAGTACGCGAGGGGGAGGGGAGCCAACCCGGCCGGGGATTCAGCGTCGCAGACGGGCGGCCAGCTCGAGGCGGTCATCGAAGCGCCAGTTCCGCTCCGCCGCCCAGACCGCGCTCAGGAGCAGCTCCAGCTGGGAGGGCAGGTCGGGGATCCGGTCGGGGGTGAAGAAGTCCCCCGCCGCCGCCCTCCGGGCGAAGTCGTACCCGGGGCCGTGCCGGCTCGGGTGGCCGGGCAGCAGTCTCAAGGCCGCCTCCCCGTCGCTACCCCTCCGGCACTCCAACCCACGACGAATCGCATTGTAGCAGGTCTAACAATTTGTCTGAGGGCATAAGTATCATGTTCTCTCTTCCCCGGAGCGAGACGGGGTCGGTGGCCGGCGGCCCCGCGTGGCCCGGCTGGACGCCCACTCATCTAGGCTGAGCCATGCAGTGGAGCGGAGACGACTGGGCCGGACTGACATCGAGGTGCCGGTGATCGGAATGGGAACCTGGAGTACCTTCGACACCGACGAGGAGCGCGCGCCGATCGTGTCGGAGGCGATCGCTGCCGGCACCGACCTCTTCGACTCGTCCCCCATGTACGGACGGTCGGAGGAGGTCCTCGCCCGCGCGCTCTCCGGACGCCGTGACTCCGCTCTCGTCGCCACCAAGATCTGGGACCAGTCACCTCGGGAGGGCCGGCGGCAGGTAGAGCGCGCCCTCGAGCTCTTCGGGTGGGTGGACGTCTATCAGGTCCACAACCTCGTCAACTGGCGGGCTCAGCTGGAGCTGCTGGAGGAGCTCAGGTCGAGCGGGGACGCGCGGGCGATCGGGGCCACCCATTACCAGGTCTCGGCCTTCCCCGAGCTGGCCGGCCTGATGCGGAGCGGGCGTCTCGACATGGTCCAGATCCCCTACAACCCCCGGCGCCGGGAGGCGGAGCGCAACCTCCTGCCCCTCGCCGAGTCGCTGGGCCTCGGGGTCCTTGTCCTGAGCCCGCTCAAGCACGGCGTCCTCGACGCCAGCCCAAGTCCGGCCCAGCTGGCCGAGCTGGGGGTGCGAACGTGGGCCCAGGCGGTCCTCAGATGGATCGCCTCCGACCCCCGCGTCAGTTGCGTGCTCGTCGCCACCCGGACCCCGGGCCGTCCGGGAGAGAACGCCGCGGCCGGCGAGCCGCCCTGGCTGTCGCCGGAACAGCGGGAGCTGGTGACCACGATCTGCAAGGCGGGTTGAGGTCGGCGCCCGATTCTCGCCACCGGCGGCCGCCGGGCGGGGGTCGATGAGGCTGGGAGTCGTGTTTCCGCAGACCGAGAGCGGCTCCGACCCCCGGTTTCCCCGCCGCTACGCGCAGGCGATGGAGGCCGCCGGGTACCGGCATCTGGTCGCTTATGACCACGTGCTCGGCCACCGGCCCGACGATCTCGAGGCCTGGCTCCGGCTCGGGCCCTACACGGCTCGGGACCAGTTCCACGAGATACTGACCCTCTTCGCGTACCTGGCCGCCTGCACCGACCGCCTGGAGCTTGCGACCGAGGTGCTGGTCCTCCCGCAGCGGACGACGGCGGTGGCGGCCAAGCAGGCGGCCGAGATCGCCATCCTCTCCGGGGGACGGCTCCGGCTCGGGGTCGGCATCGGCTGGAACCCAGTCGAGTTCGAGGGCCTGGGCGCGCGGTTCGACGACCGCGGCTCGCGCGTGGAGGAGCAGGTCGGGCTGCTGCGACGGCTACTGCGCGAGCCGGTGGTCACATACGAGGGGCGCTGGCACCGGCTGGTGGCCTGCGGCGTCAATCCCCTGCCCCCGCCGATCCCGATCTGGATGGGCGGCTCCGCCGAGGCGGCTCTCAGGAGGACGGCCCGGATCGCCGACGGTCTCATGCTCAACCACGGGCTCCTGGAGGCGCCGGGCGTGATCGAACGGGTCCGCGGTCACCTCGCCGAGGTCGGCCGCGACCCGTCCGGATTCGGCTTCGCCGGCCGCATGCCCCTGCAGGCTGGCGACGCCCGAGGTTCGCTCGAGGGCTCCCTGGAGCGGGCCCGCCGCTGGCGCGCGGCGGGCGTCACGCACCTCTCGATCGGCACCATGGGGATCGGGCTCGAATCGCCGGACGCGCACCTGGACCTGGCACTGCGGTTCAAGGAGGCCTGGGACGCCGCGGCCGGCGGGTGATGGACGCGGCTTCTCGATCTCCCGGACCCGGCCCGGGCACGGCGGCAGCCTTTCCGCCCGGCCGCCGCCACCGAGCCTACCCCGTCCGGGACTCCCAATCCCGGGCGGGTGCCGAGGTGGACAGGCGGTGGGCGGCCAGGAAGGCCGCCAGCGGCGCCTTGACGAGGCCCGCGCCGACCTGGCCCACCCCGGCCTGGCGATGCGCGATGCCGGTGTTGATCTGGGGCCGGATGCCGGTCTCCACGACGCGGCGGACGTCGATCCCACACGGCCCGCCCCGGAAATCGAGGGCCGGGATCTGGTGGTTCTGGTTCTCGGCGAGGGTTATCTCGTACATCTCGAGCGTCGCGTCGCGCGCGCTCGCAACCCCGCCTCCGACCAGCTGCGTGATGGCGGGCGCCGCCGCCATCGCGAAGCCGCCCAGCCCGTAGGTCTCGGTGATCGCGCTGTCGCCGATGTCCGGATTGGCGTCGGCCTGCGTGTAGTCGCCCAGGAACAGCCCGACCGGGGCCTCGGCGGGAGCGGTGAACCAGCGCCTGGGGTCGGCGCTGACCCTGATCCCGAAGTCCGTGCCGTTGCGCGCCATGGCGATCACCAATGTGCTCCCGGCCACGCCCGCTGCCGCCTCGCACGCGGCCTTGGCGGCGGCCATGACCAGGTTCAGATAGAAGTGCTCGTTGGCGTCGATGAAGCGGAGAGAGGCTGCCGGGAGGCCCCGCACGGCCAGTTCCCGGAAGAGCAGCGAGGTGGCGGCGCGGTGGCGGTTGTGCATCTCGTCGCCCATCTGGAGCGCCTTCTGGGTGATGCGGAAGAGGTCGATCGGGCCCGCCTCCAGAGCACGGCCGAGGTCTGGCGCCAGGACCTCCGCCATCCAGCGCAGCCGGTCCAGCACCTCGTCGCCGTTGGCCCCGTAACGGAGGACCTTGCCCAACCCCTCGTTCAGGTTCGAGTAGGCGCGGACACCGCTCACCGGGTCCTCCACGATCGCGACGGGCATCCCGGGCGCGATGACCCCCGCCATCGGGCCCACGGCCATGTGGTGGTGGCAGGGCTCGAGATCTGCCGAGTCCCGCCCCTCCAACCTCAGCGCGCCCTCGACGGCACCCCGCATGGGCCCCGAGGCGCGGCTCCAGTCCAACGGCGGGCCGCTGTGGAGGAGGAGGTCGGCGCGCATGCCCGGGATGGCGCGGGCGGCCACTCCCATCCCCACCCAGCGGGGCCGCGCACCGAGCATGCGCGCGACCGCCTTCTCGTTGGCGGCGTCGACGGCCGGGTCGGGGTGAAGGGGGGCCAGCGGCGGCCGCCACTCCACCCGGAGCATCCCCTCCGGCGACTGCGCCTCGAGGGCGTCGGCGAGCAGCCCCGCCCCGGCGGTCACGGCGCGGACGCCGCCCAGCATGCTCACCGCAACGCGCTCGCCGCGTGGGAGTTGGAGAGCCACACCGACGCGCCCGCCTCCTCGAACGCCCGGCGCTGGCGGCTGAGACCCTGGGGATCGCTTTCGACGCCGACCAGTACCACCACCGCCGGGCGTCCGGCGAGGGCCGGCGCCAGCTCCGCGGCCGGGTCGGGGTGGGCGCCTCGGCCGAGCACCACGTCAAGGTAGATGAGGCCCTCCGCGCGGCGGATCGCCTCCTGGCGGATCGTGTTGTCGATCATCGGATGGGGGCGCCCGCGCGTGTACTCGTCGGCGCCGTAGTCGATGGCCTGGAATCGGGCGTCGCCGCCCCAGATCAGGGCCGCCTCGTCCCGGAGCGTGCCTCCCGAGAAGATCCCCGCCACCGGCCCCGCCCAGCGGGGCGGCTCGGGATCTGGGGGCAGGCTGCCCCCCCCGACCTGGAGCGCGATCTCAGTCAGATCGACGCCCTGTCCCAGCAGCGCCTGCACCAGCGGCTTGCGGGCGCTCAGCTCGGCCCGGGCGGGCTTGGAGACGACGACGATGAGGTCCGTCTCCTGGTCATCGTCCAGGCGCCGGATCGCCTCCCTGGTCATCAGCCCCGCCACCTCGGGGCTCAGGTCGCGGCCGCCCACCCCGATCGCCTGGGAGACCCCCACGCCCTGGTGCGCGAGCAGGCACGAGAGCTGCTGGACGCCGGTTCCGGAGGCCCCCACGATCCCCACCCGACCCCTGGGCACCGCGTTGCTGAAGCCGAGCCCGACGCCGTCGATGATCGCGGTTCCGCAGTCCGGGCCCATGAAGAGGAGGCCGCGCGCCAACGCCTCCCGCTTGAGGAGGACCTCGTCCCCGACGCTCACGTTGTCGGAGAAGCAGAAGACGTTGAGGCCCGACCTGAGCGCGTCCCAGGCGGCCCAGGTGGCGTGGGGCCCGGGCACCGAGATCAGCGCCAGGTTGGCACCGGGGAGGCGGGCCGCCCCCGCCCGCAGGGTCCGCGCGGCGGGCACATCGCCGGCAGCGGCGCCCGCCGGGCGGGTGAGCTGGTCGCGCGCCGCCCCGAGGGCAGCCTCCGCCGCCTCGCCCCGAGCCGCCAGCACCAGGTCATCGGCGGTGGCGGCGTCCAGCGAGGCATCCCAGAGCCCCGCCTCCCGGAGCAGGTCGCGATTGAGGGGGGTCGCCATGGCGGCCATCGCCGCCTCCACCCCGGCCGTGGCCGCCATGCGGCGGGAGGCGAGCATGAGCAGGACGGAGTCGTGATACTCGCGGGGCCGGACCTCGACCCTCAGCACGCCGCCGCCCCCGCCGCCAGCCCGGCCAGCAGGCAGCGGCCGGACGAGTGGCCGAAGCATGTCAGCGGCCCTGGATCACCGTCCTCGAGCAGCGCGTGAGCCGGTTCCGGCAGCTCCCCACGGGAGGCATGGCGAAGCAGCGTGGCAGCCAGCCGGGTCGTCCGGGGCGCCGCCGCCGCCGCGATCGCCGCGGCCTCCGCGTGGCGGCCGTGAAAGAGGACCAGCCCGGCGGCGTAGCCGGCCAGGAGGTCGTCTCCGGCCGGGGTCAGGCCCTCGCCCCGCCCGGCCAACTGCTCGACGTCGAATTCGATCGCGGGGCCGGGGCCCGGACGGGGGCGGACACGAGGCTCGGGGACGGGGTTCCAGAGGGGGCCGGGCAGAAGACCGTGGCCGTCCACCACCAGCCAGCCACCCCCGATCCGGCACCGCGCGCCAGGGGCGAGGTCGACACCGCACTCGACGCCGTTCGGCATCCGGGGCCGGCCGGGCCGGGTCAGGGCGAGGACGTAGCCGTCGAAGTCCACGTAGCCGCTCCCGAGCCCGACGCCGTCGCAAAAGGGTCCCCGGAACAGGGGCAGGACGGCATTGCTTACCGAGCGTACCCGCACGGCCGTCAGCGGTCCCATCCCGTCAGACGGGGACGGCGCCGGGGCCGGCGATCTGAGTTCCCGCCGAGCCCGCCACCGCCTCGACGGCCCGGTCCAGGCTCGCGATCACGGCGCGGGCACCGCCGGCCTCCACGAACCGGAGGGCGGCCTCGACCTTGGGGCCCATCGACCCCGCCCCGAAGTGTCCTCTCGCCTGCAGCTCGCGAAGGCCGGCCGCGCCGATCTGCCCCAGCACGCGCTGGCCGGGGCGGCCGAAGTCGAGGGTCGCGCCCTCGGTGTCGGTGAGGATGACGAGCGTGTCCGCCCGCAGGGATCGGGCCAAGAGCGAGGCGGTCAGGTCCTTGTCGATGACCACCTCGACGCCCCGGTAGCGCCCCTCGGCGTCCTCGTGGACCGGCACTCCCCCGCCCCCCGCCGCCACCACCACCGCCCGGCTCTCGAGAAGCCGGCGGATCTGAGGCTCCTCCACCACGGCGAGCGGCTCGGGAGAGGGCACGACCCGGCGCCAGGAACCGTCCGCCTGAGGCGCGAACCGGTGTCGAGAGTCGCTCGCGGCCCGGGCGTCGGCCTCCGCAAGGTGGCGGCCGATCGGCTTGGTCCAGGCCATCGCGGCGGGATCGCCGTCGACGACGACCCGGGTCAGGACGGCGACCACCCCCCGCTCGACCCCCAACCGCCGCAGCTCCCATTCGAGGGCGGTCTGGATGGCGAGGCCGATCGTGGCCTGGGTCTGGGCGACGCACCAGTCCAGCGGCATCGGTGGCACCAGGTGCGCGGCGACCTCGTTCTTCAGCATGAGATTCCCGATCTGGGGGCCGTTGCCGTGGGTGATGACCAGCTCGGCTCCGGAGGCGACCATCGGGGCCAGGCGTGCCATCGCCGCCGCCACCGTCCGCTCCTGCTCCTCAGCGGTCCCGGTTCCGCCGGTGGGGGTGATGGCGTTGCCGCCCAGCGCGACCACGTAACGGCTGCCCCGCCTTCCCCGCGGCACGGTCAGGTGTTCTTGACGACGGCCGCCACGGGGCCGCCGCCGGCAGGGCCCTGGTGGACCGCCGCCACGGAGACGAAGACGGCCGGGTCCCCGACGGCGGCGGCGACCACCGCTCCCACCGCCGCCTTGGCGTGCCGGTGGTGGTGGACGTCGGAGTCGTCGAGCATGACCTGCCGCCGCCCGCGCAGGCGCCCGCCGGGGTCGGCCTCACACTTGGCGAACACATTCACGACCCGACCCCCGAGGTCGGCGGCGCGGGCCCGCTCCGGCAGGGCCAGTCCGGCGTCGCGGATCGCCTCGTAGACGGCCTCCTGGTCGAGGGCGTCCCTCATCACCGAGTGGCCGATCCGGTACGCGCCCCCCGAACCCGCGTTGCCGAGCACCACCACCTGGGCGCGGTCGAGTTCGACCCCGCTGGAGCAGGAGGCGACCGAGCTGAAGAGCTCCAGCCGGCGACCGATCGCCGCGTCCGAGACCTCCTCCCGACGGATCTCACCCAGCGCCACTCCGATGCCGAGCGCCGCCGTGCCGTTGGAGAGATCCATGGAGCCGTGTGGGTCCGGCAGAGCCGTCTCGTGACCGCGGGCGCGGGCCGCCTGGATGGCGCCCATGGTCAGCAGCGGCGTCTTCGTCTGCACCCAGTGGACGTCCTCGGGGCGCCCGATGCCCGCGTCGGTCATCGCCCGACCGACCGCGGCCGCCACCTTGTCCACCATCTGCACCCGGCCGATCTCCTCGGGCAGGATCGGCTCGGAGACGGCCACCACCACCGCAAGGCCGGCCCGGTCGGCGCCCACGCGGCAGAAGACGCACGCGTGCGGGCAGAGCACGCCGTCGGTGCCTCCGGACCAGACCATGGGGATCCCGGCCACCTGCTCCTCGGACCGCTTCCCCTCAGCGCGAAGAACGTCGCGGAAGGCGCGGTCGGCGAGGATGCGGGTGAAGTCGTTGACGCCGCCGTTGCCCTCGGTCTTGCCGATGACGGCGCAGACCGTGTCCGGATCGATGGTGCCGTCCTCCACCAGCGCCAGGAAGCCCGAGGCGTCGGCCGGCCCGCGGCTAAGCTCGATCTTGTGGACTGTGGCCGACATGCTGCTTGGGAAAGTCTAGCCGGGGCCGCCGGGGGCGGACTCCCCCGCCGCCCGGCTCAGCTGGTAGAGCCGGAGCGGCGAGAGGGGGACCTCGGTGATTGGCACCCCGAGCGCCTCCTCGATGCCGGCCGCGATCGCCGCCGCGACCGGGATGGTGCCCGCCTCACCGGCCCCTTTGACGCCGAGCGGATTGAGCGGCGAGGGGGTCTCCAGGTGGTCGATCACGACCTCGGGGACCTCGGTCGCGTAGGGCATCAGGAACTCCATGAACGACGCGTTGCGAAGCTGGCCGTCCTCGCCGTAGGCGATCCGCTCGTAGAAGGCGCCCCCGATGCCCTGGGCGACGCCGCCCTGGATCTGGCCGGCCACGACGGCGGGGTTGATCACCCGCCCGCAGTCGTGAACCACGGCGTAACGAAGGATCCGGAGCCGGAAGGTCTCCGGATCGACCCGCACCCAGCACGCATGGCAGCCCGATGCCCAGGTCGCCCCCATCTGGCTCCAGTACCCCCACGCTTCGAGGCCCGGCGCCTGGTTGTCACGGAGCGGTGAGCCGGGGCGCGGGCGGCGCTGGAACTGGGTGGCGATCTCCGCCCCCGCTCCGAAGGCGTAGCGCAGCGGGTTGGAGAGCACCGCGACGGTGCCCAGGGGGAGCCCCCGCTCGGGCACGCCCTTGACTCTGACCATGCCCCCGGCCAGCTCCAGGTCCTCGGGATCCACCTCCAGCTGCTCGGAGGCCACCGCGCGCGCCCGGGCCGCCACCGCCCGGGCGGCGCCGGCGAAGGCGTTACCGGCGAACACCGCGCTGCGGGAGGCGAAGGTTCCCACCCCCCACGACATCCGCCGCGTGTCGCCCGTCACCACGTCCACGTCCTCGACGCCCACCCCCAGCTCGTCGGCGACGATCTGCGCGAAGACGGTCTCGTGCGACTGACCCTGGGTACCGGTCCCGGTCGCGGCGGCCACCCGCCCATCGCTGAGGACCCGGACGTGGGCGCCCTCATAAGGCCCGACCCCCGTCCCCTCGATGTACATGGCCAGACCCATCCCCACATGGTCGCCTGCGGGGCGGGGCCCGAGCAGCTCTTGACAGCGTGCGAGGAGTTCGGGGTAGTTCCCGCTGTCGAGCACCACCTGGCCCCCGTCCTGCCACTGGAGCCCGACCTCGCGCGGGAAGGCGTCCGGCCGCAGAAGGTTCCGGTGCCGGACCTCCGCCCGGCTCAGGCCCAGCTCGGCGGCGATCGCGTCCATCAGCCGCTCGATCACGAAGCAGGCGTGGGGACGGCCCGCCCCCCGGTAGGGGGAGGTCGGCACCGTGGTCGTGTAGACGTCTCGAAAGCGGATCCGGTAGGCACCGATGTCGTAGGGACCGGGCAGCTGGGCGGCCGTGATGAGGGGGAGGACGATGCCGTAGGGAGCGTAGGCGCCGGCGTCGTTGATGAACTCGTCCTCGAACGCCAGCACCCGGCCCTCGGCGTCGAAGGCGCAGCGAGCCTCGTGGACCTGCGCTCGCTCGTGGTTGGTGGAGATGAAGTGCTCGCGCCGGTCCTCGGTCCACTTGACCGGCCGGTCCAGCCGCATGGCGGCGAAGGGGACCAGCACCTCCTCCGGGTAGAAGAGCATGATCTTGGGGCCGAACGCCCCCCCCACATCGGGCGCGACCACCTCGACCGAGGTCTCGGGAAGACCGAAGAGCGCCGCCAACCCGCCGCGGATCGCGATCGGGGCCTGGGTCGAGTCGTAGACCAGGAGCCGGCGCTCACGCGCATCCCAACCGGCCCAGACCGCACGCCCCTCCAGCGGCTGCCCCGCGCTGCGCTCGACCCGGTACCGGCGCTCGATGACGTGCGCCGCGGCCGCGAAGGCCTGGCCCACGTCGCCGACCTCCTGCTCCAGCGTGGCCGCCACGTTGCCGGGGACGTCGTCGTGGACGAGGTCGTGAGCGAGCACCGACGTCTCCGGCGTCACCACCGGGGGCAGGGGCGCGTATCCGACCTCGACCAGGTCGGCGGCGTCCTCCGCCGTCTCCCGGTCGTCGGCGACGACGAAGGCGATGGCCTCCCCCACGTACCTGACCACCTCGGAGGCGAGGCAGCGCTGCGTGCGCCCGTGGGTCAGGCTCGGATGCGGGATCAGCAGCGGCAGATCCGCGCCGCCGAAGGGAAGGTCGCCGGCGGTGTAGACGGCATGGACGCCGGGCAGCGAGCGGGCGGCGGCGGTGTCCACGGACGTGATCCGGGCGTGCGCGAGCTGCGAGCGGACCACGCATCCGGCCAGGGCGCCGCCGTCGATGTCGTCCGTGAAGCGGCCCTGGCCGCGGAGGAGCCGCTCGTCCTCCTTGCGCTGGACCGGCGCGCCGAACCAGCGGGTGGTCACCCGGCCGCCCCGGCCAGCTCCGCCGCGCGACCAAGTGCCCGGCGGATGCCCGCGTAGCCGGTGCACCGGCAGAGGTTGCCGGCGATCGCCTCCTCGATGTCCTCGGCGCTGGGGTGTGGATTCCCGGCCAGGAGCGCGGCCGCCACCATCAGGAACCCGGGCGTGCAGAAGCCGCACTGGAGGCCGCCGCACTCGCGGAACGCGCGCTGCACGGGGTGCAGCGGGCCGTCCCCCGCCAGCCCCTCGACCGTCGTCACCTGGTGTCCCTCGGCCTGGGCGGCGAGCATCAGGCAGGAGCGGACCGGGAGGCCGTCGAGAAGGACCGTGCAGCACCCGCACACCCCGTGCTCGCAGCCGACGTGGGTGCCGGTCAGCCCGAGGTCGTGGCGGAGGTGGTCGCTGAGCAGTCTGCGCCCGGCCGCGGGGGCGGGCCGGATGGCACCGTTGAGACCGAAAGCGCCCGCGGGAACTGCCGGCGGTCGCGGCCCCGACCGGCTTGGGAAGGACACCTCCCCACCCCCCGCTCCCAGAAATGCCCGGGCCCGGCCGGCGAGCACCTCCAGCAGGTGCAGCACGAACGGCCCGCTCGCCTCCCCATCCCCGCTCGGGCTGAGATCCCGGGCAGGATGCTCGGGATCGACGAGGACCGGCGTCTCGGCGACGCCGAAGGCGGCCATGCGCTCCCCCGCCAGCGCCACGCCGGCGAGCGCGAAGTCGCCATGGCGCCGGCATTCCTCGAGCACGGCGACAGGCCCGGTGAAGGCGGGGAACCAGGCCTCGGTGACGAGCTCGTCCGGTTCCAGCGCGGTCTCCAGCGAGGCCACGAAGAAGCGGTCCGCCGCGATCTCGCGCGTGCCGCGCCGGGACGTGGCGACGACGGTGCCGCCGAGCGCCAGCAGGACCGCGCCCAGCTCCGCGGCGGGGTCGCCGTGGGCGAGGCTTCCGACCACGGTGCCCCGGTTCCGGATCACCGGATGGGCCACCTCCCGAAGCGCCAGCGGGACCAGCGGCGACCGGCTTCGGAGCAGCGGGTCCGATTCCGCGGCCGACTGGGTCACCAGCGCGCCGACGGCGACCCCCCCGTCTCGCTCGTGGATGCGGCCCAGGTCCGGGAGCCGGCTCACGTCCACCAGGTGGGCGGGGCGGGCGAGCCGGAAGTTCAGCAGCGGCACCAGCGACTGGCCGCCGGCCAGGATCTTGGCGTCCTCGAGGCCCCCCAGCAGGTCGAGCGCCGCCGCCAACGTGGTCGGGACGTGGTGCACGAGGGGCGGCGGCTTCACGGAGCGATCACTGTAGAGCGCGGGCCGGCGATCCGGCAACGCTGCAACGCCCGGCAGCTGTTCGCGTACTCGTTCGCCGAGCATCGGACCCTTCAGCTGACCGTCGCCGGCGAGCCCGATCTCCGGGCCGCCTACGCGCTCTGCGGCGCCACCTTCTACTACGCGCTGCCGCCTGACGTCGATGGAGACCGGAGCGTGATCCGATCGCTCGATCTGAGCCAGGCGTTCGCCTCGCCTTAGCGCCCTCACCCCTGCGTGGGGGATTCTGCAGGCGGCCCCGGCGCCCCGTGTGCGCGCTAACCTGTCTGATCTCCATGCCCGACACCACCTCTGTCAACGGCGTGCCCGGCCGCGGCGCCGTCCTGATCCCGTCCGGGTGCCGGCGGTGACGCATCCCGCGCGGCGGGTGGGCATCGACACCGGCGGCACGTTCACCGACGTGGTGCTCCTGGGCGGCGGCGGCGAGACGGTCCGCCTCAAGCTGCCCAGCACGCCGGACGATCCCGCCCGGGCGCTCGGGGAGGGCCTGCGGCGGGCGCTGGCGGCCGGGCCGCCGTCGGGCGCGGGGATCGCCTCGGTCGCGCACGGGACCACCGTCGCCACCAACGCGCTGCTCGAGGAGCGGTTCCAGTCGCTGGCCCTGATCACGACGCGGGGCTTCCGGCACCTCCTCGAGATCGCCCGCCAGAGCGTGCCCGACGGCTATGGCAACTCCTACTTCTGGGTCAAGCCCGACCGCATCGTGCCCCTCGAACGGGTCTTCGAGGTCGGCGAGCGGCTGGACTTCAGGGGCGAGGTGCTGACCCCCTTCGACGAGCAGGGCGCCCGCGAGGTGTCGCGGCGGCTCCGCGACGCGGGCACGCGATCGGTCGCCGTCTGCTTCCTCCATGCCTACGCCAACCCCGCCCACGAGAGGCGCATGCGCGAAATCCTGAAGGAGGAGCACCCGGACTGCGCCATCTCCCTCTCGAGCGAGGTCTGGCCCGAGTACCGCGAATACGAGCGTGCGATCACGACGCTCGTCGACGCCTTTGTCAAGCCCGAGGTGACCGGCTACCTCGACCGGGCCGCCGGCGAGGTCGGCCGGATCGCGCCCCGTGCCCCACTTTTGATCATGAAGTCGAACGGCGGCGTCCTCCCCGCCGCCGCGGTGGCGCGGCGGCCGATCTCGACCGCTCTCAGCGGGCCCGCCGCCGGGGCTCTGGGTGCCGCCTGGCTGGCGCGCCAGGCGGGATTCGACCAGGTCATCACCCTCGACGGGGGCGGCACCTCGAGCGACGTCTGCCTCGTCGAGGGCGCGGAACCGCAGCTGACCACTCAGGGCCAGATCGGCCGGTTTCCGGTCCGCATCCCGATGATCGACATCGTGTCGGTCGGCACCGGCGGCGGCTCGGTGGCCCGGCTCGGACCCGAGGGCGGCCTCGCGGTCGGTCCCCGCAGCGCCGGCGCCGTGCCCGGGCCGATGGCGTATGGCCTGGGCGGGGAAGAGCCGACGGTGACCGACGCCCACCTCTTCCTGGGCCGGCTGCCGGAGGTGATCGCGGGAGGGTCGGTGAGGCTCCACCGAGAGCTCGCCGAGGCGGGCATCGTCCGCCTGGCGGCGGCGATGGGCCTCTCGCCCTCGCGGGCCGCCGCCGGCATCCTGGAGCTCTCGGCCCACAACCAGGCCAACGCCATCCTCCAGCTCACCGTCAGGCGCGGCATCGATCCCAGCCGCGACAGCCTGGTGGCGTTCGGTGGCGCGGGGCCGCTGCAGGCGGCTCAGATCGCCGACCTCCTCGGAATCCGCACCGTCGTCGTCCCGCCCAGCCCCGGCCACGTCTCCGCCCTCGGGCTCCTCGCCGTCGATCTCAAGGACGACCACGTGCAGACGCTCGTTCAGCGGCACGACGCGGTCGATCTGGCGGCGGTGGCGGCCATCTTCCGGCCGCTCGAGGAGCAGGCCCGCGAGTCGCTCGCCGCCCAGGGCGTGACGCCCGACCGGATGGTTCTCAGCCGCTCGGTCGACGCCCGCTACCTCGGCGAGGCCTACGAGATCCCGGTCACAGTCGGGGAGCCGTTCGATGCCGCCGCGGCCGCCGAACGATTCCACGACGCCCACGACCGCGCCTACGGCTATTCCTATCGCTCGGGCCAGGTGGTCGAGTTCGTGAACTGGAAGGTGGTCGGGCTGGGGACCGTCGAGCGCCCCGCTCCCGGGGAGGCGCCCCCAGTCGGCGGCGGGACACCCGTGGGCTCGAGGGCGGGCTTCACCGTCTACGCGCGATCGGACCTGCCCGCCGGCTTCACCTGTCAGGGGCCGGCCGTGATCGAGGAGTACGGATCCACCACCGTGGTCGAGGCCGGCTTCGGTTGCGCGGTCGACGCGCTCGGCAACCTCATACTGCGCCCGGCCGGGGCCTGATGGACGCGCTCGACCCGATCGTCCTCCAGATCGTCGAGGGCGCCCTCAACTCGATCGAGGCTGAGGTGGAGGCGGCCATCGAACGCACCGCCCGCTCGCCCATGATCCGCGACCAGCACGACTACCGGGCCGGGATCCACGATCGCGCCTGCCGCAAGCTGACCGGACGCTCCTACTCGGCCATGGTGGATCCCGTGGTCCGCGACTTCCCGCTCGAGTCGATGCACGAGGGCGACGTCTTCTACCACAACGACGTCTATCTCTCGGAGGGCTCGGTGGGCCATCTCCCCGACCTCACCACCACCGTGCCCGTCTTCCACCAGGGGAGGGTGGTCGCGTTCGTGCAGGCCTTCGGGCATCACGACGACATCGGCGGCATGGTGCCGGGCTCGATGCCCGCACACGCCAACAGCGTCTTCCAGGAGGGCCTCATGGTGCCGCCGGTCCGGCTCTTCGATCGCAACGTCCGCAACAACGACCTCTACCGTGTCATCGTCCGCAACTCCCGCACACCGGAGTCGTTCGCGGGCGACCTCGACAGTGAGGTGGCGGCCTGCCAGATGGGCGCCCGCCGCCTCCGGCAGCTCTTCGAGCGCCACGGCGCCGCCACCGTCGAGATGTGCTTCGAAGCCCTCATCCGGCGCTGCGCGGACACCTTCCGGCGGGAGATCCTGCCCCGCATCCCGGACGGCACCTACGAGTTCGAGGACTACATCGAGCACGACGGTGTCGAGGCACCCCGGCTGCACCGGCTGCGGATGACGATGACAAAGACGCCGGCCAGGATCGTGTGCGACCTCACCGGCACCGGTCCTCAGGCGACGGGCCCCATCAACCACGCCGGCGACTACGCGGAGGGCCGCTTCCTGCGGAAGTGGATGGCCTGCATGCTCCGCAATCTCGCGGAGTCGCCGGAGAGGGCAGCCGAGCTGGACATCAACGAGGGGATCTGCGAGGTGCTGGAGCTGCGCTTCCCGCCCAAGGGCACGCTGGTCACGCCGGAGTTCCCGGCGCCCACCAACGCCCGCTCGTTCCTGATCCTGCGCCTGCTGGGCGTCTTCGGCGGCTGCATCGCGCAGGCGGTCGGCGGTCGGATGCCGGCCGATCAAGAGACGATCAGGTACTGGGGCCTGCACGGCACCGACCACGAGGGACGCTGGTACCTGCTCCGCGAGGTCCTGGGAGGAGGCTCCGGGGGCCGCTTCTACGCCGACGGAGCGGACGCCATCCACATCGTGCCCAACTCCAAGAACCTGCCGGCGGAGTTCACAGAGACTCGCTTTCCGGTCCTCGTCGAGAAGCTCGCCCTCGCCACCGACTCGGGCGGCCCCGGCCGGCGGCGGGGCGGCCTCGGCTACGACAAGCACGTCCGCCTCCTGCGACCCGCCCGCTTCGTCTCCACCGCTGACCGCTGCCGCCTCGGCTGCTACGGCCTTGCGGGCGGCATGGCGGGGCTTCCCTACCAGGCCTCCGTGGACGGAGCGGAGCTTCCAGGCATGAACGACGACGTGCAGATGCCGGCGGGAGCGCTGCTCCGGCTGCGAACGACCGGCGGCGGCGGCTGGGGGGACCCCTTCGAGCGCGACCCGGAGCTGGTCCTCCTGGACGTGGTCCGCGGACTGGTGTCAGAGGAGGCGGCGGAGCGCGACTACGGGGTCGTCATCCGGGGCCTCCACATCGTGGGCACGCGCCGCCGCCGGCGCTCTCGACCGCCGCTCGACCGGGGCCCGGGATACCGGGAGATGCTGAAGCTAGAGCTCACTCGAAACCGGGAGGCGTGACGAAGCCGAACCCGGACTCCGCCTCGAGCGCCTCCGCGATGTTCAGCAGTGCCCACTCCCGCCGGTACCGCCCGACCAGCTGCACCCCCGTCGGCAGGCCGCCGTCGAGCCCGGCGGGGATGGAGATCGCGGGCAGCCGGGCGAAGCTGGCCGGGAGCACGAACTGCGTGTACCGGTCCCAGTCTTGACCCAGGAACGTCGGCACGCTGGCGATCGCCATCGGCCGCATACCCAGCGTCGGCGTGAGAATGGCGTCGAACCGGGCCTCGACGAGATCGTTGAGGCAGCGCCGGGCGGTCGATGTGGCCAGCCGGTGGGCGCGGTGGAAGTCCACCGCGACGACACCCCTGCCCGCCTCGATCAGGCCCCGGACGGCGGCACCGTAGGCCGAGGGTTCGCCCGGCCACCCGGCCAGCACGAAGCGGCGGACGATGCGGTAGGCGTCCGCCACCGGCTCGGGATCCCAGCCCACCTCGCGCACGTCGTGGCCGGCCCGGCGGAGGGCGTCGGCGGCACGTCGGCAGGCCGCCAGGCAGGCGCCGTCCGCCTCGAGCGGCGTGTCGAGGACCGCCCCGATGCGCCAGGGGCCGTGCTCCGCCTCCGGGACCGCCTCGCCCAGCATCACTTGGAGCGCCAGCCGCACCTCCGCGACCGAGCGGCAGAGCGGCCCCCGCGAGTTGAGGCCGCCGGCGTCGAATGCCTCGTCGGCGACGCGGCCCGGACTGGGCCTCAGGCCGACGACGCCGCAGCAGGCGGCGGGGATGCGGATGGAGCCGCCATAGTCGTCGCCGAAGGCGACCGTGGCCAGTCCCGCGGCGACGGCGGCGGCGCTGCCGCCGCTCGAGCCGCCCGGCGTGATGCCCGGCCGCCAGGGGTTCTCGGTCGCCGGGAACAGGTCGTTGGTCGTGCCCACCGCCGCCGCCAGCTCTGGTGTGTTGGTCTTGCCCAGGATCGCCGCCCCCGCCGCCCGGGCAGCCGCGACCGGCGCCGCGTCGAACCCGGCCACCCGGTCCCGCCAGCGGACCGAGCCGCACGTCCAGGGCATCCCCGCCACGGGCTGCGTGTCCTTGACCGCGACCGTCAGGCCGGCCAGCGTCCCGGCGCCCTGGCCTCGAGCGTCCGGATCCACGTGCACGTAGGCGTGAACGCGGCCGTCCAGCCGCGAGATCCGCTGCAGGTGCTCCTCGACGCCCCCCAGGAGGTCCGCCACGCGCCCATTGTGGGACGCCCCGGCCGAGCCGGTCGGGCTCGCGTGCGGCAGAATAGCGGCGGGGCTCATTGATGGCGCCGGTCAGGACGTTGAGCGCGGAGGAGGTCGTCGAGCTGTGCCGCCGGCACACGCTCTACGACTGGACCGCGCAGTCTGCCGTCCAGCCACTGGCCGTCGAGCGCGCTCAGGGCGTCCACTTCTCGACGGTGGACGGGCGCCGGTTTCTCGACTTCAACAGCCAGCTCATGTGCGTCAACGCCGGCCACGGCGATCGCCGCATCATCGATGCCATCAAGACCCAGGCCGAGCAGCTCGCCTACATCGGCCCCTTCGCCGCCACCGAGGTGCGCGCGCGCCTCGGCGAGAAGCTGGCCGCGCTACTGCCCGGCGACATGGAGAAGGTGCTCCTGACGCTGGGCGGCGCGGACGCCAACGAGAACGCGCTCAAGATCGCGCGCGCCGTGACCGGGCGCCACAAGGTCCTGGCTCGCTACCGCTCCTATCACGGTGCCGTCGGCAACGCGATCGCCCTCACCGGCGATCCCCGCCGCTGGCCCAACGAGGCAGGCACCGCGGGCGTCGTCCACGTGCTCGACCCCTACCACGGCATCGAGCGCGGGACCGACTCCGCCGAGGAGGCGCTGGCGAACCTGGAGGAGGTGGTCCAGCTCGAGGGGCCGGCCACCATCGCGGCCTTCTTCCTGGAGACGGTGACGGGCACCAACGGGATCCTGATCCCGCCCTCCGGCTACCTCGAAGGCGTGCGGGAGCTCTGCGACCGGCACGGGATCCTGATGGTCTGCGACGAGGTCATGACTGGCTTCGGCCGCACCGGCGAATGGTTCGCCGTCGATCACTGGGGGGTGGTCCCCGACCTGATGACGATGGCGAAGGGCCTGACCAGCAGCTACATCCCGCTGGGTGCGGTCGCGATGCGGCCCCGCGTGGCGGAGCACTTCGACGGCGAAGTGTTCTGGGGCGGGCTCACCTACAACAGCCATCCGATCGGTTGCGCGGCGGCGCTGGGCGCGATCCGGGCCTACGAGGAGGACGACATGGTCGGCAACTCCCGGCGCATGGGCGAGGTGATGGCCGGCCACCTCCGGGCACTCGAGTCCCGGCATCCCTCGGTCGGTGCCGTCCGCTCGATCGGGCTCTTCGGCGTCATCGAGCTGGTCCGGGACCGGCGCACCCGGACACCGATGGCGCCCTTCAACGGCTCCTCCCCCGAGATGGCGGCGGTCGCCGCCTTCTTGCGCGAGAATGGCCTCAGCACGTTCGTGCGCTGGAACGCGATCTCGACCAACCCGCCCCTCTGCATCGGGCGCGCGGAGCTGGCGGAGGGGTTCGAGATCCTGGACCGGGCCCTCGCGATGGCCGACCGCGCGGTCGCGTGAGCCACTGGCCGAGCCGGGACCGGCCGGCGGCACGATAATCGGATCCGTGCCCCGCCCCGCCGACCCGGACGCGCCCATGTTCCACCCCCGCGGTCTCGTGCGGCGCGTCCACGGCCATCCCAGCGCCCTGGCTGGGGGCATCCGCGCGCTCCTCATCCAGGCCCTCCACCCCCTGGCGATGGCTGCGGTCGCGGACCACACCGACCCCCGCGAGGAGGCCTGGCGGCGCATCGAGCGGACCCGCGACTACGTGCGGGTGGTGACCTTCGGGACCCGCGCCCAGGCGCTGGCCGCCGCCCGTCACGTCAACTCCATCCACCGGCGGGTGACGGGAGTGGACCAGGTCACCGGCCATCCCTACCGGGCGGACGACCCTGAGCTGCTGCTCTGGGTCCACTCGGTCCTGGTCGATTCCGAGCTGGTCGCCTATCAGCGGTTCGGCCCGGGCCTCAGCCGGCGGGCTGAGGATCGCTACGTGTCGGAGATGATCGTCGCGGCGGCGCTGGTCGGAATTCCGGCTGTGTCCGTCCCCCGAACGGCGGCCGCCAACCGGCGCTACCTGGCCCAGGTCCCCGGACTGCGGGTGACCGCCGCCGCCCGGGACGGCGTCAGGATGCTGCTCCGTCCTCCCCACCGCCCCCTCGCATTCCCGATCTGGGGGGTCGGCCTGGCCGCCGCCGTTTCACTGCTGCCGGACGAGGTTCGGCGCGCGTACGGGATCCACTGGTCGCCGGTGGCCGACGCGGCCGTGGACCTGGCCATGGTCGGGCTGACGTGGGCGGCGCTCCACGTGCTTCCCGAGCCCCGCCTGCCGAATGTCCGGGTGGCCTGATGATGGCGGCGGAGCCGCGGCTCCTGGAGGAGGACGCCGGCGCCGATCCCGTCGCCCTCTTCCAGCGTTGGTTCGACGAGGCGCGCCGCGCCGGCGAGCCGCAGCCGGAGGCGATGGCCCTGGCCACGGCCTCGACGCACGCGCTGCCCTCGGTCCGGATGGTGTTGCTGAAGGGCGTTGACGAGCGGGGGTTCGTCTTCCATACCGACTATGAGAGCGCCAAGGGGCGGGATCTGGCGGTCAATCCCCGGGCGGCGATGTCGTTCCACTGGTACCTGCTGCACCGTCAGGTGAGGGTCGCGGGGACCGTCGGCCGGGTCCCCGCCGAGGAGTCGGACGCCTACTTCCAAAGCCGGCCCCGGGGGGCCCAGGTCTCGGCGGCGGCATCGCCCCAGAGCCGGCCGGTGACCCGTTCCGAGCTGGAGGCGGCCGTGGCCAGGGTGTCGGCGGCGCATCCGGCCGGCGTTCCCCGCCCCCCCAACTGGGGGGGATTCAGGCTGTCTCCCGACACTCTGGAATTCTGGCAGGGGCGGGCGGACCGGCTTCACGATCGTCTCCGCTACACGCGCGAGCGCCTGGGCGCCCCGGACCTAGCTCCCGGGTGGAGGATCGACCGGCTCGCCCCCTGAGGCTTGTCTCAGCCCCGCATCCGCCGCCGCCAGTACGACAGCCGCCGGCGGTAGCGTGCCAGCCTATCTTTGAGGACGGTCGCCTCCGGAGACCGTCTCCGACCGGGCGCCCACTCGACGAGGAGCAGGGCGCGTGTGCCCCTCACCAACTGGTCGTAGACGCGCACCCAGTGCTCGGCGTCCTCCCGGTAGGGGGAGTCGGGCCGCTCTCCCGGCATCAGCTCGTCGCCTTCCGCGTTCCCCTGCGTCGCCACCATCCGTGCTCCTGCCCTGCCCTCGTGGATGAGTTACTGGCGAATCCGGCCCCGAGTGCCGGCGAGCAAATTATCCACACGCAGCGAGGGTCTGGCGCAGGGAAAGCGGGCCGGCGCCGTTATCAGTCCTGGAAACTCTCCCTCTCTCTTTGTGGGGACCGCCCAAGGGACTCGCTGGCTGCGGGCGGTCCACCCTCCTCCCCTGAGGGGGCCAGGAGTTGCCAGGCAACGGTAGGTTGCCAAGCCGGTCATGAGATCGGTAGGATTCCCGGCTGTGCGCGCACCCCACCCGCTGGCTTGGTCCGAACCCGAGAGCCCCCGGCCCTCTGGCTGGAGCGACAAGGAGCGCGCCAAGTGGTGCTGCGACCGCTGCTATGAGCGCTGGCTGATCGCCCAGCAGTCGAGAAAGCAGTCCAGTCTGGACTGGGCGCCGGCGCCCAGCATGCGCAAGAGGTCCCGGCGCTCCGCCCGGCGTTGAGGGAGCCGCCCTTCAAGGGCATCGCCGAGCATAACCCTCTCTCCGTCTCAGCTTGGCTTCGGTACGGCGAAGCGTTCCCCGGGGCAGCTCCCTCGTGATCGCGAAGCATCGCAGCCTCCAGCGAGCTCCACACCCTGCAAACGCATCGTTGTCGGCGCCGCGGTGAACCTGCCCATTCCCACGCCCGCGCTCGCCGCCGGGGGCTGCCCCCGTCCGCCCCGAGATAGGACAATGTCGGCCCATCGTGGACACCTTCCGGCTCTGGCCGGGTACTGCATTATCGCCGTAGCAGTGTGTATCATCGGGCCATGGCGACACACGTGAGAAAGAACATCACGCTTCCGCGGGCGCTCGATGACCGACTCCGTGAGGTGGCACGCAAGCGCGGGACCAGCCAAAGCCGCCTGATCTCTCACCTGGTCGAGACGGGCCTGGCGGCCGAGTCGGGCGCCCAGGATCCACTGCTCGCCTACATCGGGCTGCTCGAGGGCCCCGAGGACCTCTCGCAGACGATCGACAAGACGGTGTACGAGTCGTGACTTCGGTTGCCGACACCGGCCTTTTGATCGCGGCGCTGAACCGGGGAGATCGGCACCACCGCTGGGCCGTTGATGCCATCGCCGAGGCGAGGCGTAGCGGCGATCGACTGATTGTGCCAGAAGTGGTCGCCGGCGAGGCCTTCACGAAGCTGCGCTACGACCGACAGATCAGTGGCCGTCGAGACGCGCGGCCGGCTCTGGCGGTGTTCGGGATGATGGCCGCCGGCCCCTCGGTCTTCGATGTGCGAGGTATGCCGGATCACGCCTACGAGCGCGCGGCGGATCTGCTCGGCACGTACGTCGACCAGGCCTATTCCTACGTCGACGCCGTCGTCCTGCTCACCACTGACGACGATGACGAGGCCAGCGCAGTTTTCACCGTTGACTCAAGCCTGGCGGCCTACCGCTTCTCGCGCCCCGTCACTGTCGCTCAACCGGGGGTCTGATCCCGGCGCCGCATCGAGGAAGCTGGCGGGGCATCGTAGACGTGTTTCAATCCTCACCGGGCACGCGCACCCCGTGCAAGCTTTCACAAACGGGCTCCTCGCTGAAATGAGTGGGTTGAGCCACCCTTTGGGGATTAACGATCTCCAGGAAGCCTCGCCGTGGAAGACCCGACCAGCTTGCCCTCGGGGTGACCCCGCCGTGGCGGGTGGAATTGTTTCAATCCTCACCGGGCACGCGCACCCGGTGCAAGTCGGATCCACCTCGCCCAGCTGGTGGCCTTGGGGGTGTCAATCCTCACCGGGCACGCGCACCCGGTGCAAGTCCGATCCGCGGTCAGGGTCCCGGTCGCCGCCCTGTTTCAATCCTCACCGGGCACGCGCACCGTTAGCGTCCACGGACGTGGTGTACGAGTTCCGGTCTGAGAGGCCTGGATAGAAGACGACCATCGATCATCCTTTGCGGACCTTCACACCCACAAGGAGAAAC
>JBOHUX010000007.1:0-26774 GCA_050734915.1 Candidatus Dormibacteraceae bacterium
GCCCAGGCGTGCTGGGTGAGGTCGTCGTAGCAGCACAGGGCCTCCTTGCCCTGTGCCATGAAGTGCTCGCCCATCGCGCAGCCCGAGTAGGGGGCGATGTACTGCAGCGAGGCCGGCTCCGAGGCGGTGGCGGCGACGATGATCGTGTAGTCCATGGCGCCGTGCTGCTCGAGCGTGTCGGCGACCCGGGCCACGTTGGCCGCGTTCTGGCCGATGGCGACGTAGATGCAGATCAGATCCTTGCCCCTCTGATTGATGATCGTGTCGAGGAGGATCGCGGTCTTTCCCGTCTGGCGGTCGCCGATGATCAGCTCGCGCTGGCCGCGTCCGATCGGGATCATGGCGTCGATGGCCTTGATGCCGGTCTGGACCGGGGTGTCCACCCGCTTCCGGGTGATGACCCCGGGCGCGGGGCTCTCGATCGGCCGCGTTTCCCCGCCCTTGATCGGACCCTTGCCGTCGATCGGCTCGCCGAGCGCGTTGACGATCCGGCCGATCAGCGCATCCCCGACCGGGACCTCCACGATGCGCCCGGTCGTCTTGACCTCGGCGCCCTCCTGGATGTGCTCGTAGGGTCCCATGACCACGACCCGGACGCGGTCCTCCTCCAGGTTCAGAGCCATTCCGTAGACCTCGCCAGGGAACTCCAGCAGCTCGCCCGCCATCGCTCGTTGGAGGCCGTAGACCTGGGCGATCCCGTCGCCGATCGAGATCACCCTCCCCGTGTCGGCGGCCACCAGCTCGGCGTCGAAGTCCCTGAGCCGAGCCTTGATGACGTCGCTGATCTCCTTGCTGCTGATGCCCAACGGTCATGTCTCCTGTGCTGGATGAGGCGAGGCGGCCATCACGGCGGCTCTCGCTCGATGGCGATCGATTCTCGGGCGCTCGCTCATGTGCCTGCCAGCTGGCGGTGAAGCTGGCGGAGGCGGCTGGCGATCGACGCGTCCACCACCCGATCCCCGATCTGGAGCACCAGGCCACCGACGATGGCGGGGTCCACCCGGACCTCCAGGCGGACCTTCTTGCCGAGCCGCTTCGACAGCTCCCGGGTGAGGTGCTCGCGGTCCCTGCGCGCCAGCTCGACGGCCGTGGTCGCGGTGGCACGGACGCGCCCGGACGCCTCGTCGACCAGCCGCTGGAACTCGGACTCGATCTCGCCGATGACCGCGCTCCGCCGCCCCGTCACCAGCATCCGCGCCAGGTTCAGCCCCTCCGCCCCCGCCTCCTTAGGGATGACGGCCGCGATCGCCTCCAGCCGGCGGGAGGTAGCCAGGCTCGGGTTCTCGACCACCGCCCTCACCCGGGGCTCGCTCAGAAGGCGGTCCAGGATCTCCAACCGCCTCGCCCAAACCGCCTCGCTCCCCTCCGCGAGGGCGAGCTCGAAGATGGCGCGCGCGTAGCGCCTAGCGCTGGCGCTCGCCATCTGTGACCTCCTCGATTGCCTGCTCGATCAGCCGGCGGTGCCGGGGCCCATCGAGGCTCTCGCCGACGACCCGGGCGGTGGCCTGGACGACCATCTCGGCGATCTCGCGCCGGACGCCGTCCATGGCCTGCTGGCGCTCGCTCGCGATCGCCTGCTGGGCGCGCTCGCCGAGCCGCCTCGCCTCCTGGTCCGCCTTCTTCCGGAGCTCCTCCCGGAGCCGCTCACCGGACCGGCCGGCCGCGTCGATGATCTCCTGCGCCTGCTTGCGAGCCTCGTCGAGGCGGGCACCTACCTCATCGAGCCTCTGCTCGGCCTCCCGGCGCGCCCGCTCTGCGGCCTCGATCTGCTCCCCGATCTGCCGCTGCCGCGCCTCGGCGGCATTCATGATCCAGGGGTAGGCCCACCTGGCGAGGATGCCGACCATGATCAGGAAGGCGACCAGCTCCGCGACCAGCGAGAGGTCCAGATCGAGAAGCCGCGCCTGGGCCATGTAGACCGCGTGCGACAACGCCTACTTGACCCCCTGGGCGACGGACGTGATGAAGTAGAAGCCGAGCGCGAGGTTGATGAAGTACATCGCCTCGACGAGCCCGATGATCAAGAACATGGTCGTCCGAAGCCTCCCCTCCGACTCCGGCTGGCGGGCGACGCCCGCGATGGTCGCGCCACCGGCCAGGCCGTCACCGACGGCGGCGCCGATGGCGCCCCCGCCGAGGGCCATCCCGGCGCCGATGAGGGCGCCGGCGATCGCGATCGCATGGTTCATCTGCGCTTTCCTCCTCCTGAACTAGTGGGGACTGGCGGGCGACGGCGCCGGCGCGGCCGCCCTCGCCTCGGTTGCGGCCCCGCGAGGGCCCGGGAACGCGGTCGGCGACGCCCGGCGGCGGGCGGGGCGCTCTTCTTGCTCCAGCCCCTCCCGGGCCATCCCGAAGTAGATGATCGTGAGGAGCATGAAGATGAAGGCCTGGATGGTGCCGACGAAGAACACGTCGAACGCCTTCCAGATGATCAGAAAGAGCAGACCGAGGGGAGCCCAGACATGCCCGAGGCCGGTTGTCTGCAGCCCGTAGGAGAAGAGCGCCCCGAGCAGGAACACCATCAGCACGCCGGCGAAGATGTTGCCGAAGAGCCGGAGCGCGAGCGTGACCGGCTTGACGACCTCCTCGATGACGTTGAGCAGCACGAAGATGCCGCGGATCACCAGGTTCAGCTCGAAGGGCTTGGTGAAGCGGCGGAGAAAGCCTCGGAATCCGAGCACCCGGAGCGAGTAGGCCTCGACGAGCACGATCACCACGATCGCCATCGCCACCGTCTGGTCGAGGATGGCATTGGCGGGAAACACAGGCTGGGAGAGTGGGAAGAAGTCCAGCCAGTTGGCGATGAAGATGAAGAGGCCGATGGTGGCCGCCAGGGGCACCACGAAGCTCGCGTCCTCCGCCACCGACTCCCGGACCAGCCCCCGTGTGTATCCGACCAGGAACTCCAGAACCATCTGCAGCTTGCCGGGCACCCGGTCGCGGACCCGGGCGGTGACGATGAGGACGAAGGCGAGGGTGAGCGCCATCGCGATCCCGCTCGAGATCAGGCTGTCCGCGTCGAAGGCGCAGTAGTAGAACTTGAGGACCAGGAGGTTGATGGCGCCGTCGCCGGTGCCACAGCCCGGGAGCGGCACCAGGTTGTGCGTGCCCGGGGGCGCCGCGTCGAGGTAGATCAAGCCCACCCCCTCCAGGTCGCGAAGCCGGCGATGACGGCCAGGAGCATCTGCGCGGCCGCGATCCCGGCCACGACGAGGGGCACGTAGGCGGCCCCTAGCAGTACCCCCACCATCAGGCCCGCCGCCGTCAGGCAGGCCAGCCGGCCCATGCTCGCGAAGCGGAAATCCATGTCCGTCCCCAGGCTCCGCGCGGCCAGGCCGCCGTTGACCGACCCGATCAGGAGCCCGACGGCCAGCGCCTCGCCGGTGACCGGACGGGCCGCCACACCCCCCGCCACGAGGCTCAGCGCCGCGCCCGCCACGCACGCGGCCGCGGTCGCCCGGACGACGGTGCGGTCGCTTTGGACCGCGCTGCCTCTCCCGATCAAAGGTAGCGTTTGAACCTCACGTAGACCCCGGCGATGCTGAGACCGATGCCGAGGAGCAATCCAACGAAAGCGCCAAGAGGTCCCGAGTGCAGGGCACCGTCAACCGCGATTCCCGCCATCAACGGTATCACCACCGCCGCGGCCAGGAAGACTCCCATGGCGGCCAACTCGGCACCCGTCGGGGAATCTCGCGGCTGGGGCCTCATTAGCCGCCCGGCATTCTAGCAGGCTGACCCGCCCCACTCCCGGGGCGTGGCGCCGCGCGCGAGGGGTCATGGCATCGCGGGACTGCCCCCGGGACAGGCCCTCGACGTGGGCCGGCCGGCGGGCTTCAACCGGTCGCCGTCTTCTCCCCGAGCAGCGTCCTGAGACCGGGGAACGGGAGCCTCCAGCGCGCGCGCTCGAGGCGTTCGCCGGCGACCGTGGAGACGGTGACCACCAGCAGCACGATGGCGACGGCGAGGATGCGCTTGTGCCCGAACAGCATCAGCCCGAGGGCGCCCAGGATGCCGGTCGCGCAGTAGAAGATCATGCACGTCTCGGGCTGGCTGAGACCGAAGTCGAGCAGCTGGTGGTGGATGTGACGGGTATCCGGGTGGGCGATGGAGACGCCCTGGCGCCTGCGACGGACGATCGCCCAGCCGGTGTCCACGATCGGCACGGTGAGCGCCAGGGCGGGCACCACGAGGGCGAAGACGACCGCCACCTTGGCCACGCCCAGGATGGAGAGAAGGCCCAGGGTCAGGCCCAGGAAGTGGCTGCCGGAGTCGCCCATGAAGATGCGGGCGGGGTGGAAGTTGAAGATCAGGAAGCCGGCGCAGGCCCCGGTCAGCGCCGCCGTCGCCACCACCACGTCGATCTGCCCCTTGCTGGCGGCCGCCACCATGAGGATCACCGCGACGATCGCCACCACGCCTGCCGCCAGCCCGTCGACGCCGTCCAGCATGTTGACCGTGTTCTGCATCCCGAGGAGCCATCCCAGCGTCAGTGGATAGGCGATCAGGCCGAGCTGGACGATGCCCAGATGGGGCAGTGTGAAGAACCCGATCAGATAGACCGGATAGGCGACGATGGCGACCAGCGCAATCCCCGCCTCGATCAGGATCTTCCCCCAAGCGGGGATGCCGAAGCGGTCATCGAGGATGAAGACCGCCGTCGCCAGCCCGCCGACGGCCAGGAGGCCCTGCAGCTGGCGGTCGTGGGGGAAGTACGCTGTCGCGCTCCCCGCGAAGGCAAGGTAGAGGACCGAGCCGCCCAGCAGCGCGGTCGGCGTGGCGTGGATGCGGCGTCCACCCGGGTGCGCGATCATCCCGAGCCGGCCCGAGACGCCGATCGCGATCGGGGTCAGCAGGAGGGCGAGCGCGCCGGCGAGCAGGAAGGCGGGCAGCGCCGGAGCCAGGTGGTGCTGGATCTGGCGCAGGAAGTCCTGGCTGACGACGGGGTCGGGGATCCGGGTCAGAAGGGTCAGGAGCCGCTACTCGAGGCCGTAGGGGATCGGGAACCGCGCGGTGAGGTCGAGGGTGCGTTCGCGCACCGACGCGAGCGTGACGGGATCGTCGATGCGCTCGACCAGGTCGGCGAGACAGTCGGCGATGGCGACCATCTCGCCCTCGCCCATCCCCCGGGTGGTCACGAGCGGGGTCCCCACCCGGACCCCGCTGGGGTTGAACTTGGAGGCGGTATCGAAGGGGATCGAGTTGCGGTTGAGCGTGATCCCGACCCCGTCGGCGACATCCTGGACCTGCTTGCCGGTGCGGCCGAAGGGACGAAGGTCCACCAGCATCAGGTGGTTGTCGGTGCCCCCGGTGGTGATTCTGAGGCCACGCTCCACCAGGCGGGCCGCCAGCGTCCTGGCGTTGACGACCACCTGCCGAGCGTAGTCCCGGAACCCGGGCTTGAGGGCCTCTCCGAAGCAGACCGCCTTGGCCGCGATGGCGTGCATGAGCGGGCCGCCCTGGATGCCCGGGAAGACGGCCGAGTCGATCGCCTTCTGGTGATCGACCGTGCACAGGATCAGAGCGCCCCAGGCGCCCCGCAGCGTCTTCTGGGTGGTAGTGGTCACGATCGCCGAGTGGGGGACCGGGCTGGGGTGGGCGCCGCCCGCGACCAGGCCCGCGAAGTGGGCCATGTCGGTGACCATGACCGCGCCCACGGAGTCCGCGATCTGGCGCATGCGGGCGAAGTCGATCACGCGCGGGTAGGCTGAGTAGCCGACCATCAGCATGCGAGGCCGCACGTCCTCGGCCTGGCGCTGGATGGCGTCGTAGTCGAGCAGCTCGGTCTCGGGATCCACCGAGTAGGGGTGGATCTCGTAGAGCTTGCCGCTGAAGTTGGCCGGGCTGCCGTGGCTGAGGTGGCCGCCCGCCGCAAGGTCCATGCCCATGACCCGGTCGCCGGGCTCGCAGATCGCCATGTAGACGGCCGCGTTGGCCTGGCTGCCGGCGTGCGGCTGCACGTTGGCGTACTCGGCGCCGAAGAGCAGCTTGGCCCGCTCGACGGCCAGGGACTCGATCTCGTCGATCACCTCACCGCAGCCGCCGTAGTAGCGGCGCCCAGGATAGCCCTCCGCGTATTTGTTGGTCAGCAGGGTCCCCAGCGCCTCCAGGATGGCGGGGCTGGCGAGATTCTCCGACGCGATCAGCTCCAGGGTCCGGCTCTGGCGCTCGTACTCGCGGTGGATCAGGCGTGCGACGTCGGGGTCGTCGCGCTCGAGAGCCCGGAATGACAGTGTGCTCTGGGGTGCACGAGCCATGCCATGAATGCTAGCGGGGGAGGAGCGCGGAGGACGGGATGGCGCCTTCCCGGAGAACCCGCGGGACGCCCCCTCTCAGCTCCAGCACCGTCGAGGGCGTGCCGCCGGGCGCGCGCCCGCCGTCGAGCACCGCGGCGACCCCGGCGAGGGCGGAAGCCTCACCCGCGCTGAGCGCGGAGGTCCGTCCGCTCAGGTTGGCGCTGGTGGTGGCGAGAGCCTCCCCGGCCTGGTCGAGAAGGCGCAGGGCGAGCTGGTGGTTGGGGATCCGGACGCCGATACCCGGGGGCACGCCGGCGGTGAGCGGGGGGCCGACCCCGGGCCGGGCGACCAGCACCAGGGTGAGGGGACCGGGCCACCATCGGGAGATCAGGCGCCTCGCGGCGCCGTCCACCACCCCCCAGCGCCCGACCTGCGCGACGCTGGGCGGCATCAAGATCAAGGGCCGGTCCCGGGGGCGGTGCTTGAGCAGGTAGACCCGCTCCAGAGCCCCGCGGTCGGAGGCGAGGGCGGCCAGGCCGTAGACCGTGTCGGTCGGAAAGGCGATCACCTCCCCCGCGCGGAGAAGCTCGACTGCCCGGCGCAGGCCGGCCGCATCGGGACTCAGGACCTCCACGCTTCCAGCACCCGATCGTGGCCTCCCAGGTCTCGGTGCACACGCGCTCCCTGGTACGAGCGCCCCGCCAGCTCGGCGAGGACCGGCATGATCGCCGGGTCGGCTTCGACGAGGGTGACCCCGCCCGGCGCCAGCCGGGGCGCCGCCTCCACCAGCAGCCGCTCGATCAGCTCTCCCCCGGTGGCGCCCCCGAAGAGGGCGTGGGCGGGCTGGGCGGCAACCTCGGCCGGCAGCGTGGCGCCGGCCGCCACGTAGGGGAGATTGGCGACCACGGCGTCGAGAGGGCCCTCGACGGCCGCCAGAAGGTCGCCCCGCGAGAGTCTGACCCGGTCTCCGAGGACGTGTCGCTCCACGTTGCGGGCGGCGATGTGGAGGGCCGCCTCGTCGTCGTCGGTCGCCTCGAGATCGGCCGCCGGCAGGTAGTGCGCGAGAGCGACGGCGATGCAGCCGCTGCCCGTCCCCACGTCGGCGATGCGGATCCTGCCCGGGCGCCCCCTTCCCCACTCCACGGCGCGCTGGACGAGCGTCTCGGTGTCGGGGTTGGGGACCAGCACGGCCGGAGTTACCTCGAAGTCGAGCGTCATGAACTCCTTGTGCCCGGTCAGGTAGGCGACCGGCTCCCCGCGCCCCCGGCGGGCGATCAGCCGCCGGTAGGGCTCCAGCTCCGGCTCGGTCAGCGCCCGATCGTGCTGGAGGTAGAGGTCCAGACGTCGGATCCCCAGCCCGTGAGCGAGGAGGAGTTCGGCATCCAGCCGCGGCGAGCCGGAGCCTTGCCGCTCGAGGAATGCGGCCGCCCGACCGAGGACCTCCAGCAGGGTCAGCCGGGCTGGCGTCAGACGGCCTCCGCGCCGGCCAGCTGCTCCGCCCGCTCGGCCTGGGCGAGGGCCGTCACGATCTCGTCCAGGTCCCCCGCCAGGATGCGCTCCAGCCGGTACAGGGTGAGTCCGATCCGATGGTCGGTGACCCGGTTCTCCTTGAAGTTGTAGGTGCGGATCTTCTCCGACCGGTTCCCCGTCCGGACCATCGAGCGACGCTGGGCGCCCTGCGCCTCCATCTGCTCGGCCAGCCGCTTGTCGTAGAGGCGCGCGCGCAGGACGCGGAGGGCCCGCTCACGGTTCTGGAGCTGCGAGCGCTGGTCCTGGCATGCGACCACGATCCCGGTCGGAAGGTGGGTGATGATGACCTTGGAGTAGGTGGTGTTGACGCTCTGGCCGCCATGGCCCTGGGAGGTCGAGGTCTCGATCTTGAGGTCCTTCTCGCTCAGCTCGACGTCGACCGGGTCGGCCTCCGGCATCACGGCCACCGTCGCCGCCGAGGTGTGGATGCGGCCCTGGCTCTCGGTCTCGGGAACCCGCTGGACGCGGTGGACGCCGCCCTCGTACTTGAGCATCGCGTAGGCGGAGGCCCCGCGCACCTCGAACTCGACCTTGTCGAAGCCTCCGATCCCGGTGTCGTGGAGGTCGATCAGGTCGACTTTCCAACCCTTCGACTGCGCCCAGTGCGTGTACATGCGAAAGAGGTCGGCCGCGAAGAGCGCCGCCTCCTGTCCGCCTTCGGCGGCCTGGATCTCCACCACCACGTCGCGATCGTCGTTGGGATCCCGGGGCAGCAGCAGCTCCTTGAGCCTCGCGTCCACCTCCTCCATCCGCGCGCCGGCGGCCGACTCCTCGGCGCGGAGGAACTCCTGCATCTGGGGTTCGCTCTCCTGCCGCAGCAGCTCACGTGCCTCCGCGAGCGCGGCTCGCGCCGCCTTGTAGTTCTCATAGGAGACAGCCAGGTCACGAGTCGAGGCCTGCTCGCGCGCCAGCCTCGACAGCGCCTCGTGGTCGGCGGCGACGGCCGGGCGCGCCATCTCCCGCTCGATCTCGCGCTGGCGCCGGAGGACCGCCTCCAGGCGGTCGATCATGCCGCCTCCGCTTCCTCTCCGGCCCGGGCCGCGCCGAAGGCGGCGATGGCGACCTCCATCTGGCCCGCGTCCGGCTCTCGGGTGGTCAGCCGCTGGGTGGCCAGCACGGGCACCAGCAGGACCCGGACGGCGGGATTCGACCGGTGCCGAGCCATGAACCGGATCCACTCGAACCCGAGCCCCGCGATGAGCGGGATGGCCAGGATTCGGGAGACGACCAGCCAGAGCCAGTTCGGATGGGCGACGGCGACGAGGCTGAAGACGATCACGCTGGCGACCACGACCACGACCAGAAAGCCCGTCCCGCAGCGAGGATGGAGCAGGCTGGAGCGGCGGACGGCGTCCACGTCGAGAGGCCACCCCGACTCGTAGGCATTGATGGTCTTGTGCTCCGCGCCGTGGTACTGGAAAACGCGGCGGACGTCCTTCAGTTGCCCGATCAAGGTCAGGTAGCCGAGGACGAGCACGACCCGGATCAGGCCCTCCACGAGCACGAAGCCGAGGGACCCGCTCCGATGCACGGCCAGCCCCGCGCCAAGCAGGGGCAGGCCGAAGAAGAGCAGCACCGCGAAGATGAGCGCCGTGGCCAGCGAGAGGGCGATCTCACGACGTCCGATCTCGACATCCTGGCCGCGTGCATTGACGCTCGCCGACCAGAGCAGGGTCTTCATCCCCAGGTGAAGCATCTCGGCCATCTGTGCCACGCCCCGCGCGAAGGGCAGCCTCCAGAAGGGGTGGACGTAGATGGGGGAGGTGAGCTCCCCCCGTTCCACCACCACCTCGCCGGTGCGCGGCAGGCGGACCGCCACCGCGTAGTGACGGCGCCCGCGCATCATGACGCCCTCGATGACCGCCTGGCCGCCATAGAAGAACGGCTCGGCCGGAGCCGGACGCGCGGGCTCGAGAAGCGGGGAGGTATCCCGGGGGCCGCCGGCCGCGATCTGGTCCAGCGGAAGGCCCTCCGCTGCGGGGGGCATGGTCAGCCTGGGCGCCTCAGCGCCGCTTGGCGGCCCTCTTCTCGAACCGCTCGACCTGGCCGCCGGTGTCCACGATCCGCTGCTGGCCCGTATAGAAGGGATGGCAGACCGAGCAGATCTCGGTCTTGATCTCCTTGCGGGTGGAGCCCGTCGTGAAGGTGTTGCCGCACACGCAGGTCACGACCGCGTCCTCGTGGTAGGTGGGGTGGATCTGGGTCTTCATCTCGAACCTCGGTGATTCTACCTACTGGCCGGGGCCTGGAAACACGGAGAGGACGTCGTGGGCCCTGACCATCGCGAAGCCGAGATAGACGACCAGCACCAGCCAGGCGCCCGCCATCCCCCACCTCGCCATCGGGGGGACCGACTGGTAGTAGGGCGAGCTCGCGTGCCGGAAGCGCTCGAAGACCATCGGCAGCCCGAAGAGGACGAACACGAGCAGGATCGGACTGAAGGTGTGGGTCACGAAGACGAGGACGCCGATCAGGATCAGCCCGAAGACCTGGAACCACTTGGAGACCGCCGCCATGATCCAGCCACCGTCCAGCATGCCGGCCGGGATCAGGTTGAGGAGGTTGATGAAGAAGCCGAGGTACGCCCAGACGAGGAGCGGCCCGAAGCCGGTGGACCCGTAGAGGGCGAATGCGGCGGTGGCGCCGACGGTGCCGGCCAGCGGACCGGCGATCCCGATCTGGGCCTGCTTGAGGGCGTCGGTGGGATGGGAGCGCTGGAAGATCGCGGCCCCGAAGAAGGGGATGAACAAGGGCGCGGTGGCGGCCATGCCCTGGCGCCTGATCTCGATCACATGGCCCATCTCGTGGATCAGGATCATGACCACCAGACCGGCGCCGAACCAGGGCCCGAAGAAGGCCGCGTAGAAGCCGAAGCTGATCAGCAGGGAGATGATCGTGCCCCCGAAGGGGATGACCTTGAGGAGGACGATGCCGTACTTGAGAACGCCGAAGACGGCCGCCGCGATGCCGAGCAGCCAGCTCGTGAACCGGCTCCGCTGGGGGCTCGGGCCAGGGCTGCGGTGATAGGGCGAGCCCGGCGGGATGTCGGCGCCCGGCGTCAGCGGGGCCGGCACCTGAGGCTGCTGCTCCCTTTCCGGATACCGATTCAAGGCTGATGAATCCTACCCCGGGGCCGGGCCCGCCAATCCCGGGCCGGCCGGGGATCGCCGACCGGCGCGGAGGCCGCCGTCAGATCGCGGATCCGGTGGAGTCACTCCTCCGGCGGCAGCAGGTGCCGGGTCCGGATCCGCCGCACCGTGCCGGCCCGGCTGGACAGCGCCAGCGAGCTGGTCTCGGTCCAGCCCCCCCCCATCCGGACCGGCGCCAGCAGCGGGCCGCCGGTGACACCGCTGACCGCCGCCTCGGCGGGCTTGGGGCAGAGGTCGGCGGGCCCGTAGGCGCGCTCGAGGTCCGCGCCGGCCAGGATCCGCTCCTCGTCGTTGCGAGGCCAGAGCCGGCACTGGATATCGGCCCCCAGGCACCTGAACACGGCCGCCGCCATGATCGCCTCCTGGATGCCCCCGATGCCCATCATGACGTCTATCCCGGTGCCGTCCACCGCGGCCAGGAGGGCGCCGGTGACGTCCCCGTCGGCGAGGCTCATGATGCGGGCACCGGACGCGCGGACATCCTCGACGAGATCCTTGTGGCGGGGCCGGTCGAGGATGGCGACGGTCAGGTCCGACACCCGGCAGTCGCGCGCGAAGGCGATCCGGCGGAGGTTGTCGGGCACGCTGTCGTCGAGATCGAGCGCCCCCCGACCGAGCGGGCCGACCGCCATCTTCTCCATGTAGGCGACCGCCGGCAGGCTGGGGAAGGCGCTTCGGTCGGTCGCGACGACGATCGAGATGGCGCCCGGAAGCCCGCGGGCGACCAAGCTGGCGCCCTCCAGAGGATAGACGGCGAGGTCGATCTCGGGACCGCGACCGGTGCCCACCAGCGACCCCGGGGAGAGGATGTCCTCGCCGAACGGGCCCAGGACCACGCGGCCCTGGAAGTCGATCTCCATCAGGCCCTGCAGCATGGCGGTGGCGGCGGCCGACTTGGCCCGCGACCCGTCGCCGCGGCCGACCAGGCGGGCGGTCCGGAGCGCGACCAGCTCGGTCACCCTGATCAGACCCAGGGCGAGGCTTGGGCGCAGGTCGGGCGGGGACAGCGGTGCGGTGGGGTTCAGCTCCATGGCCGGTCAGGAGCTCAGCGTGTCCGGCTCGACGACCGGCTCCAGGGAGGGCGGGCGCAGCTCCATCTGGTCGATCCCGCTCTGGCGAACGGACGCCGCCACGAAGCCGCCGAAGAGAGGATGCGGCCGGTTGGGGCGGGATCTGAACTCGGGATGGAACTGGCTGGCCACGAACCAGGGGTGGTCGGCCAGCTCGACGATCTCGACCAGGCGTCCGTTGGGGGAGAGGCCGCTGAACACCAGACCCGCCTCCTCGAGCACCTCGCGGTACTCGTTGTTGAACTCGAAGCGGTGCCGGTGGCGCTCATAGATGAGCTCCTCCCCGTACGCGCGCTGAGCCTTCGTGCCAAAAACCAGCCGGCAGGGATAGAGCCCGAGCCGCATGGTGCCCCCCATCTCGGCGACGTCCCGCTGCTCCGGCATCAGGTCGATGACCGGGGTGGAGGTGAAGGCGGCGAACTCGGTCGAGTTCGCATCCGGCGCCTCGAGCGACTCACGCGCGATGTCGATGACCGCGCACTGCATGCCGAGGCAGAGGCCCAGATAGGGGATCCGGCCGTGGCGCGCGTAGCGGGAGGCGACCACCTTCCCCTCGATGCCGCGGAACCCGAAGCCGCCCGGCACCACGATCCCGGCCACTCCTCTCAGCAGCGAGGTGTCCCCCCGATCCAGGTCCTCGGCGGGGACCCAGCGGATCTCGACGCCGACCTCGTGCTCGGCGCCCGCGTGGCGAAGCGCCTCGGTCACGCTCAGGTAGGCGTCCGGCAGCGCCACGTACTTGCCGACCACGGCGACCGTCACCACCCCCTTGGGACTGTGCATCCGGTCTACGAGGCCCCTCCACCCGCCGAGGTCGGCCTCCTCGGCCCCGGCGCCCAGGTGCTTGGCGATGACGAGGCCCAGCCCGGCCTCTTCGAGAAGGATCGGCACCTCGTAGATCGAATCCACGTCGGGAACCGAGATGACCGCCTCCCGCGGCACGTCACAGAAGAGCGCGATCTTGTCCTTCAGCTCCTGCTCGATCGGCCGGTCGGATCGGGCGATGATGGCGTCGGGCTGGATGCCGATCGCGCGCAGCGCCTGCACCGAGTGCTGCGTGGGCTTGGTCTTCATCTCCTCGCCGCGGATGGCCGGAACCAGCGAGACGTGGAGGTAGAAGACGTTCTCGCGTCCGAGATCGTTCTTGAGCTGCCGGATCGCCTCCAGGAAGGGCTGGCTCTCGATGTCTCCGACCGTGCCTCCCACCTCGCAGACGACGACCTCCGCCTGGCTCTCCTTGGCGGCCCGCCGGATCCGCTCCTTGATCTCGTTGGTGACGTGCGGGATGACCTGGACCGTGGCGCCCAGGTAGTCGCCTCGGCGCTCCTTGGCGATCACCTCCGCGTAGACCTTGCCGGTGGTCACGTTGGAGGCGGCCGTCAGGTTGACGTCCACGAAGCGCTCGTAGTGGCCGAGGTCGAGATCGGTCTCGGCGCCGTCGTCGGTGACGAACACCTCGCCGTGCTGGTAGGGGCTCATCGTGCCGGGATCGACGTTCAGGTAGGGATCGAGCTTCTGAAGGGAGACCTGGATGCCACGGGCCTTGAGGACGTTGCCAACCGAGGCCGCCGCGATCCCCTTGCCCAGGGACGAGACCACACCGCCGGTCACGAAAACGTACTTCGACAAACTGGACCTCCGGTGGTTTTCGCAATCGTATCAGGCCCGCCCGCCGTTGGCGCCCGGCCGTCCAGGCCGGTGCGGCCGGTTCAGACCCTGGGCTCGAGGAGAACGACCCGGGTCTCACTCTCGCCCGAGCTGGCCTGGATGGAGAGCTTCGGCTGCGCTTCGACCGCCCCCAGGCCCATCTCCTTGAGGAACCTGTCCACCGGCTCGAGGTCGATCTTCAGCGCCGGCAGCGAGAAGTGCATCGGCACCACCGCCCGCGGCTCGATCTGCCTCACCACCTCGGCCGCCTGGGCGGCGGTCAGCGTGTGGTGACCACCGACCGGCACCAGCAGCACGTCCACCGAGCCGAGCTGTTCGAGCAGCTCCTCGGAGAGCTGGTGGCCGAGATCTCCGAGGTGGCAGACGTGGACGTCGTCGAGCTCGATCAGGTAGACGGTGTTGCGTCCTCTCTCCGCCCCCTGCGCCTGGTCGTGATAGGTGGGCAGCCCGGTCACGGTGACGCCCGCGACCTCGTACTCGCCGGGGCCGCTGACCGTGTAGCCGGCCTTGGGCACGGCGCCCAGGTTGCTGTGGTTGGCATGCCCGTGGCTGATCGTGACCACGTCCGCCTCCAGCTTGGGCAGGCGCATGCCGAGGCTGGGCGGGTAGGGGTCGGTGACGACGGCGGCGCCGCGTCCGCGGAGGCGAAAGCAGCCATGTCCGAGCCAGGTCACGTCCAAAGCAGATCCTCCATCCTCGAGATGCGGCCACCGGGTCCGTCGCCGGCGGCGGCCATCACATCTGGTCCGGGGCGGATACGCCCATCAGGTCGAGGGCGCTCCGCAGGGTGTGCCGCGCCGCGCGGCAGAGCTCGAGGCGGGCCCGGGTCGTGGCCGCGTCGTCGACGACCACACGATGGCGCCCGTCGCGGTTGCCCGCCTGATAGAAGGCGTGCACGCGGTCGGCGAGGTCGTGAACGTAGTAGGGGATGCGATGCGGCTCCAGCAGCCGGGCCGCCTCGTCGACCGCCTCCGGCCAGACCGCGACCTGGCGGGCGAGGTCCAGCTCCCATTCCTCGCCGATCAGGCTCGGATCAGCCGCGGTCGGAAGCTCCCTCGCGGCCGCGAATCGCTCCACGCTCGCCAGTCGCGCATGCGCATACTGCGCGTAGTAGACGGGGTTCTCGTTGCCCTGCGAGGTCGCCAGCTCGAGGTCGAAGTCCATCATCGCGCCGGGGGAGCGCAGCAGGTAGAAGTAGCGGACGGCGTCCTTGCCGACCCGCTCCACCAGCTCCGAGAGGGCCACGAACCGGCCCGCCCGCTTCGACATCCTGCCCTCCTTGAGGTTGACCATCTGGTGGAGGATGATGGTCATCCGGTCGTCCGCGAGACCGAGCGCGGCCATGCTCTGCCGGAATCTCGGCACGTAGCCATAGTGGTCGGCTCCCCAGACCTCGATCACGCGGTCGTACCCGCGCTGCTCGAAGCGGTCGAGCAGGTAGCCGAGCTCCGAGCCGAGATAGGTGTGAAGCCCGTCGCTGCGGATGACCACCCTGTCCTCCGCCGGCGATTCGGCGTCGTCGGCCGGCGGCACGAACCACACCGCGCCCTCCCGGCGCACCAGGTGGCCAGACCTCTCCAGACGCTCGATCGCCGTGGCGGCGATCCCCGACTCCCAGAGGGAACGCTCCGAGAACCAGCGGTCGAACCGGACGCCCAGCTCCTCGAGACTGCCGCGGATCATGTCCAGCACCCGTTCGGAGCCGTACTCGACGAGCCGGTCGGTGGCCACCTCGGGTGACATCACGGCGAGGCCTGGGATCTCCCGGCGAGCGGCCTCTGCGATCTCGGTCACGTATTCGCCCAGGTACCCTCCCTCGGGAGGCTGGCGGCCGTGCAGCCGGGCCAGCAGCGAGGCCCCGAACTTCTGGGCCTGGGTGCCGTAGTCGTTCACGTAGTACTCGCGCTCCACCTCGTGGCCGGTGAACGCGAGCAGGCTCGCCAGCGCGTCGCCGAGGATGGCCCCCCGCCCATGCCCGATGTGAAGCGGGCCGGTCGGGTTGATGCTCACGAACTCGACCTGGAGGCGCCGGCCGGAGCCGAGCCGGCTCGATCCGTAGGAGGAACCGGTTGCGGCCACCTCGCCGACGAGCCCGCGGAGCCAGTCGGGGGCGAGTCTGAAGTTGACGTAGCCGCCCGCGGGCTCCGCGCTCGCCGCCCGGCCGGGAACGCGGACCCGGGTCGCCAGGTCGGCCGCGACCTCGGCTGGCGGCCGCCGCAGGATCCCGGCCAGCTTCAGCCCGGCCGGGCTCGCGTAGTCCCCGTGGTCGGGATTCCTCGCCCGGCCCAGCTCGAGATCGGGCAGGTCGCCCTCGGGCAGCAGCTCGCGCACGGCCCCTTCGAGCGCGGACGCGATCTCCTCCTTGACCGGGACGCTCAGGCGCAAGCCGGATGTCCCCCCCCCAGCGTGACCGGCACCTGGGTGGCGGAGCCGTTCCGGGAGAGCGTGACCGAGACGCGCTGGCTGGGGTGGAAGCGGGCGCGGAGAACTCCGGCCAGCGGCGAGGTCTGGCCGACCGTGACGTCGTCCAACTGCGTGATCACGTCGCCGGCCTTGATGCCCACCTGCTCCGCGGGGCTGCCCGCGTCCACGGTCTGGACGAGCATCCCCGGGGGCAGGTTGCGGAGCGCCGCCGCGGCCGAGCTCAGCTCGGTTCCGTCGACACCGAGGATGGGCACCACGAGCTGCCCGTTCTGAACGATCTGCTGCACGTCGGGCTGGACGTCGTTCGCGGCGAGGGCGGCCCCGACCGGCTGGCCGCTCGCGGTCCCCGCCAGGTCCACGCCCACGACCTGGCCGTCCACATTCAGAAGGGGGCCCCCCGAGCTCGCCGGGCCGATCCCGGCATCGGTCTGGATGGTGTCGCTGAACGACTGCGTCCCCGCACCCTTGATCGGATCCGAGATCGTCATCGTGGCGCCGAGCGCACTCACGATGCCGCGTGTCACCGCCTGGTGCTCGCTGAGCGGGCCGGCGAGGGCGATCACGGTCTGGCCGGGCTTGAGCGCGCTCGAGCTCCCGAAGCTGAGGGTGGGCAGGTTGCTGACCGACTCCATCTTGAGGACGGCGACGCCGGTGGCGCAGTCGAAGTCCAGCAGGCGGGCGCTACGCGCCTTGGTATCGCCGCGGATGAGGATCGTGAAATTGCTGGCGTGGGCGACGAGATCGACGTTGGTGACCACCTCTCCGTCACTGGTGACCAGGAAGCCCGAGCCATAGGTCGGCGAGGCGCCCCTGTTCTGCGTCACCACCGTCACCACCGCGCGGAGCGCCTTGGCGGCGACCTGCTCGACCGCGTTCTGCTCAGTGATGGTGACGCGGCTGCCGAGGTCCACGGTCTGCGGGTTGGTCTTGGCCTGGAGGTGGAGGACGCCCACCGTGACCCCGGCGGCGACGCCCGCGCTGAGTACCCCGGCGATGAGGACCAGGGCCAGCATGGCGGCCGGTCTCGGCCCGCGCGGCCGTGACTCGGGCCCCGAGGGCTCGATCACGAGAGAATTCTAGATGGGTGGGGCGGACGGTCCGTCGCCGGATACCAGGTCAGGACCAGTTGCCGGTTGGGCGCGAATCCCGACCTCCGGTAGAGGCGGACGGCACCCTCGTTCTCGGGCCGGGTCCAGACATAGCCGAGCGTGACCCCGCGCTCCTGGAAGAGCCGCACCGCACGCTTGACGAGCGCCTCGCCGATGCCGCGCCCGCGATGGGGCGCGCCCACGTAGAGCTCGGCCACCTCGCCCTCGAGCCCCGTGCCCGGGTCGAACAGCACGCACCAGCAGAAGGCGGCCAGGCCGTCCCCCTCCCGGACCGCAAACACGACGTTCTCACCCTGGAAGCGGCCCGGGATCCGGTCCACGGTCAGCTCGGCCTGGGCTCGCGTGAGCTGGGGATGGTCCTCGAAGTGCGGCTGCTCCTCCAGGTAGAGGTCGACGAGAAGGCGCCTGATCAGCCCGTGCTCGCCTGCGTCGAGCGCCTCGATCGCGATCGGCTCGCCGGGCGGGCGGGGGTCCACCCCTCGAATGCTAGTGTGAACAGCTCACAAGATCAGGCGACACCTGGGAGGTAGCGCCCGGACATAGGACGACCCCATTCTGTGGGTGCTTCACGCCACACAGGAGGGGTCGCCATGACTAAGGATGACCGGTTCTACCTGAACCGCGTCGCGCTCTTCGCTCACGTCGACAAGGTTGGGGTCAGCCAGGCCTGCCGAGACTTCCAGGTTCACCGCTCCAGCTACTACCGCTGGCGTCGGCAGGTTGAGCGCCAGGGCCTCGACATGCTGCGGCCGCGGGAGCGCCGGCTCCCTCGAATGCCCAACCAGTTCCCGGCCTGGGTCGAGCAGAAGATCGTCACGTTTGCGCTTGCCCATCCCGGCCTCGGCCCTGGTCGCCCAGCTGGCCCATCCCAACCCGCTGGGCGAGATCCCGGTCTCGGGCTCGGGCGTCCTCAAGGTCCTGCACCGGCATGGGCTGGGCACCCGCCAGCGCCGCCTGGCCTTCATCGCCGGCTACGAAGCCCCGCCCGAGCGAGAGCCACCACCTCGGCCAGTCCCGCTTCATCTTGAAGCTGACCGCCCTGGCGATCTGGTCCAGGTCGACTGCTTCCACATCGGGACTCTGAGCGGGACCAAAGGCAAGGTCTGGCAATACACGGCCGTTGACGTCGCCAGCTCTTTCATCTGGGCCCAGGTCCACCGCACCGAGCGCAATCCCTCCGCCCGCTTCGCGACTGCTTTGGTTCGCCGAGTTGCCAAAGAGCTCGCTGCCGCTGGCTGGCGACTCCGGGCCATCACCACCGACAACGGTCAGGAGTTCCGCTCCTTCGAGTTCCAGGACGCAGTCGCGGCCCTTGGCATCGAGCCACGCTTTATCCGGGCCGGTCGCCCGCAGACCAATGGAGCCGTGGAGCGGGCTCACCGGACAGTGCTCGAAGAGTGCTGGCGCCCAACCTTTGCCCGCTCCCTGGTGCCGCGCTACACGGCGCTCAGACGCGACCTCGCCGACTACCTCGGCTACTACAACTACGAGCGCGCCCACACCGGCCGGCGGAGCGCCGGGCGCACCCCCGCCGAGATGGTCTACGGTGCTCGGAAGATGCGCCCGCGATGAGGGTCACCTGTCGCCTCATCTCGTGCGCTGTTCAGCCTAGATGGCGTCCGACCTCGATCGGCTTCCTGGAGGGAGGGTGATCCGTGGGCAGGATGACCCTGACCAGGAGGCCGGGCTGGTTTTCCAGGAGATGGATCTGTCCCTTGTGAGCGTCCACCAGCCAGCGGGCGATGGCGAGACCCAGGCCCGCACCGGCGGTTGAGCGCCAGTCCCTCAGCCTGTGGAACCTCTGGAAGGCGTGCGGGCGCATCTGCTCCGGGATGCCAGGCCCGTCGTCCGCCACGTCGAGGACCACCGAGCGCGGCGACCTGGTGACGCTGACGTCGATCCTGGTGCCTGCCGGCGTGTGTGAGGCCGCGTTGTCGAGCAGGATCAACAACAGCTGCCTCAACCGGTCCGGATCGGCTTCGATCCAGCCGCCCGCGAGATGGCCCAGGTGGATCGCGGACCCCTGGCCGCGCGCGGCCTGGCTCATGTCGGCCGCCGCTTGCCGTACCAGGCTGTCGAGGTCGACGGGCTCTCGACGCAGCGGAAGCTGATCGGAGTCGGCCCGTGCCAAGGTGAGCAGGTCGTCGATGAGACGCCCCATCCGGGTCACCTCGGCCGCCGCTGAGCGAACCTCCTCGGCGTTCTGATCGATGGTCTGCTCAGGATGCTTGCTCAGGACCTGAAGGGCGGCGTCGACGATCGTCAGCGGCGTCCTCAGCTCATGTGAAGCATCCGAGGTGAACCGGCGCTGGCGCTCGAATGCCGCCTGGACGGGGACGAGCGCCCTACCCGCCAGCAGCCAGGCCGCCAGCCAGCTGAGAACCAGGCCGACGACGGCGACGCCGATCAGCACCATCAGCGCCTCCTGCTCGACCCGGCGCACCGGCGCCAGGCTCTGCTCGACCTGGAGGACCGCGGTCTGGCCCCCCCCGTCCTTGACAAGCTCGGAATCGACAAGCACTTCCTGGCCGCTGAGGTCGAGCTGGGCCACCCCGCCTCGCCCGGCGGCGGCCCTGACCGCCGCGCCCCTCAGACCCGATGCGGGTAGATGGCCGGGGTTGAACAGCAGCCGGCCGCCGGTGCTCCAGATAAGGTAGACGGCATCCGCCGCATAGCCCGCGTGCTCGGACCTGAACCGAAGGTCGCCATGCTCGGAGAGTTCGCGCGCCGCCGTCTGGGCGCGCCCCTGGAGCGCGCCGGACTCCTGCTGGGTCAGCAGCCGGTCCAGCACCGCCAGGGCCCCGCCGGCGAGCAGCGCAATGACCAGGAGCACGACTCCGAAGTTGATCAGCGCCAGCCGCCGGCGAAGGTGCCGGAACATCACCTGTTGAGCATGTACCCGACCGACCGCACGGTGCGGATCATCGCCTGTCCCCGCTCGCGGCCGAGCTTGTCACGCAGGTAGTGGATGTAGATGTCGACGACATTGGACCTAGGGTCGGCGGCGTAGCCCCAGATGCGCTCAAGTATGCGTTCCCTGGTCAGGACCTGGCCTGGGTGGCGCATGAACAGCTCCAGCAGTCTGAACTCCTGGTCGGTCAGCTGGAGAGGGCGCCCCGCCAGTCGCGCCTCGCGGCGGGTCGGGTCGAGCAGCAGCTCTCCAGCCTGGAGCTGCCCGCCGCGAGGCTGCTCCCTTCTGAGCTGGGCACGGATCCTGGCCAGCAGCTCCTCGAACGCGAACGGCTTGACGAGGTAGTCGTCGGCGCCGGCATCGAGGCCGCTCACCCGGTCCGAGACGGCGTCTCGAGCCGTCAACATGATCACCGGCGCTCGGAGCCCGGCTCCCCGGAGCCGCCGGCAGACCTCCAGGCCGTCGATGTCCGGCAGCGCCAGGTCGAGGACCACCGCGTCCGGCTCGGCCGACATGCCCGCCGCCAGTCCCGCATGGCCGCTGAACTCCAGGTGGGGAAGGTAGCCTTCCTCCCGGAGCACGCGCTCGATCAGGTGGGCCAGCGCCGGCTCGTCCTCCACGACCAGGATCGCCGGGCCGGCGGCGCCCCGGACTGGCACGACGCTCCATGGTAGCTGCGAAGAGTGGGAATCTCATTGGAGCGCGGGTGAGGCTCGGCCACGCCCCGATTCGACTCCAATTCCGATCGCCTAATCTCGGGGCCTGCCTGCATCGCCCTGCCGGAGGCGGCTGAAGGTCCTCCGGGTCGCGGCAGGCCTTCCGGGAGTGGCGGCGCTGGCCGCCCGCGGCTCATCGTCGGCGCCGGCCCACCCTGGCCCCGGGGCATCGCGGGCTCCGGCGCCAACCCCATTCGCCACGTCCTCCCGGCCACCGGAGCCAGCCATGTCTTCGTGATCGTGATGGAGAACAAGTCCTTCGACGACGCCATGCAGGGCTCCTTCACCGCGTCGATGGCTGAGCGGTACTCGGTGGCGACCAACCATCACGCGGTCGCCCGCCCGAGCCTGCCCAACTACCTGGCCCTGACCCCGGGCCCGACCTGGGGGATCACCGACGACGGCTACCACCGGCTCCCTCCCGAGGAGGTCGGCCACCAGCTTACCGAGGCCGGCATCCTCTGGCGCGCGCACATGGAGAGCGTGACCGGCGGCCGCTTGTCCAGCCGTTACCCCTATGCGGTCAGGCATGATCCCTTCGCCTGCTACGGAGGCTCCTGCTCCACGAACGCGGTGCCTCTGACAAGGCTTCGATCGGACCTCCAGGGCTCGACGCCGCGCTTTACCTGGATCACGCCCAACCTCAGTGACGACACCCATGACTGCCCACTGAACGTGGGCGATTCCTGGCTGCGCTCGACAGTGCCGGGGATCACTTCCTCGCCGGCCTGGCAGGCGCTCGGTGTCCTCTTCATCGCCTGTGACGAGGCCGAGAGCTCGGGCGACAACCATGTCGCGACGCTGGTCATCGCGCCTCACCAGCTCCGGCACGCGAGCGCGCGCCACTACGACCACTATTCGCTCCTCGCGACCGTCGAAGACGAGCTCGGCGTTCCCCGTCCGGGGCGAGCCGCCCAGGCGACCCCGATGGACGACCTGCTTCCCTGATGCGATCCGTCAGCGCTCGATGGAGCTAGGAATGGAGTTTGCCAGGGCAGGGTCGCCAGGGCGAGAGCCAGGCCCACCAGCAGCGATGCCACGACCAGCGAGCGCCGGGTGAGCGCGCCCGGCACCGCGCCATCACGCCGGATGTCCGCGAGGGCCAGCTGGGGCGCGCGGGCCAGGTATCCCAGCACGTGGACGGATGTCGAACCGAACCAGATCACGAAGCTCAGCTTGTGGGCGGTGAGCCAGATGGCTCCGAAGCGGAGACCGAACAGCCAGAGTTCGATCCCGGTCGCGATCACGAGGATGGTGGACGCGACCACGACCGGCGCGATGAGGCGGAGCAGGAGCTGCGGCGGCCCGGCGGCCCGGTAGCGCGGATCGCCCGTGTAGTAGCGTAAGGAAGCGGTAGCCGGTGCTCGCCATCTTGAGAAGGACGGGCGGGATGAGGAGGAAGCCGAAGAAGAAGTGCGCCCCCAAGAGCCGGCGGATGGCCAGGATCGTGAGTCCCTCGATCGCCAGCAGGGCGGCGAGGACCACCCCGGTCGAGCCGGTGAGACGGGCATTTGCCTCCACCCCCGCCTCGCGGGCGACGTGCGTCCGAGCCATCGTCAGGTCTCCAGGTAGAGCTCGCCGTTGGGGGCGAGCTGGACCTTGAGAGGAGCGAGGGGGCTGGGCGCGGGCCCCTGCACGACGGCAGCCCCGCGGGCGGGGTCGTACACGGCTCCGTGGCAGGGGCAGACCAGGAGCCTGTACTGGGGGTCGTACTCGACCGTGCAGCCGGCGTGAGTGCAGACCGCGTCGAACGCCACCACCCGGCTCCCTCCCAGCCCGACCGCCACACCCGGGTCTCCGGTCTGCGGGTCCTGGAAGGTGAGGCTGCCTCCATTGGACCGCATCTGGCTCAGGGAGCCGATCTGGGTACCGCTTGCGGCGCTGGATGCCGGCGGACTGGGACTGGCTCCGCCCGGCGCGGGAGGCGAGCTCGACGGCTGAGAGCGGGGAACGGTCGCCAGCCGCCGGCCGGCCTGCGCCCGGGGCAGCACAGCCAGTGCCCACACGATCGCCACCCCCGCTCCGCCCAGCCTCAGGAGGAGCTGGCGGCGGCTGATGTCGTCGGGAGACGGCCGGCGTGCCGGGCGGCCGCGGCGCAGCGGGCGCTCGAGTGCCGGTTGCAGCGTCATGATGCGGCGGTCTCCGGTCAGCGCCAGGGTGATCCAGGCGACCGTGTAGATGCTGTCCGAACCGAGGAAGTAGGGCTGGACCTGCCAGGTGGCGGTCAGGAAGAGGACGAAGTTCAGGATCGCGCCCGCCGCCGCCGCGCGGCGGGTGAGAACCCCGGCCAGGACCATGGCGCCGATCACCAGCTCGGCCGCGATCACCGCGACGCCGGTCAGCCGCGGAAGCGGCAGCGCGAACCAGTGGATCAGGAAGGCTATCGGCGAGATGCGAGCGTAGGACTCCAGCTGGCTGCCGATGTAGGTCGAAGAGCCCGGCGCGAGGAAGCCGGGATCGCTCAGCTTTTGAAGGCCTGCGTAGACGAAGGTGGCGCCCAGGAAGAGCCGGAGCGGAAGAGCTCCGTAGCGGATTCGAGGGTCCTGGCTCTCTTCTTGGGGAGGAGGAATGCTCGAGCGGTTCGACGCCTGGAGCGGGCTTCCCGGCTGAGCGGCGCGGCTCAGCTCGGCGCGCGATTTCCTTCGCTGTCTGGAACTGGACACCGGGCCAGAATGCTATGGATCCGGCATTGGAGAACCATTGGAAGGTGCGGGGTCAGCGTCGCTGCTCAGCTTGCCACCGAACACGCCGGTCGAGCCGTGTCCCGTGAGGTGCCGGGGGCAGGTGCCGACTCCCCCACCACCAGCTCACCTCCAATCCAGCCGTCGATACGATGCGGAACGCTTGCCTCGGTGACAGCACCACCGGGTCATCCTTCCCCAGCCCAACCCTCTTGAGCATCCTTCGCAATCCGACAATGCTCCAGGCGTTGCCGCGGATATTGAATATCAGCCATGAGCCCGGCTGCGCTGGCCGTGTGAAAGTCCGCACTGGTGGCCACCGAAAGTCCGCACCCTCGTCGTCGTAACCGCCCGGAGTGGAGGCCGGACAGTGGAGCGTCGACAAATCGACGCGGACGACTTTGTCATCCGATGGGACAGCCGGGCGGGCCGGCTGGGTTAGATTCACGGCATGCGGCGAACGGTGTTCGACAAGGTCTGGGGGCCCCACGTGGTCACGCGCCTCGAAGGGGGCGCCGACCTCCTCTACGTGGACCTGCACCTCATCCACGAGGTGACCTCGCCGCAGGCCTTCGAGGGGCTGCGAGGGGCCGACCGGAGGATCAGGCGCCCCGACCTCACCATCGCCACCATGGATCACAACGTGCCCACCCGGGGCGGCCCCGGGGCGGCCGACGAGGTGTCCCGGCGGCAGATGGAGACCCTCGAGGAGAATTGCATGGCGGAGGGGATCCGCCTCTACCGGATGGGGAGCCGCCGGCAGGGGATCGTCCACGTGATCGGGCCCGAGCTCGGGCTCACGCAGCCGGGGATGGTGGCCGTCTGCGGGGACTCGCACACCTCGACTCACGGCGCCTTCGGCTGCGTCGCGTTCGGGATCGGCACCTCCGAGGTCGAGCACGTGCTGGCGACGCAGTGTGTGGTCCAGCATCGTCCTCGGGAGATGGCCGTCACCGTCGAAGGGAGGCTCCCGCTGGGCGTGACGGCCAAGGACGTGGTGCTCGCGCTGATCGCCCGGATGGGTGTGGACGGCGGCCGCGGCCACGCCATCGAGTACCGGGGATCGACCATCCGCGGGCTCTCGATGGAGGGGCGGATGACGATCTGCAACATGAGCATCGAGGGAGGGGCGCGGCTGGGCCTGATCGCCCCCGACGAGACCACGTTCGCCCACCTCGAGGGGCGACCCCACGCGCCTCGCGGCGCCAGCTGGGAGGCGGCGCTGGACAGCTGGCGCCAGCTCACCACCGACGAGGCGGCGCTCTTCGACAAGGAGGTGCGGATCGAGGCCCCGGGACTGGAGCCGTTCGTCACCTGGGGGACCAACCCCGCCCAGGCGGTGCCGGTCGGCGCCCGGGTTCCCGACCCCCTCGACGAGTCCATGGACCGCGCGCTCCGGTACATGGACCTCATCCCGGGCACCGCGATGGAGGACATCGCGATCGACAGGGTGTTCATCGGCTCCTGCACCAACGCCAGGCTCGAGGACCTCCGCGCCGCGGCCTCGGTGGTCCGCGGCCGCCGGGTCCACCCCCAGGTGCGGGCGATGGTCGTCCCAGGTTCGGCGCGGGTCAAGCGGGATGCGGAGCTGGAGGGCCTGGACGGCGTCTTCCGGGCGGCGGGCTTCGACTGGCGCGGCAGCGGCTGCTCCATGTGCCTGGGCATGAACCCCGACATCCTGGCCCCTGGCGAGCGCTGCGCGTCGACCAGCAACCGGAACTTCGAAGGCCGCCAGGGTAGCGGCGGCCGCACTCACCTGATGAGCCCGATCATGGCCGCCGCGGCGGCGCTGGCGGGGCATCTGGTAGACGTGCGCGACCTCGCCCCGGACGCGCTGGAGACGATGTCGTAGATGGAGCCAGTGATCCGCTTCAGCGGGCGCATGGCCCCGCTCGACCGCGCCGACGTGGACACCGACCAGATCATCCCCAAGCAGTTCCTGAAGCGGATCGAGCGCAGCGGCTATGGCCCCTTCCTGTTCCACGACTGGCGGCGGGACGGTGGCTTCGTCCTCGACCGGCCGGAGCACCGAGGCGCCCGCGTGCTGGTCGCGGGGCCCAACTTCGGCTGCGGCTCCTCGCGCGAGCACGCCCCCTGGGCGCTCCAGGAGGCGGGCTTCCGGGCGGTGATCGCGCCCTCGCTGGCGGACATCTTCGCCGCCAACTGCCTCAAGACGGGCGTCCTGCCGGTCCGGCTCGAAAGCTCCGAGGCACGGCACCTGATGGACCTGGCGATCGAGGACCCGGGCGCCGAGGTGACCGTGGACCTGGAGTCGCTGACCGTCAGCGGCGACGGCTTCGCGTACGCGTTCGAGATCGACGAGTTCTCGCGGCGGTGCCTGCTGAACGGTTGGGACGAGATCGCGCTCACGCTCCGGCACGAGGCCGCGATCGCCGCCTACGAGTCCGGCCGGCCGGCCTGGCTGCCCACCGCCGGCTGAGGGCGCCGGCGCGCGGGATCGGTGCCACTCGCCCGCCTCGGGGCCGGTCAGATCTTGAGGACCTCCGGTCCCGGTAATGCGCTGAAGTCAGCGTCCTGTCTTGCCGGCCGGTTTCTGACCGGTTTGATGACTCTATTCTCAGAAGGCTGACCGCCAGCCTGAATCTACGCGACCGCCCTCGAACATGGATGGCAACTCATCACCAAAGACCGCAAGCTGAGGTCTCACCGCTATCCACGGTCGATCGTCGTCTGGCAGCCGTCCGGTGGCCGTCATCTGGCTGACCCTCCCGCATCGAGTGCGATCGCCCCGGCGGCACAGGCACACGAACGAAGACCGGGTTGCCGCGCCTGAGCCGGCGCGCGCGCCTCTACGTCATCTGGCGGGTATCGGCGACCATGTAGCCACTGAATGCGTTCCAGGGATGCCAGTTTGGGCTGTCCCGCGGCACCGGCTGTTCCCAGATGAGCGATCCTCCACGCAGCAATACCATCCCGTAGAGCATGTGGTGTGTCAGTTGCACATGGCGGCCGGATTTGCAATCGTAGAGCCACTCGCCGCCGTTCTCGCCCCAGGCCAGCAGGCCATGGCTCAAGGATGGAAATTGGATGGTGTTGGTGAGCTCGCCACTGACGTTGGCGATGGCCAGTTCGGAGCCGGACGCGAGATCATCCAATGTGAGCCGCTTTCTCGTGCCGTCCACCCACGCGACCTCCTGGCCATCGATCGCCCAGTAGGTGGCGCCGGTCGACTGAGGTACCTTCTGTACAACCCCGGAAACCAGGTTCAGGACCGCGAGGTGGACCTCCCCGCCTGGAAGTGGAGGGCCGGTGTGCTGGA
>JBOHUX010000008.1:0-25925 GCA_050734915.1 Candidatus Dormibacteraceae bacterium
GGGCGGCGGGCCGGATCCTGATCGACACCGCGACACCCGAGGCCGACCCGGCCACCTGGGCGAACACCGAGGAGATGGTCCTGGTCTGGCTCGACCAGATGCTCGGCGAGCTCGGCTATCAGGTCACGCCAACCCCCGCCGGGGGGCGGTCACCGCTGCCTGCGCGGGAGGCCGGCTGGCACTGAGCTCTCCTCCGGCCGGGTGGCGGGGATGCCGCGTAACCGGCGCCGGTATCCCCGGGGCAGTTGTCCGTCGCGGTTTCTTGAGGGATCACACATGCCCACCCACCAGCTCGGAACGCGCTTCGCGGTCGGCCTCGCCCTGGTGGCGGCGGCCTGTGGCAGCGCCGCCCCCAGCTCGACCGGCACCGGGCCACCGGCTTCGAGCCCGGCACCGTCGGCGTCCAGCGCGGCGCCCGTGGCGCTGGGGCAGGCGTCGGTGATCGTCATGGGCAAGTCGGAGACAGCCCTCACGACGCCGGCCGGTCTCACGCTCTATTACCTCACCATCGACAGCGCCACCCAGCCCAAGTGCACGGGCGCCTGCGCCAAGATCTGGCCCCCTCTCCTCTCCAGCGGGACGCCCTCCAGCACCGCCAGCCTTCCCGGCAAGCTGGCCGTCGCCAGCAACCCCAACGGCAGCCAGGTCACCTACAACGGGCATCCCCTCTACTCCTACTCGGCGGACAGCGCCAAGGGCCAGGCCAACGGCGAGGGCGTCCAGGACTCCGGCGGCACCTGGCACGTCGCCACCGCCGCCCTCGTGGCCGGGTCCACCGCCCCGAGGTCGTCGCCCTCCGGCTCCGGTTCGCCGTACGGATACTGACGAGGGCCCCGCGCCTGATCCCCCCGCTCGGAGGTCGCCCGGCGGACGCGCCGGCGGCCTCCTCTTCTTCGCTCTCACGGCCCCACGCCTGCCACCGAGGTGGGCGTCGAGCAGCGCTTCATCCGAGCTGCCCGGCCTCAGACCGACCGTGCGTCAACGGGCGGCCTCGCGAAACCAGTCCACCGTCTCCGCGAGGCCGTCCTCGAGCCGGACCCGGGGTTGCCACCCGAGGCGCTCGCGGATCCGGCTCGCGTCCAGGGCCGAGGTCCGCTGCTCGCCGCGGCGCCCTTCCCCGTGCCGTTCCTCGGCCCGCACGCCCGAGCGTTCGACGATGAGACCGAAGAGCTCGTTGACGTCGGTCTGCCGCCCGGTGCCGACGTTGAAGGGTCCGGTCTCCCGGGACGCCAGCGCCCGCAGGTTCGCGTCCACCACGTCCGCGACGTTGACGTAGTCTCGCGTCTGCCGGCCGTCGCCGTTGATGACCGGGTGCCCGTCCGCGAACAGCGCCCGGCAGAAGATGGCCACCACGCCCGCCTCGCCATGCGGATTCTGCCGGGGGCCGTAGACGTTGGCGTAGCGGAGGGCCACGTACCGGAGGCCGTGCTCGACCTCGTAGAAATGCAGGTAGTGCTCGATCGAGAGCTTGCTGACCCCGTAGGGTGAGACGGGCCAGGTGGGCTGGTCCTCCGGCGTGGGCAGGACCCTCGCCTCGCCGTAGAGCGCGCCTCCGGTGGACGCGAAGACGAACCTGGAGCCGGCCTCGCGGGCGGCCTCCAGGAGGTTGAGTGTGCCCGCGATGTTGATCGAGGCGTCGAGGATGGGGTCGGCCACCGAGCGGCTGACGCTCATCTGGGCGGCGTGGTGGACGATCGCCTCCGGCCGGCGTTCCCGGATCAGGTGGGCGGCCTCCGGGGAGCGGATGTCGAACCGCTGGAAGTCCGCGCCCGGGTTGAGGTTGGCGGGATCGCCGGTGGAGAGGTCGTCGAGGACGGTCACCTCATCGCCCCGCGAGATCAGTGCGTCGGTGACATGCGATCCGATGAACCCCGCGCCGCCGCTCACGAGCACTCGCACGGCTCGTGAGTGTACCCGGTGCCGGTCAGAGGCCGGTCGCCGGCAGGTGGCCCCGCGTGACCCGGCGCCTCAGCCTGGCGCGGCGGCGCAGAAGGTCCTCCGGCGGGTGGCTTCGGGGCAGCCTGTCGAGCGCGCCTTCGACCACACGCAGTGCGCCGGCCCGATCACGAAGCCGCCACTCCAGCAGCTTGGCACGGGCGATCGAGAGCTCCGGCACGCCTGGCAGCCGCTCTTCGAGGGTGGCCAGCAGCAGTTCGGCGGCGGACGCGCGGCCCCGGCGGGCGAGCGCTCGCGCCAGCAGCAGCGCCGCCCGGGCGGAGCTCTCGTCCTCGCTCAGCCGGGCCGCCGCCCGTAGGGCTCGCCAGCCATCGGCGCGCCGGCCCCGCCGGACCAGGTAGCGCCCCAGCGCCAGCCAGTCCGCGGCGTCCATCCGAGGATCCCGCCCGGCCAGCCGGACCAGGAGGCGGGCATGCAGGTGATGGAGGCTGACGGCGTCCTGCCGGTTGTGGCGCAGCGCCGGCTCCAGCGCCGGGCTCCAGCCTTCGCGGAGATACTGGAAGTAGGCCTCCGGGACCAGCGCGGAGGGGAGGTCGTGCTCGCGATCGAGGCCCAGCAGCCATCCCTCCACCTGGCCGAGCCCGCAGCTCGGCAGCCGGTGGCGGAACAGCGCCCTCGTGATGTGCAGAAGATCCTCATGGGGCGGATGGGTGAACTCGCCCGGCATCCTCGCCATCACCCACCGGGTCCGGAGCAGGGGGAGGTCGAAGCTCTGGCCGTTGTAGGTGCCGAGGCCGGCTGCGCCAGCCAGCTCCTCGGCCAGCATGTGCAGGAGGGCGGGCTCGGCGCCGGGCTCGGCCAGGAAGAGCTGCAGGACCTCCAGGTCTCGGCCGCAGGGCCTGGCGAGCGCGACCGAGAAGGCGTAGGTCCCGGCACCGCCCGCGAGTCCGATCGTCTCCGTGTCGAGGTAGGTGTGACCGAGAGGGGGACTGCCGGCCGGGATCACCTCCGCCCGGCGCCAGGCCGTGCCCAGCGGAGTCGCGACGGGGTCGAATCCGGCCGGGATCTCCCGAAGCGGGGCCACGGGTCGCGGGGCGCCGTACCCCGCCCCCGAGGTCAGGCTCTGGAGGCGCTCTCTGAGACGGGCCGGAGCAGTTGCAGACATGCTCGCTTGGCAGCGATTAGGTGGGCAGGACCGACGCAGGCCGGGCATCCCGCCTCGCAGGGACATTCACTGACGAGGTGTCCGGCGCCGGCAAGCAGCTCCAGGTGGAGCTCGAACAGCCGCGACGCGGAGCCGACCCCACCCGGATAGGCCTCGTAGATGGTCACCGTCGGACGTCCGGTGGCGGGAGAGCGCAGCTCCGAGATCGCGCCCAGGTCACGAGGATCGCACATGAGGCGGAGACTGGCCACGTGCCGCAGCGCGTGGGCGAGCCCGGCCAGCCCGGATTCGAGCGCGTCGTGGCCGATCCGACCCGCCGCGTCCTCATCGAGGGAGGTCCAGTAGGCCGTGGTGTGGAGGGTCTGCTCGGGCAGGTGGACGGGGCCGGAGCCGATGTTCTCGTGGGTGAAGAAGCGGATCTTCTTGAACATGGTGACCAGCGACGCGAGCTTGACCTCGCCGTGGCTGCGGTCCAGCGCCGATTCCCTCGATCCCCGATCGGGCCCCGCGAAGACGTCCAGGACCTGGACCGTGATCGAGTTGAGGGCGTCCGTGTAGTGATCGACCTCGACCGGCCTCACGTACGCCTTCTTCTCCTCCCAGTCGAACCGGTCGACGTGGTACTGCGCCCCCTCCTGCAGGTAGATCGCCTCCTCGTGCAGGAAGACCGGCGCGGAGAATTGGTCCATCTCTCCGATCACCTCCGGACGGGGCTTGGAGGTGTCCACGATGACGACGTTGTCGGCGGCCATCCTGCGCAGGCTGATGCCGTCGGCGGGAAAGGCCTGGCTGCTCCAGAACCAGCGATCCCCCGAGCGATTGGCGACGCCGTCCTCCTGGAAGAGATCCAGCAGCGGGCCCACGTCGGCGCCCCCGAAGCGCTCGCCGTCCTGGAGGGGCAGCTCGAAGAGAGCCGCCTGCAGGTGTCCCGCCTGCAGGAGGAGGTTGTCCGGGTCGATCAGGCCCTCCTCGGGGTCGCTGCCCAGGAAGTATTCGGGATGGCGGACGATGAACTGGTCGAGGGGCGAGCTGGAGGCGACGAAGACGGCCACCGAGCCCGTCCTCCGTCCCGCCCGGCCCAGCTGCTGCCAGGTGGAGGCGATGGTTCCCGGATAGCCGACCAGCACGGCGGCCTGGAGGCTGCCGATGTCGATGCCGAGCTCGAGGGCGTTGGTGCTGACGACGCCCGTCACCGCGCCCGAGCGCAGGCCGGCCTCGATCTCCCGCCGCCGCAGCGGGAGGTACCCGCCCCGGTAGCCCCGGATCCGGCCCACGGCATCCGTCCGGGGCGGCGGCGGGGTGGCGAGGGCGGTGGGAGCAGGGCGGGCGCCTGACGTCGGGTGCCCGCGTCGTGACTCGAGGCCCTGCCGCAGATAGCTGAGCATGACCTCGACCTGGAGCCGGCTGCGACAGAAGACGATGGTCTGGATGCCCTGCCTGATCCAGGGCTCCGCGATCCGCCGGCCCTCGAGCAGCGAGCTTCGCCGGACGCCCAGCGCACGGTCTGTCAGCGGCGGGTTGTAGAAGACCAGCCGGCGCTCGCCGCGAGGTGCCCCGCTCTGGTCGATCAGCTCCACCCGCTCCACCTCGAGCAGTCGCTGGGCGAGCTGGCGGGGGTTGGCGATGGTCGCCGAGGCGCAGATGAAGGTCGGCCGGGCGCCGTAGAACTCACAGACCCGCCGAAGGCGGCGGATCACGTTGGCCACCTGGCTGCCGAAGAGGCCCCGGTAGGTGTGGAGCTCGTCGATGACGACGTACTCCAGGTTCGAGAAGAGCCGGCGCCAGCGCGTGTGGTGAGGGAGGATGCCGGTGTGCAGCATGTCGGGGTTGCTCAGCACGATGTGGCCCGCGTCGCGGATCGCCGTCCGCTGTCCGGGTGGCGTGTCCCCGTCGTAGACCTCGCAGCGGACCTCGACCGGCAGGGGCGCCGACAGCGCGCGCAGCTCGGCGAGCTGATCCTGGGCCAGCGCCTTGGTCGGAAAGAGGTAGAGTGCGCGCCTCTCCGGCCGCTCCAGGATTCCCTGCAGAACGGGGAGGTTGTAGCACAGCGTCTTGCCGCTGGCCGTGGGGGTGACCACGACCACATGGCGCCCGTCGCGGGCCGCCCCGTAGGCGAGCGCCTGGTGCGAGTAGAGCTGCCCCACCCCTCGCCTGTCGAGGGCGGCGACCAGCTCCGGCCGGAGGTCTCGGGGCAGGGGCGCGTAGGTGCCCGAGGTGGCGGCCAGCAGGTGGTCCAGGGTCACCTCGCCGGGCAGGGTCGAGGTGTCGAGGGCGGGCATGGACATGAGTTGGCCCCACACGTTAGACGAACGTACGTTCGGAGTCAAGGGAGGCGCGGGCCGGTGGCGGGCGGCTCTTCGAAGGACCGCCCCTCGGCTCGCCAGCCGACGGTTGCCTGGCGGTGGGAACCGGCGCAGAATCCGTCGGGTCGTCTGCGCGGTGCCAGGCTGGGCGCGAATCCCTGGCATTCGCCGGGGAGCCGCCCCGTGAGCGGCGCCCCGTGAGCGGCCCCCCCGCGAGGCGGCGCCCCACGGCATGAGCGCGACATTTCAGCAGATCTCTTGTCCAGGACCGTGAGGAGGTATCGCGATGGCACCCGAGGGACTTGCGAACCGGGGAGGGGAACGCCTGCCCGATGAATCCGTCCGCGCATTCGCGGCCGCGTTCGGCGGGGGCCTGGTGGCGCCCGGTGATACCTCGTACGAGGAGGCGAGGCGGCTCTTCAACGGTGGCATCGACCGCCGCCCCGGCCTGATCTGCCGTCCCCGCGATCTCGAGGACGTGCGGCGGGCGGTCACCTTCGCGGCCGAGCACGACGTCCTGCTGGCGGTCAGGGGCGGGGGCCACAACGTGGCGGGGAACGCCTCCTGCGACGGAGGCTTGGTGATCGACTTCGCGACCATGCGCGAGGTAGTCGTGGACCCCGTCCGCCGGACCGCCACCGCCGGGCCGGGAACGGTCTGGCGGGACCTCGACGGTGCCACCCAGGAGCACGGCCTGGCCACCACCGGCGGCCTCATCTCTCACACGGGCGTGGCTGGCTTCACCCTCGGCGGCGGGGTCGGCTGGTTGCTCCGCAAGCACGGCCTCGCCTGCGACAACCTGACCGGCGCCCAGGTGGTGGCCGCGGACGGCCGCGTCATCGAGGCGGGCGCCGGCGGCGACGAGGAGCTCCTCTGGGGCCTCAGGGGCGGGGGCGGAAACTTCGGGGCGGTAACCTCGTTGCGCTTCCAGTTGCATCCGCTGGGACAGGTCTACGGAGGAATGGCCGGGCACCCCCTGCCGCGGCTGGGCGAGATGCTGCGGTTCTTTCGCGACTTCGTGGCCACGGCTCCGGACGAGCTCACCTGCCTGGCGGTGCAGGGACCGGCACCGGACGGCAGCGGCCATCAGGTGGGGGTCGTGGCCGGCTGCTACGCGGGCGACCTGGCCGCGGGCGAGCTGGCCATGCAGCCGGTGGCCGACTTCGGGCCGCCCGCCATGACCCATCTCGGTCCGGCGCCCTACGCGGGCTTCCAGCGGGCGCTCGACGAGGGGGCCCCGCCCGGGCACGCGCATTACTGGAAGTCGCATCTGCTCGGCGAGCTGAGCGACGGGGCGATCGACGCGGTCGCGGACCATGCCCGCACCAAGACCTCCCCCCTGTCCCAGGTCCACATCCACCACCTGGGCGGCGCCATGGCCCGGGTCGCGCCCGAGGCGACCGCCTTCCCCCACCGGTCGGCGAGGTTCATCGTCAACGTCATCGGAGAGTGGGAGGCGCCCGGCGACGCCGACCGCCACGTGGCGTGGGTGCGGAGCCTGTGGTCCGCTCTCGAGCCACACAGCCTGGGTGCCTCCTGGGTCAACTTCCTGGCCGACGAGGGCGGCGACCCCGTGCGCGCCGCTTACGGTCCCAACCACGGCCGGCTGGTGGCTCTCAAGGACAGGTACGACCCCGAGAACCTCTTCCGGCTCAACCAGAACATCCGCCCGAGCGGCCCGGTGCGGGTCTAGAGGAGTCACGGCGGTGGCGGTGATGGACGGCATCGGGCCTCGGGCCCCGATTGGCGGGCTCGAGAGATGAAGGTCGCCATCGTGGCGGACGTGCACGGCAACCTGCCGGCGCTGGAGGCTGTGGTCGCCGACCTCGGGGTGGAGCGGCCGCACCTCGTCGTTCACGGGGGCGACCTGGTCCTCAACGGCCCCCGTCCGGCGGAGGTTCTGGACCTCGTCCGCGAACTCGGCTGGCCGGGCGTGCTGGGCAACACCGACGAGGTCCTCTGGCAGATCCCCGAACGCCTGCCAGAGAGGCTGCGCGCCTTCTTCGTCCGCGCCGCCGAAGCGACCCGCGGCATGCTGGGAGAGGACCGCCTGGCGTGGCTGCGCCGGCTGCCGCCCGAGTGGCGGAGCCAGGACCTGCTGCTCGTGCACGCCGCGCCCGGCGATGTCTGGGGATTCGTGGACGCGGGTGCCCCCGACCAGGAGTTGGCGGCCACCTTCGGCGGCCAGGGGGCCGGCATGGTCGTCTACTGTCACATCCACAAGGCGCTCGTGCGCGAGCTCCCGGGGCTCACGGTGGCCAACACCGGCAGTGTCAGCATTCCCGCCGACGGCGACTGGCGAGCCAGCTACCTGATCGTCGAGGACGGGCATCCCCGCCATCGCCGGGTCGAGTACGACCTCGAGCGGGCGATCGCCGACCTGCGCGCCTCGGGCTACCCCGCCGGGGAGGAGCTCGCCGAGATGCAGAGAACCGGAGGCTTCACGCCCCGCCGCCTCCTCTGACCACCCGCGTCTTCTGCCCGGTGGCCGTGTCGGTGACCTGGACCCCCATCTCCGCCAACTCTTGGCGGAGCCGGTCCGAGGTGGCGAAGTCCTTCCCCCGCCGGGCACTTTCGCGGCGCTGGAGCAGGTCGGCGGCCGCCGCCGGCAGCTCCCGCTCATCCAGGTCCCGGTCGAGGCCCAGCCCGAGGACCCGGTCCCAGTCGATGAGGAGGCTGGCCCGGGCGGCGGGCGCGATGTGGGAATGTCCGAGCTCGGCCACCAGCGCCATCGCGGCCGGGAGGTCGAGATCGTCGTTGATGGCGGCCAGAAACCGCTCCGGGAAGTCCCCCTTGCCTTCCGGTTCCTTGCCTCCCGGTTCGGACTTCGACCACTCGGCGACCCGTCCTCGGAGCTGGCGCAGGGTCCGGTCGGCCCCCGCGATCCCTTCGGGAGTGAAGTGCAGCTTGGTCCGGTACTTGGCCTGCAGCGCCAGGTAGCGGAAGGCGAGTGGATCGTGGCCCTGATCCTCGAGCTCGGTGATCCGGAAGAAGTTCCCAGCCGACTTCGCCATCCGTGCCCCCGAGAGCATGAGGTGGTGCCCATGCATCCAGTGCGTGACGACCTGGTGCCCGAGGGCCCCCTCCGACTGCGCGATCTCCGCCTCGTGGTGGGGGAAGACGTTGTCCTCACCCCCCGTGTGGATGTCGAAGCGCTCTCCCAGGTGCTGGATCGACATCGCCGAGCATTCGATGTGCCAGCCCGGGAACCCTACCCCCCAGGGGCTGTCCCAGCTCTGGAGTCGGTGCTCGCCGGCCGCCTTCCAGAGCGTGAAATCGCCCGGATGCCGCTTGCGGGGATCGACGGCGCCGCGCACGCCCGAGAGCAGCTTGTCGGTGGTGTTGCCGGAGAGGCGGCCGTAGGCGGGGAAGCTGGGGATGTGGAAGTACACGGTCCCCTCGGCCTCGTACGCGTGGCCTTTCTGGATGAGCCGGGAGATGATCTCGATCATCTTCTCGATGTGCTGGGTGGCGCGCGGGAAGACGGCGGCGGGGCGGATATTGAGCCGGGCCTCGTCCTCCAGGTAGGCCTGCGTGTAGTGGGCCGCGATCTCCTCGGGAGATCGGTTCTCGAGGCGGGCGCTCACCAGCATCCGATCCTCACCGCGGTCGAAGTCGTCCTCGGTCAGATGGCCGACATCGGTGATGTTCTTGACCTGCCGGACCTGGAGGCCGTTGTACTCGAGCACGCGCACGAGGAGGTCCGCGAAGAGATAGGTGCGGAGGTTGCCGATGTGCGCGTAGCGGTACACGGTGGGGCCGCAGGTGTAGATGCCGACCCTGCCCCGCTCCCGGGGCTGGAGCTCCTCCTTGCGCCTGGTGAGGGTGCTGTACAGCTTCAGGGGGGGTCCCAAATCGAACCTATGCTAGATGAGCGGGGCCAGGGGCCATCCGCGCCTTGCCCCGAGACTCCGATCCCTCCCGACGGGGTCTCGATCCGGCCGGCGAGCCTCGAGTTCGACGACACCGGCGAGCCTCGAGTTCGACGACACTGGTCGCGCATGAGGACCCTCCGAGTGGCCACCGCCGGGCTCACCGCGGCGCAGGTCGAGGGCCGCGTGCTGTGTCACGACGTGGGGCCCGGGCTGCGGAAGGGAGCCCGGCTCGGGGCTTCCCATCTGACGCTCCTCAGGGAGCTGGATGAGGTGCACCTGGCCGACCTGGAGCCGGGCGATCTGGGCGAGGACGAGGCGGCCCGGCGCCTGGCGGCCGCCATCGCCGGTCCTGGCAGCCGGGCCGGGGATCCGGTCCAGAGCCAGGTCCGCCTCGCCGCCACGCACCGCGGGCTGCTCCGCGTTTCCCGGGAGGCGGTCGAGCGCCTCAACGCCATCGACACGGTCAACGTCTTCACGCTCGTCGACGGCCAGGCCGTCGATGAGGGCGAGCAGGTGGCGGGATGCAAGGTGACGCCCGTCGCGGTCCCCGCTTCGGTGGTGGAGGAGGCCGAACGGGTGGCCGCGGAATGCGTGCCGGTGTTCGAGATCCTGCCCTTCCGGCGCCTGCGCACGTTCGTGGTCGCCACGGAGCGGCTCAAGCCGAAGGCTCGCGAGATCTTCCAGCGCGTCGTCACCCGCAAGCTCGACTGGTACGGCGCCGACCTGCTCGAGATCCGGCAGGTGGCCCGCACGGGCGCCGCAATTCGCCAGGCCTACACGGCGGCGCGAGAGGCGGGCGCCGATCTGGTGCTTTTCGCGGGCGCCTCCTCGATCGACCCGCTCGACCCGGCCCACACCGAGCTGGAAGCTGTGGGCGGCAGGGTGCTGAGGACGGGCGCCCCGGCCCATCCCGGCAGCATGCTCTGGCTGGGTGCCCTCCAGGAGACGACCGTGCTCGGCATCGCGTCCTGCGCCGGGTTCGGGAAGGAAACCGCGCTCGACCTGATTCTGCCTCTTGTGTTCGCCCACGGTCGCGCCGCCGCCGCCGACTTCGCCCGCCTCGGGTACGGAGGACTGGTCGAGAAGGCGGCCGGCCGCCGCTTCCCCTCCTATGGCTAGCGGCATCGCCCGGTGATCGCCGTCGCGCTGGCGGGCGTCACCTTCTTCTCGACCGGAGTCGGCGGGCTGGCCGCGGTCCGGTTCCGGGACCGCATGCACCTCCTGCTCGGGTTCAGCGCGGGCGCGGTTCTGGGGGTGGTCTTCTTCGACCTCCTGCCCGAGGTCTTCACGCTGCCGGGCGGCCGGCCCCACCTGGTCATGGTCGGCGCCGGGGTCGGGTTCCTCGCCTTCTTCGGGCTCGAGCGCGCGACCTCGCTCCACCGGGCCCGGGAGCACGAGCACGCGGTCGCGCCGCACGACCCCGAGATGGGGCTGGTGGGGGCGATCGGCCTCTCCGTGCACAGCTTCCTGGACGGGGTGGCAATCGGGATCGGCTTCCAGACCAGCGCCGCGCTGGGACTGCTGATCGCGCTGGCGGTGATCGCGCACGACTTCAGCGACGGCCTCAACACGGTCACTGTCATGCTCGCCCACGGGAATCCGCTCCGGCGCTCGCTGGCGCTGCTGGCGATCGACATGGTGACCCCGATCCTCGGCGCCGCCAGCACGCTCCTCTTCCACATTCCGGCCGGGGTGCTGCCCTGGCTGCTGGCGTTCTTCTGCGGCTTCTTCCTCTACATCGGCGCGTCCGACCTGCTGCCCGAGGCGCGCGAGCACGACTCGCCGATGGTGGGGGTGGCGACACTGCTCGGGATGCTCGCCCTCTTCGGCGTCACCCGCGCCCTATGAGCGGCATCTCCAGCTCCGGCCAGGCAGCCGCCTCCAGCGCCTCCAGGTAGCCGTCCACCGTTCCCAGCAGGGGGTCCAGGTCGAGCCCGTGATGGCGGGGCCCGTACGGCCGGAGCTGCGCCGCGCCGCCTCGCCATTTGTTGACCGCTCCCCGTCGGTTCCGCCGGCCGTAGTGGAGGCACCCCGCGGCGATCTGGATGAGGCCCTTGTAGAAGCCGCGGTCGGGGCCGCGCCGGTCACGCGTCCAGGCGCTCTCCCACGCTTCGTGGGCATCCCAGTAGCGGCTGGAGTTGAAGAGGTCAACCCCGCGCTGGAGCAGGCTCTCTTCGTCCACGAACGCTTGTGACCAGGATCCCGGCGCCGACGAGCAGGCCTCCCGCGACGAAGCCGGGGCCGGGCCTGAGGCCGAAGACGGGGATGGAGAGGGCGACGCCCACGACCGGCTGGATGAGGATGAAGGCCGCGGCCGACGCCGCCGGGAGCCGCTCGACGCCTCGATACCAAGCCCACCAGGCGAGCGCGGTCGCGCCCAGGCCCAGATAGAGCGCCGCCAGCAGGGCGCCCCCGGTGACGTGAAGGCGCATGCCGGACGCGAGCTCGATCGCCGAGCCGGGCACCATCAGGGGCAGAGCCCAGGCGCAGGCTCCCGCCGTGACCGGCAGGGCGCCGCGCTCTCGGACCGGGCCGGCGCCGATCACCGTGAACGCCGCCCACGCGCCCGCGCTGGCGAGCAGGAGCAGGTCTCCCGCCGCCGAGGATGTCCTCCCCGGCCCGGCCACCAGCGCCGCCCCGATCAGCGCGAGGCAGATTCCGGCCCACTGATGAGGGGCGGTCGCCTCTGCCAGCAGCCGGCGTGCCAGGAGCGCGACGAAGAGCGGGGTCGTCAGCGTGAGCAGGCTGCCAGCGGCGGCACCGGCGAGGTCCGTGCCCCAGAGCTGCAGCATCAAGGTGGCCGCGAGCACCACGCCCAGGAGCGGCATCGGCCTCGAGCGCATCGGCGGTCGGGCGCGGAGCACGAGCAGCAGGGCCGCCAGCCCGACCAGCAGGCGGCCCAGCCCGAGCGTGACCGGCGGGACGTCCTTGAACGCGAGCCGGCTGACCACGTACATTCCGCCCCAGAGCGCCGCCGCCAACGCCGGCCAGAGCATGTGCGTGAGGCTCCTAGATGTTCACGTGGCTACAATCCGGCCCGTGGGCGACGCCGTCGCCGAGTACTCGCGGGTCAATCTCTCCAGCGACCCCCTCTACGGGTATGTCCGGATCACCAAGGCCGGCGCCCCGGGCGCGGTCTCCGAGCAGGACATGCTCGACAGTCCCTGGCTGCAGCGGCTGCGGCGCATCCACCAGCTGCAAAGCGCGTGGTGGGTCTTCGCCACCGCCGAGCATTCGCGCTTCCAGCACTCGCTGGGCGCCATGCACCTCGCCGGCGAGTGGGCCCGCCACCTCCATCCGACCCTCCGCGAGGTTCATCCCGACGCGCCCTCGCCGGCTCTGGTCGAGGAGACGCTGCGCCTGGCGGGCCTCCTCCACGACGTCGGCCACGGCCCGTTCGGGCACTTCTTCGACGAGAACTACCTGGATGCCTTCGGCATCGACCACGAGACGATCGGCCGGGCGCTCATCACCGGCCCCCTGGCCGACCTCATCTCCGGCCTCGGCGCGTCGCCCTCGGCGGCCTTCGCGCCCGGTGAGGCCATCGATCCGCGCTGGATCGCCGACCTGATCTCCGCCCGCCCCCTGGCCGGCTTCCAGGCGCCCGGCTGGCTGGCGGCGCTGCGCCCGCTCCTGACGGGCCCCTTCAGCGCCGACAACATGGACTACGTCCCCCGTGACGCCTACGTGTGCGGGATCGCGGTCGGGCCCGTGGACGTCCGGCGCATCCTCCACTATTCGTTCCTCTCCGAGCGCGGGCTGGCGCTCCACGCCCATGCCGCGGAGGCGCTCCACATGTTCCTCGCCGCGCGCCTCTATCTCTATCACCAGGTTTACTTCCACCGCACCGTGCGCAGGATCGACCTTCAGCTTCGGGAGGTCTTCCGGCCCACGTTGGACCTGGTCCTGGGCGGCAGCCCCCTCGACCGGCTCGAAGCCTACCGCCGCCTGACCGAATGGCAGCTGCTGAGCGAGGTGGACAGCTGGGCGCAGGCGGCCGATCCTCGCCGCCGCGAGCTGGGCGGGGCCTGGGTGGACATCATCAATCGTCGCCTGCGCTGGAGGCTCGTCTACTCGAGCTACGTCGAGAGCCGCGAGGCCGGCGACCTCCTCCTCATGTCCGCCGCGGACTTCGCGCGCCGGATCCGGACCCATCTCGGCCCCGAGCTGAGCGAGACCGAGTTCGAGGTCGATGTCGCCGCCCAGCGGTCGGGGGCGCTGAACCCGATCGTGGAGGGGACGGGAATCCTCTTCTACGATCCCCTCGAGGGGGGGTATCGGGAGAGCGGCGTCGTCGACCTCTTCCGGCGGCTGCCTGTCCGGATGGCGCTGTTCCGGATCTTCGCCCGCGACGGGTCTCACCGGGCGGAACTGAGCCGCGCCGGGGCGCTCGCGCTCGCCAACCCGGCTCAGTCGTAGTCGCCGAAGTCGTCGCCGCCTCCGAAGTCGTGGCCGCCTCCGAAGTCGTCGCCGCCCCCGAAGTCGTCGCCGCCTCCGAAGTCGTCGCCGCCCCCGAAGTCGTCGCCGCCTTCGTCGGAGCGCGAGGTGGCGAAGGTGGAGACCAGGCGCCGGACCTCGCCGGAGCCGCAGTGAGGGCAGCTGGGGTCGGGGTCGTCGTACCGGCGCAGGAGTGCCGATGAGCGCTTCCCGCAGCCGGCACACGAGTACTCGTAGACAGGCATCCCGAGGAGATTGAACCAGATCGGCATCCCCCCTGTCGTGGCGGATTTCACGGTTTCGCGCCGGCGACCCGGCGGCCGGATAGGATGGCGCGGATGATCTCCCTCGCGGAGGTGCGGGCCGCCGCCGCCCGCGCGGCACCGCACGTGGTGAGGACACCACTGCTGCCTCTGCCGGGGGACAGCGCCTTCCTCAAGCTGGAGTGCCTGCAGCCGACCGGCAGCTTCAAGGTCCGGGGCTTCTTCGCGGCCGCGCTGGCCCTCCCGGAGTCGGAGCGGGCGCGCGGGCTGATCACGGTCAGCGCGGGCAATGCGGCCCAGGCCTGCGCACACGTCGCCCGGGGCCTGGGCGTGCCCTGCCGGGTGGTGATGGTGGACACCGCTCCCGACGCCAAGGTCGAAGGGGTGCGGCGCTGGGGCGGGGAGCCGATCCTGCTCCCCCGCGCCCGCCTCCTCGCCTGGATGGCCGCACGAGGGTGGGCGAAGGAGCCGGAGTCATTCATCCATCCGTTCGCCTCCGAGGCCGTCATGGCCGGCCACGGCGGGATCGGCCTCGAGCTGCTGGAGGACCTCCCCGACCTCGCTCGGGTCCTGGTCCCGGTCGGGGGCGGTGGCCTCGTCACCGGGGTGGCGAGCGCGCTCAAGGCGCTCCGCCCCGAGGTGGAGGTGATCGGCGTCCAATCGTCCGGGTATCCACTGTGGGCGCGCGCCTGGGAGGCGGGGGGCCTGGTTGAGATGATTCCGGAGACGATCGCCGACGGGACCACCGCGCCCTTCGACGAAGGCATGATGGAGCGCCTGCGCGCCGCCGTCGATCGCTGGCTGGTGGTCCCCGAGAGCCGGCTCCGGGGCGCTGTCGTCGAGCTGGCCGTCTCCGCCAAAGTGGTCGCCGAGGGTGCGGGCGCGCTCGCCTACGCCGCGCTCGAGCAGCTGCCGTCGGGCGGGAAGGCCGCCGCCGTCATCAGCGGCGGCAATCTGGACCCTCGCCTTCTGGCGGACCTCCTGGCGGGGCGCTGATCCCGCCCCGGCGCCTCGTCAGCAGCCGGGCAGCGTCTCCGCGACGATCTCGAGCGTGGCCTGGATGTCGGCGGCGGAGATCCCATGATGGGTGACGAATCGAACCCGGTCGCCGCCCATCGAGCCAGCCAGGAGCCCGCGTGCCCGGCAGCCCTCCAGGAACGCCGCCGGGTCCATGTCGGTCAGGGCGACGATCACGATGTCCGTCTCGGCGCGGGTGGGGTCACACTTCATCCCCGGCATCTCGGCCAGCCCCTCGGCCAGCCTGCGGGCGTTGGCGTGGTCCTCGGCGAGGCGATCCACCATCGACGTAAGCGCGATGATTCCCGCCGCCGCCAGGACGCCCGACTGCCGCATGCCGCCGCCGAGCATCTTGCGCTTCCGGCGCGCTTCGGCGATCACCCCGGCCGGCCCGCAGACAATGCTCCCGGCCGGACAGCAGAGTCCCTTCGAGAGACAGAAGGTGATCGTGTCCGCGCAGGCGGCGATGTCCCGCACGTCGGCCCCCGTGGCTACCGCGGCGTTGAAGACCCGAGCCCCGTCCAGGTGGACGGTGAGGCCCGCCTCGTGGCCGGCGGCGGCGGCCGCCCGCAGCGCCGGCAGCGGCCACGCCACCCCGCCATGGCGATTGTGGGTGTCCTCGAGGGTGAGGGCGGCGGTCCGGGGCTGATGGTCGTCGCCGGCGGGTCGGACTGCCGCGGTCACCTGTCCGGCGCTCATCACCCCGCGCTCGGTCGCGACCGCTCGGATCTGGATCCCGCCCACCGCCGCCGCGCCGGCGGCCTCGTACATGAACGTGTGGGCGTCAGTGTCCGCGATCACCTCCTCGCCCCGACCGGCGCTCACGAGCAATCCAATCAGGTTGCCCATCGTGCCGCTCGGGACCAGGATCGCCGCCTCCTTGCCGAGCCGCTCGGCGGCCATCTCCTGGAGGCGATTGACGGTGGGGTCGCCGCCCATCACGTCGTCCCCCAGCTCGGCCGCGGCCATTGCCCGGCGCATCTCGGGCGTGGGCAACGTCACGGTGTCGGAACGGAGGTCGATCACCCCGCCACTGTAGAGAAGGGCCCGATCGGGCGGCGGCCCGAGCGGGACAGTCCTATCTCAGGCCTTCTTGGTGGTGGCCCGCTTGGGCGCCGCCGCCCGCCTCGGCCCGGCCGCCCCCGTCCGGCCGGCGGTTTCGGCCGCCGTTCCGGCAGGCGCGCCCGAGGCCACATTGCGGGAGAGCCGATCGACGTCCTTGGCCAGCTGCTCGACGCGCTTCGTGAGGCGGTCCACCTCGGACTGGCTGGCGCGGCTCCGAAGCTGGGCCTGAACCGGCTTCAGCGCTTCCGACATCCGCGACTCGACCTGCTTCCGCCACTCGGGCGGCACCCTCTTCTGGGCCTCTTGCAGCGCGACGCGCCCGGCCCCCAGGGCCTGGTTGATGAACTCGCTTGCGCTCGACGCCGCCCGGCTCGATCTGCCTGACATCCCATCCACCTCCGTCGCCGGCCCGCGGCCACCAGATGACCGCGCCTCGACCGTCTGACACAGCATAACGCAACGCGTTAGAATGTATCGCTGATGACCTCACGGCGCCTGATCAAGAAGTACGCCAACCGCAAGCTGTACGACACCAGCTCGAGCCGCTACGTGACGCTGAGCGGGATCGAGCGACTGGTTCACCAGGGCCACGACATCCAGGTCATCGAGCGTGAGACCGGGCGCGACATCACGCCCTTCATCCTCTCCCAGGTCGTGATGACGGAGGAGCGACGGGTCGAGACCGGAACCGACGACGGGCTGCAGCGCGGGCAGGCTCTGCTCGACTACGTGCGCAGGACCCTCAACGTCCCCGCCGCCCTCGTCAGCGGCGAGGTCGAGCGCCGGCGCGAGGATTTCGAGAGCATGGTCGACCTCGCCATCTCCCGGGCCCTCAAGCGCCTGAACATCCCCACCCGCCGGGATCTCGACCGGATCAATCGCCGGCTGGACGAGGTCGTCGCGCAGATGGCCGGCGGCGGCGGCTCCCGCCCCGTCCCACCGTCCGCGCCGCCGTCGCGGCGGGCCCCTCGCCGGATGGGAGCCGCCGCCGGCTCCCGCCCGGACCCGGCGCGTCCCGACTCCGGTGGCTCATCGCGCTCGGCCCTCAGGGCGTCCCGTAGACAAAGGGGTGCTGCCTGATCACGGCGACGATGACGACGTCCGTGGAGGCCGTGTAGCCGATCGAGCGCACCCGCGGGTCGCCTCGCAGCTTCTGTGTCATCACGGCGGCGACCGCCCCCAGGTGGCTCGGACTGCCGATCGCCCAGAAGGTCCAGGGCCCGTGGACGGGGGTGCCGCCGGCGATCACCCGGCCGTCCAGGTCGCGGAAGGAGGTGCCGGTCACGATGCGGACGCCGTTGATGACGATCGCCTCCGCCCCCCCAATCCGCAGATTGTCGGTCGCCGCCTGCAGGTCGGCGCCACTGAGGGGGGCATCGATGCGGATCTCGACCCCCGGCCCCCTCACCGAGGCCAGGCCCTCCAGGATCTCGAGGCGGCGGACCTCGTCGTCGAGTGCCCGGGTCGCGGCGCCCTCGCCACCGGCGCTCAGCTGCCGGCGCTGCCGGTCGAGCTGGACCTGGCTGGCGGCGAGGGTCTCGTTCGCCTTGTGGAGGTCGTCGATCAGAAAGGCCAGTGAGGACGGATCCTGGCCGGCCAGGCTGTGGAGGACGGCGTCCTGGCTGCGGAGCTGGACCACGACCATGAAGGCGAGCAGCGCCGCGAGCAGCCCGAGCGCGGCGGCGGTGCGGGCATGCGCCATCTCAGGCCGGCCTCGCGTAGCGGACCTCGAGGCTGTTGGACTCCGAGGCGGGAAGGGTATTCGAAGCCGATCCCGTCCAGGATAGCCGGAGGCCGTCGGCCTGCTGCCGGTAGCGAACCTCGCCCAGGGTCGAGGGATCCGCGAGCAGAGCCTCCATCTGGTCGCGGTCGCCGACCGCCGCGATCTCGAAGGGGGGCTTGAGCGGGGAGCTCTGATCGACCACGACCTGTCCCCCCGAACCTCGCAGCACGCTCACCGACGTCATTCGATGGCCGTTGACGGCCACCCCCTCGGCCCCGCCCTGGAACAGCAGGTTGACGACGTCCTCGACGTCCTGGTAGCCGATCGGATGGGAGGCGCCGTGACTGGTTGGCGGTGAGCCGGCGACCAGCGTCACCGTCACCCCCGGCCCGGTCAGGGAGGTGAGCCCGGCATGAGAGCGCAGATCCTGAACCCGCGCCCGCAGGGCCTGGGCGGCGGCGGAACGTCGGGCCGCCGCCGCCTCCATCTGGTCTATCCGGCGGCGCAGGCCGGCGATGCGCGCCCGCGCGTCGTGGTTGGTCACCTCCAGCCTCTGGACCGTCGCCACCAGCGCCTGATAGCGACCGATCCGGTTCGACGAGGCGGGGACGAGCTCGGTCTTGAGCTGGTTCGCGAGCAGGAACCCGAACGCGAGCCCGACCGCCGCCAGCATGGTCGAGGCGGCGATCCGGGATCTGATCATGGTCGAGCAGCGATTATGGCGCCCCGGCGGCTCTCACGCGGGACCGGTTGTAGTATCGGCGGGTAGGAGGCCGAGCCGCCCCGCCCGCGATGGAGCGGGCAGGCCTGCACCCGCTCGAGGAGAGGCCCACGAGGTACACGCATCGATGACGATCGAGCTGACGCCGGACTCCGCCTTCGCCACAGCGCAGCGCCAGTTCGACGTCGCCGCCGATGTGCTCCAGCTCGCCGAGGATGTCCGCTGCCCGCTCCGCGAGGTCAAGCGGGAGCTGACCGTGCACTTCCCGGTTCGCATGGACGGCGGCGAGGTGCGGGTCTTCACCGGCTACCGGGTGCAGCACAACATCGCCCGCGGGCCAGCCAAGGGCGGCATCCGCTACCAGCCCGGCCTGGGCTTGGACACCGTCAAGGCGCTCGCCATGCTCATGACCTGGAAGTGCGCGGTGGTCGGCATCCCCTATGGGGGCGCCAAGGGCGGGGTAGACGTGGACCCCGAGGCGATGTCCTCGGCCGAGCTGGAGCACCTCACCCGGCGCTACGCCACCGAGATCGCGATCCTGATCGGGCCCGAGCGGGACATCCCAGCCCCGGACATGGGCACCGGGCCGCGCGTGATGGCCTGGATCATGGACACCCTGTCCATGCACGCCGGCCACTCGGTGCCCGCGTCGGTGACCGGCAAGCCGCTCGACGTGGGCGGCTCCGAGGGTCGCTCGGACGCACCGGGACGCGGGGTCACCGGGGTGACGATGGAGTCGCTCAAGTACCTCGGCCTCGAGGGCGGCATCCCGACCGTGGCGGTGCAGGGCTTCGGGACCGTGGGCGCCTCCACCGCCCGCCTGCTCCGGGAGGCGGGCCTCATCGTGGTGGCGGTCAGCGACTCCGGGGGTGGCGCGTACAATCCCAGGGGCCTGGACCTTCTCTCGCTGGACGAGCACCGGCGCCTGCAGGGCGGTGTCTCCCACTTCAAGCAGGCCGACGACGTGACCAATGCCGAGCTCCTCGAGCTCCCGGTCACGGTCCTGGTCCCGGCCGCGGCCGAGAACCAGATCACGGCGGCCAACGCGTCCCGCATCCAGGCCAAGCTGGTCACCGAGGGCGCCAACGCGGCCACCACGCCTGACGCGGACGCCATTCTCCGGGACCGGGGCGTGTTCTTGGTGCCGGACATCCTGGCCAGCTCGGGCGGGGTGATCGTCTCCTACTTCGAGTGGGTGCAGGACCTGCAGGCGTTCTTCTGGGAGGAGGGAGAGATCACCACCAAGCTCCACGAGGTGATGACCCACGCCTTCTACGAGGTCCTGCACGAGAGCGTCAACCGGCGGGTCGACATGCGGACGGCCGCCTATGTGCTGGCGGTGGAGCGGGTCGCCAACGCTTCCCGGGTGCGCGGAATCTATCCTTAGCACGCCCCGGCGTCGACGACCTGGTGAGCCGCGCCCGGGGTCGGCGACGAGGTCCGGACCGCCATCCCGCGAGCCTGGTCGAGAACTCGAGGCTCCGGCCCCGCCCCCACCTCTAGCTAGCGCGCCGTCAGAGCGCGGTCCGTGTCGCCTCCGGGGCGCCCGCCAGGACCGACGGGCTCGACCACCGGGCATCGGGACCGCCGTCTTCCTCGATGATGTCGATCGCCCGAGCCTGGCTGATCCAGTACTGGACGTCGCCGGGCGTCGGCGCGGCCGCCGGTCCCGTCGCCGCGACCAGGCGGCGGTGGAGGTCCGCCGCCTCGGCGCCTCTGAGCGCGCCGAGGGTGGTGACCCCCAGGCGGCGCAGGACCGGGAGGTGCTGGGTCATCCCCGAGATCTCCAGCAGCTCGCATTGCTGGCAGAGGTCGAGCATGCGCGGCGGGGGGATGCCCGTGCGCCGCGCGACCGTGTTCCGGTCCGCCTCGAGATTGGTCGCGTGGAGGAGCTGGTTGGTGTGCCGGATGCCGATCGCCCGCAGCCGCCGGCACTCGTCCGGTGCGACTCCACGCAGGTACTCGAGCGTCCGCATCAAGGCAAGCAACAGCATAGGGCAAGTCCGCCGCCGTCGGTTCCCAAGTCATTAAGTAGCCACTTACGAAAAACTCTGCTTAACTAATCGAATGGATGCTGTACTGCGAGCCCTGGCGGAGCCCCACCGGCGCGAGATCCTGAGACTTGTCTGGGGTACCGAGCTGACCGCGGGCGAGATCGCCGCCCACTTCCCCGTGACCCGCTCCGCGATCTCGCAGCACCTGGCCTTCCTCAAGGAGTCGGCCCTGCTCGGCGAGCGCCGGGTGGGCACGCGCCGGTACTACCGCGCCCTGCCCCGGGGTCTGGCCGAGCTTCGCGGCTTCCTGGAGGAGTTCCGGGACGATCGGCTGGCGTCGCTGCGCCGGGCGGAGCTGGAGGAGAGGAAAAAGAGGGATGAGGGGTGACGCCTCGCGAAGCCTCCCGCCCCGGGCCGGACCTCGCCGGCGCTGGTATACTTCCGCCCGATCCCCTCCCCAGCTCTGGAGCCAGTGCACCCTGAACCCGAACGATCTCGCCCCTGGCAGCACCTCCTTGGCGGAGCGCGCCGAGCCCTCCGGCCTCGAGATCGGCATCGGTCGTCGGGCCCGCCGGGGGTACGGATACGATGAGATCGCACTCGTCCCCGGTGGCGTCACCATCAATCCGGAAGAGGTCGACATCTCGTTCCGGATGGGCGCCCTCGAGCTCCCGATACCCTTCTGGGGCGCCGCCATGGATGGCGTCGTGGATGTCGAGTTCGCCATCGCGATGGGCAGGCTGGGGGGACTCGCCGTCCTCAACCTGGACGGATTGCAGACCCGCTACGAGGATGCCGTCCCGGTCATCCGCCGCATCGCCGAGGCCGACCGGACGCTGGTCAACCAGACCCTCCGGGACGCCTACCGGGAGCCGGTGCGGCCAGAGCTGATCAGGACGCGCATCTGCGCCATCAAGGCCGCCCGCGTCCCCTGCGCGGTGTCCACGGTTCCCGCCCGTGCCGCTGAGCGGGCCGGTCTCATCGAGGAGGCGGGGGCCGACGTCCTCGTCGTCCAGGGCACGGTTCTGACCGCCCGTCACAGCTCGCGGTCCTACCGGGAGCTGTCCTTCGCCGACCTCTGCCGCCAGGTCTCGATCCCGGTCGTGGCCGGCAACTGCGTGCATTACGGCACCGCTCTCGAGCTGATGGAGACCGGCGTCGCCGGGATCCTGGTCGGAGTCGGGCCGGGCGCCGCCTGCACGACCCGGGGGGTGCTGGGGGTCGGCGTCCCCCAGGTCACCGCCACCGCCGATGTCGCCGCGGCCCGCGACGAGCACGAGCGCCGCACCGGCCGCCGCCTGGCCGTGATCACGGACGGGGGGATGAGGATCGCCGGCGACGTCTGCAAGTCGTTCGCGGCCGGCGCCGACGCGGTCATGATCGGCTCGCCGCTGGCCGGGGCCGCCCAGTCCGCCTCCAGTGGCTTCAACTGGGGTATGGCGACCCCCGACCCGAACCTGCCCCGCGGGACCCGAATCGAGGTCGGCACCCATGCCTCGCTGGCCCAGATCCTGGTCGGTCCGGCGGCGCTCGACGACGGCACCGAGAACTTCGCCGGCGCGCTCCGCTCGGCGCTGGGCGTGTGTGGGGCGCGCGACATCCGCGAGTTCCAGAAGGTGGAGCTGATGGTCGCGCCCGCGATCGTATCCGAGGGCAAGCTGCTCCAGCGGGCCCAGCACGTCGGGATGGGGACATAGCCCGGGAGTGACCGCCCCGGCCACGACCCCACGGCCCGCCTCCGATGCGGAGCCGGGGCCGCGGGCCGCCCCCGCCCGCCGGCAGACCATCCTGGTTCTCGACTTCGGCTCTCAGTACTCGCAGCTGATCGCGCGCCGGGTCCGGGAGTCGAACGTGTACTGCGAGCTGGTGCCGGGCACGACGCCATGGCCCGAGCTGGCCGCCCGCGAGCCCGCGGGCCTGATCTTGAGCGGGGGGCCGGCCAGCGTCTACGAGCCGGAGGCGCCGCAGGTCGATCCGCGGGCCCTCGGCGCCGGCGTGCCGGTGCTCGGCATCTGCTACGGAATGCAGCTGATCGCCCACCACCTGGGCGGGCGCGTCGCCTCCGCCGACCGCCGCGAGTACGGCCCGGCGCTGCTCGCGGTGCGGGACGGCACCGGCCCGAAGGGACTGTTCGCCGGCCTTCCGCGCGAGCTCCCGGTCTGGATGAGCCACGGCGACCACGTGCTCCGGCTCCCGGCCGGATTCCGCGTCCTCGCCAGCAGCAGCAATGCCCCCCTGGCCGCGTTCGCGGGCGGCAACGTGCTCGGAATCCAGTTTCATCCCGAGGTCGTCCACACACCCCACGGGAAGGAGATCCTTGACAACTTCCTACACGGGGTTTGCGGATGCGAAGGGAACTGGACGGCGGGCTCCTTCGTGGCCGAGGCGGTGGCGGCGATCCGCGCCGAGGTCGGCGGCGGCCGGGTCATCTGCGCACTCTCCGGCGGCGTGGACAGTACCGTCGCCGCCACCCTGGTGCACCGGGCGATCGGAGATCAACTGACCTGCGTCTTCGTCAACAACGGGCTGCTCCGGCGGGAGGAGGCGGCCCGGGTCCAGGAGGTGCTCCACGACAACCTCGATCTCGACCTCCGCTACGTGGATGCCGGCGACCGCTTCCTGGCCGCTCTGCGCGGGGTCTCCGATCCGGAGCGGAAGCGGAAGATCGTGGGCAGGGAGTTCATCGCCGTCTTCGAGGCGGAGGCGCGGGCCCTGGGCCAGGTCGACTTTCTTGCCCAGGGAACCCTCTATCCGGACGTCATCGAGTCGACGGCCGCGGACACCGCGCAGACGGCCGCCAAGATCAAGACCCACCACAATGTCGGTGGCCTGCCGCCAGGGCTCAGGTTCAAGCTCATCGAGCCTCTCCGCTACCTCTTCAAGGACGAGGTGCGCCGGGCCGGGCTGGAGCTGGGCCTTCCCGACGACATGGTCCACCGGCAGCCGTTCCCCGGCCCGGGGCTGGCGATCCGGTGCCTGGGGGAGATCACCTTCGAGCGACTGGAGACCCTGCGGGCGGCGGACTGGGTGGTCGTGGACGAGATCAAGAAGAGCGGGCTCTACCGCCAGGTCTGGCAGTCGTTCGCGGTGCTGACGCCGATCCGGACGGTGGGTGTGATGGGGGATGGGCGCACCTACCAGAACGTCTGCGCGCTGCGCGTGGTCACCTCGGACGACGCCATGACCGCGGACTGGGCGCGGCTCCCCTACGACGTGCTCGCCCGGATCTCGAACCGGATCGTCAACGAGGTGCCGGGGGTGAACCGGGTCGTCTTCGACATCACCCCCAAGCCTCCCGGAACCATCGAGTGGGAATGACGGCCCCTCCGCCACAGCGGCGGATTCACACCCCACCCCCAGAACCCCCCACCCAGGGGGTCGATTGCGGCTGGAGCGAAGGTGCGGGCCGGGCGGGAGGTTGGCAACCCACGACGTTAAGCGGCGCATCCCTCCACGCCTAGCCCCTCTGTCCGGTGAAGGTCCTCATCGTCGGTTCGGGCGCCCGCGAGCACGCGCTGGTCTGGAAGTGCGTCCAGTCGCCGCTTGTCGAACGGGTCTATTGCGCGCCCGGCAACGGCGGCACGGGGGGGATGGCCAGGAACGTCGCCGTCCAGGCGGATGACGTGCCCGGCCTGGTCAGGTTCGCGCGCCGCGAGAAGCCCGGGCTGGCGGTGCTGGGGCCGGAGGCGGCGGTCGCGGCCGGTGTCGGCGACGCCCTTCGGGATGCCGGGGTACCCGTCTTCGGTCCCAACCGGGAGGCGGGCCGGATCGAGAGCAGCAAGGCATTCGCCAAGCAGCTGATGAAGGAGGCGGGCATTCCGGCACCCGACTTCGGGGTCTTCTCGGAGGCGGAGCCGGCGCTCTCCTGGGCGCGCGAGCGCGGGGGCCGGGTCGCGGTGAAGGCCGATGGCCTCGCGCTCGGCAAGGGCGTCATCGTTTGCGACGGGGAGGAGGCCGCTGGCCGGGCGATCGACGCCATGCTGGTCACCCGCAGCTTCGGCCGCGCCGGCTCGACGGTCGTCATCGAAGAGCGGCTCGAGGGTCCCGAGCTGTCGGTTTTCGGGATCACCGACGGCGAGCGCGTCGTGCCCCTGGTCCCGGCGCGCGACTTCAAGCGCGCGCGGGACGGGGACGGCGGCCCGAACACGGGCGGGATGGGCGCCTACTCGCCCCCCGCCGGCGTCGATGCCGAGGTTCTGCGCGAGGGCATCGAGCGGGTGCTCGAGCCGGCCGTCCGCGCGCTCAAGGAGCGGGGGCTCGAATATCAGGGCGTCCTCTACGCGGGACTCATGCTGACCGCCGGCGGCATCCAGGCGCTCGAGTTCAACGCCCGCTTCGGCGACCCCGAGGCGCAGGTGATCCTGCCCCGGCTGGAGTCCGACCTGGTGGTACTGATGCTGGCCGCCGCCCGCGGCGATCTCTCGACCGCGCCCCCGCCGCGCTGGAGCGCCCGGACCGCGGTCGCCATCGTGGTCGTCTGCGGAGGCTACCCGGACGGCTACGAGACGGGGTCCGTCGTCGAGGGTCTGACCAGTATCCCACCGGGGGTGCTCATGTTCCACGCCGGCACCCGCTACGCCGCCGGCCGGGGGCTGGTCACCTCGGGGGGGCGGGTGGTGACCGCCGTGGGACTCGCGGAGACCGTCGCCGACGCGAGGCTTGCCGCGCTCTCGGGAGCCGTGCGGGTACGATTTCCAGGAGCGTTCCACCGTACCGATATCGCGCAAGAGGGTGTCATTGGCTGAGGACGGATCTCGCGGGCCGGCTCGGGTCGGTCTGATCCTGGGATCGAAGAGCGATCTGCCGCTGATGGAGAGGTGTCTCGAGCAGCTGGACCAGCTTCAGCTCGTCGCCGAGCTCAAGGTCTGCTCCGCCCACCGGGATCCGGCCGGGGTGATGGAGTGGGCGACGAGCGCGCGCGAGCGCGGCCTCCAGGTGGTCATCGCGGCCGCCGGCGGCGCCGCGCACCTGCCTGGGGTGGTCGCCGCCTGGACAGACCTGCCGGTGATCGGCGTGCCGGTGCCCACCCCGCATCTGGGGGGGGCCGACTCCCTCTTCAGCATCGTCCAGATGCCCTCCGGGGTGCCGGTCGCCACGATGGCCATCGGCGAGGCCGGCGCCAAGAACGCGGCCTGGCTCGCGGCTCGAATCCTGGGCATCGCCGACCCCGACGTCGCGGCCCGGCATGGTGAGAAGCGGAAGGCGCTCGCCGCCAGGTGACCGTCCCCGCCCCGCCCCCGGTCCGCCTCACCGACACCACCTTCCGCGACGGGAATCAGAGCCTGCTCGGGGGCCGGCTGCGGCCCGGCGACATCGTCCCCGTCGCTCGGCTGCTGGACGGGATCGGCCTCTACTCGATGGAGGCATTCGGGGGCGCCACCTTCGAGACCTACCTGGCCATGGGGGAGGACCCCTGGGACTACCTCCGCCGGCTCAAGGAGGCGGTTCCCGACACCCCTCTCCAGG
>JBOHUX010000009.1:0-25746 GCA_050734915.1 Candidatus Dormibacteraceae bacterium
GCCCCGGTTAGGGACCCGCGCGGCCGGCTACCGGCGCCGCGCGGCGCGGGGTCGCGCCTCGTCGGCGATCCGCGGCGGCGCGCCGATCCGCCAGCTGTGGTCGAGGCGGACGATGCCCTGATCTGGCCGCTCAACTCCTCCCCGCCCGCCGCCGGACGGGACCAGCTGCAGCGGGTAGCTCTGGACGTGGACCTCCGCTGGCGGAGCATCCGGATCGTCGGTGTCGAACACGGCCACCGAGATCCGGTAGAGCCCGGGCAGGAGGCCGAGCCGGGGATAGGTGAGCGTGGCCGTCCCCGCCCGTGACCTGCCCCCAGGCGTCTTACCGCCCACGCCGCCGCGGGTCGAGTGGATGACCTGCCCCCCGACGCCGTGGATGGTGGCCGCGAAGACCGGCCTCTCGACACAGCCATCCGTCTCGTACCCGATCTCGACCGCGAGGTCCGACCCCGCCTCCAGGGTCTCAGCCGGCCGGCCCCGGCCGTCGGTGATCCTGACCTCACCGATGTGGATGGCGGCCTCGGGCGCGCCGGCCACGCGCTCCGCTGGGAGCTGTCCCGAGCGCGTGTAGACGTGGTTCATGTAGGCGTCGACGACGCCGCGGGCGGGGCCCATCTTCTGCACCCGGCCGCCCTCGATCCAGGCGGCCTCTGCGCAGACCCGCTTGATCGACTCCATCGAGTGGGAGACGAGCACCAGCGTGCCGCCCTCCGCCTTGAAGTGGTCCATGTAGTCGAAGCACTTGCGCTGGAAGGACTCGTCGCCGACGGCCAGGATCTCGTCCAGCAACATCACCTCGGGATCGATGTGGATCGCGATCGAGAAGCCGAGCCGCAGCTGCATGCCCGACGAGTAGGTCCGGAGCGGGTCGTCGATGTGCGACTCCAGCTCGGCGAAGCCCACGATGTCGTCGAATCGGCGCCTGATCTCGGACCTCGAGAACCCGAGCAGGCTGGCGTTGAGGTACACGTTCTCGCGGCCCGTGTACTCGTGGTGGAACCCCGCCCCCAGCTCGATCAGCGAGCCGACCCGGCCCCTGACCCGGATCTCGCCCTGGTCGGGGAGCAGGATCTTCGCCATCAGCTTGAGCGCGGTGCTCTTGCCGGCCCCGTTGGGGCCGATCAGCCCCATGGTCGTGCCCGGCTCGACGTCCAGGCTGACGCCGCGAAGCGCCCAGGTGTCCTCCCACTCGCCGAAGCGCCGGTGCAGGAACACGGACTTGAGGGACCGGTAGCGCTGGCGGTAGATCCGGTAGCGCTTGTGGACGTCGCGGAAGTGGATGCCGGCCTCTGACATGCCGGTGCTCAGACCTCCTCCGGAAGGCGCGGCCGGAGGCGCACGAAGACCCCGTAGCCGACCACCAGCGCGATCAGCGCGGAGGCGAGCATGAGCGCGAAGAGCTTGGGGTTGGGCCAGTCGCCGCGGAAGAGGACGTGGTGGTACGAGTCGAGGTACCAGGTGAGGGGGTTGAGCTCCAGGAACTTGCCGTACTTCGCGATCGCCGGGATCACGCTCGCGTCGAGCGGGTAGAAGACCGGCGTCAGGTAGAAGAGGGCGGTCAGCCCGAGGCCGATGAGGTGCTCGAGATCCCGGAAGTAGACGGTCAGCGAGGCGACCAGGAGCGCGGCGCCGAGCGTGAAGGCGATCTCGGCGGCGACGATCACGGGCAGGAGCACGAGCGAGATGCCGAGGTGGTTCGCCCCCACGGCGAGGATGACGAGGAGGGCAGCGAGGCTGATGGCGAAGTTGACCAGGTTGGCGAAGACCGAGGAGATGGTCAGCGCCTCGATCGGGAAGTAGACCTTGGTGATCAGGTTGGTGTTGTGGACCAGCGTGGGCACCGCCCCGCCCAGAGCGTTGGCGAAGAAGAGCCAGGCGACCAGGCCGACGAGGACGAACGCCCAGTAGTGATAGCCCTGGGGAAAGTTCCTGCCCACTCTCAGGATCACGTTGAAGACGGCCGTGTAGATGGCCATCATGATCAGCGGGTTGAGCAGCGACCAGGCCGCGCCCAGCGCCGAGCGCCGGTACTTGAGCCTGAGGTCGCGCACGGCCAGGTTCGCCACCAGCTCCCGGTAGCGGAACAGCTCGCCGAGCCGGAACCGGACGGCGGCCGCCGCCACCACCGTCAGCCGCCCTTTCCGGCCGGCGCCCCGCTGGCGTCGAGGGGCCGGTAGTTCCGCCGGTAGTAGTCCCAGTACTCTCCCGACTTGAGGGGGCGCCACCAATCCTGGTGCTCCACGTACCAGCGCACCGTCATCTCCATGCCGCGCCCGAAGCCGATCTCGGGCCGCCAGCCGAGGGATCGCAGCTTGGCCGAGTCGAGCGCGTACCGGCGGTCGTGGCCGGGCCGGTCGGCGACGTGCTGGATGAGCCCGGCCGGCTTCCCGAGCAGCTCCAGGATCGCGTGCGCCACCTCCAGCCCGCTCGCCTCCACATCGGTGCCGGCGTTGTAGACCTCCCCCAACTCGCCCCGGTGCAGGACGAGATCGATGGCCCGGCAGTGGTCCTCGACGTGGAGGTAGTCGCGGACCGCGCCGCCGTCCGCGTAGACCGGCAGCGGCACGCCGTCGATGGCGTTGGTGATGAAGAGGGGAACGATCTTCTCGGGGTACTGGTGGGGCCCGTAGTTGTTGGCGCCCCGGGTGACCAGGACCGGGAGGCCGAAGCTCTCCCGGTAGGCGCGCGCGAGCATCTCACCGCCCGCCTTGCTGGCCGCGTAGGGGCTGCGGGGCCGGAGCGCGTCCTCCTCGCGGGAGCGGCCGGTGGCGACATCCCCGTAGACCTCGTCGGTGCTGACCAGCAGGAAGGCCCGGTGCCCGTGCCGGCGCGCCGCCTCGCAGAGGACGGCGGCCCCGTAGACGTCGGTGCTGACGAACGCGAAAGGATCCATCAGCGACCGATCGACGTGCGTCTCGGCCGCGAAGTTGACGATCGCGTCCACCTCCCCGGCAAGCCGGTCGACCAGGCCACGATCGCAGATGTCGCCCTCGACGAAGCGGAATCCGGGCCCGCCGTCGAGGTCGGCCAGGTTGGCGAGATTGCCGGCGTAGGTGAGCTTGTCGAGAACGGTGACGTCCACCTCGGGACGGGTGCTCCGCAGCAGGCGGACGAAGTTGGAGCCGATGAAGCCCGCGGCCCCGGCCACCAGGAGCCGTTCGAACCTCCGCTCCGTCACTTGATCTCCGGGCCCGAGACCCAGTCGTAGCCGATGTCGGGGTCGTCGTGGGCGATCCGGCCCTCGTCCTCGGGGGCGTACTCGCTGGAGGTGACGTAGAGGAGGTGGGTCAGCTCGAGCGCGCGGCAGCCATGGGCAACGCCAGGCGGGATCTTGACGCAGACCGCGCCGTGCCGCTCGCCCATGAAGAGCTCCATCAGGACGCCGCGCGTCGGTGACCCCTCGCGGAGGTCGTAGAGGGCGACCTTCAAGGAGCCGATGCAGTACCACCAGTCGGTCTGGCGCCGGTGGTGGTGCCAGGCCTTGGCGGTGCCCGCGTACATCAGCGAGTGGCTCCACTGCCCGAAGTGGCCGAAGAACGGATCGCTCTCGCGGATCACCTCCCGGAAATATCCACGCTCGTCCAGGTGGGTGACCAGCTCCTTGATCTCGACGCCGTCGATCCTCGTGGAGATCGTCAAGGCCATCGCTCCATCTTCTCAAGCACCGCCGTCACCGGCGTCTGGTCCCGGCCGGTTGGCGCCGCCGGCACGCACATGGTCGTTGACCGCGTAATAGGCCTCGATCGACTCGCCGGCGTCGCCCCAGAACCCCTCCACGATGTCGTACTCGATCTCCCCCCGCCCCACGTACCAGTTGTTGACGTCGGTGATCTCCAGTTCCCCGCGCCCCGAGGGGGCGAGGTCGGGGATGATCTCGAAGACGCGCGCATCGTACATGTAGACGCCGGTCACCGCGAAAGGGCTGGGCGGGTCGGCCGGCTTCTCGACGATCCTCACCACTCGCCCGCCGCCGTCCATCTCGGGCACGCCGAGGTGCCGCAGATGGGCGGGGTCGTCGAGCCGGGAGAGGACGATGCGAGCACCGCCGGGCTGGGTCCGGAAGCGGTCGACGGCGGACCTGATGGACTGCCCGAACACATTGTCGGCCAGCATCACCAGCACACGGTCGCCGGCCACGAACCGCTCGGTCAGCGCCAGCGCCTCGGCGATCCCCCCCGGCTTCTCCTGGTAGGCGTAGAGGAGGCGGTCGATACCGTGCTCGTGTCCGTTGCCGAGCAGCCGCAGGAACTCGCCGGCGTGGGTGCCGCCGGTGACGAGCATGATCTCGGTCAGCCCGGCGTTGACGAGCGCCTCGATCGCGTAGCTGATCATGGGTCGGTCGTAGATCGGCAGGAGGTGCTTGTTCGTGATCCGCGTCAGCGGGTGCAGGCGGCTCCCGGTTCCGCCGGCCAGGATGACTCCTTTCAACCTGCCGAAGTCTAGATGAGCAATTCAGTACTTGGAAGGATCGGCGGCGATCTGGCGGCGCGTTTGGTGGTGAACCACCAGATCTTGTGGCAAACTGCCGGACATGCCGCGGGCAGAGCCCTGGCCGAGGACGATCCTCCACGTCGATCTCGACGCCTTCTACACGTCGGTCCACCAGCGCGACGATGCGTCGCTGCGAGGGCGGCCACTGGCCGTGGCGGGCCGGTCGCGGCGCGCCGTCGTGATGGGCGCATCCTATGAGGCACGCGCCTTCGGGGTGCGCTCCGCGATGCCGCTCCACGAGGCCATCACCCTCTGCCCCCAGCTGGCCGTGGCCGCGCCCGACGGTTCTCGCTACAGGGAGTCCAGCCGGCAGCTGCACGCGATCTTCCGGCGCTTCGCGGCGCCGGAGAAGATCGAGGGGCTGGCGCTCGACGAGGCCTACCTCGACGTCACCCCCCGCACGCGCCACGGGACCTCCGAGCCGGAGGACATCGCGCGCCGGATCAAGTACATGATCCACACCGAGGTCGGTCTTGGCGCCAGCGTCGGCGTCGCCACCAGCAAGCTGGTCGCCAAGGTCGCCAGCGGCAGCCGCAAGCCGGACGGGCTGGTGCTCGTCCAGCCCGACGAGGAGGCCGAGTTCCTGGCTGCGTTCCCGATCGCCGCCCTTCCCAACGTCGGCCCCAAGACCGAGGAGCGGCTCCGCCTGCTGGGCATCCGCACGATCGGCGACCTCGCCCAGTTCGAGACTCAGCGGCTCATCCAGTCGCTGGGCACGGCGGGGGCGGTCCTGCAGCGGCTCGCCCAGGGCCGCGACCGGGCGCCGGTCGAGGGGGTGCGCCCGGCCAAGACGATCAGCGCCGAGACCACCTTCGAACGCGACGTCTCCGACCCCGGCCAGCTCGAGGACGCGCTCCGGGAGCTGGCCGCCCGGGTCACCGAGCGGCTCCGGTCGGAGGGGGTGCGGGCGCGGACCGTCTACGTGAAGCTGAAGCTGCCCGACTTCAGGCTGGTGAGCCGCCAGGTGAGCCGGACGAGCGCGACCGACGACGCCGACGCGATCTTCCGCGCCGCGTGCTCGGCGCTGGAGAAGTCCCATCTTGGACAGCATCCGGTGCGCCTGATCGGGGTCGGCCTCTCGGGTCTGGTGCACCCGGAACCGGACCTTCAGATGAGCCTCTTCGAGTAGCGCCCCCGCCCCGAGCGCCGGCGCCGCCCTCCATCGTTGAGCGGTCCACCTCCCGCCGCGGCAGCGCCGCCAGCACGTCGCCGACGGTTTCCCAGCCCAGCATCCCGCGCGCTCTCGAGATCAGCGAGCGGAAGACGGCGGCGGTGGCGCGGGCGTCGCCGAGGGCGGCGTGCTCGGGCTGGACGTCGATCTCGAGCTCCTGGGCCAGCCGCGAGAGGCCGGGCGTCTGGCCCTTGGGCAGGTCGAGGACGAGCCGGGCGAGGGCGGTGGTGTCGATGATCGGGTGCTCCAGGGGGCGCCGGAGCCCGCGGCCGACCAGCCAGGTGTCGAACGCGTCGTGGCTGTGCTCGACGAGCACCGCGCCGCCGGCGAACTGCAGGAAGGCCTTGCGGGCGTCGCCGAACTCGGGGGCGCCGATCAGCATCGAGCGGTCGATCAGGTGGCGCCTGCGGGCGTAGGGATTGATCGGCGCCCGGCAGGAGACCAGGGTGTCGAAGAAGGCCAGCGGCCCGGCGAGGCGGAAGCGCTCGGCTCCCATCTCGAGGACCAGGAAGGGCCGGTTGCCGGTCGTCTCCATGTCCAGCGCTACGAAGTCGGCGCCCTCCAGGGGCGTGAGCGGGCCGAGCTGGGGCGCGTCGACGGCGATCTCCTGCCAGGGCACCGGCTGGGCGCCCCTTGGCTTGAGGATCAGCGGCGGCACCCGGTCAGCCATCATCACCCATCCCCGTCCCTGCGCCCTCAGTACGCATTCTTGTGGGTGAAGACCCGGAAGAGCTGGATGAGGACGATCTTGAGGTCGAATGCGAGGCTCCAGTTCTCGATGTAGTAGAGGTCGTAGATGAGCCTCTCCTCGACCGGGGTCCGGCCCCGGAGGTCGTTCACCTGCGCCCAGCCCGACAGGCCCGGCCGGACCCGGTGGCGATCCTGGTAGCGGGGCAGCTCGCGGACGAACTCGCGGACGAAGACCGGGCGCTCGGGGCGGGGGCCGACCAGGCTCATCTCGCCGCGGAGGACGTTCAGCAGCTGCGGCAGCTCGTCCAGGCTGAGCCGGCGCAGGAAGCGGCCGATCGGCGTCCGCCGCGGGTCCTCCCGGGAGGTCCAGACCGGGCCGGTCTCCGCCTCCGCGTCCGCCTGCATGGTGCGGAACTTGAGCATCTGGAAGGGCCGGCCGCCCAGGCCGGCGCGCTCCTGGCGGAGGAGCACGGGTCCCTTGGAGGTGGCCCAGACGAGAAGGCCGACCACGGCCAGGAACGGGGAGAGGATGAGCAGCGCCAGGCCCCCCGCCAGGAGGTCCACCGCCCTCTTCACCGCCGCCTTGGGCCCGTCGATGTCGAGCCCGCGGCGGAGCTGGAGGAGCGGGATGCCGTCCAGTTGGTCGGCGGTGACCTGGGTCGTCATCAGCTCCAGCATGCTGGGGACGATCCGGAACTCGACCGCCGCGTCCCGGCAGCTGTCCATGATCTCCAGCACGGCGTCCTGGGCCATCTCCGGCAGGGCCAGGAAGATCACGTTCACCCGCTGCGCGGGCACCACCTCGGGCAGGTCGCCGGCCGCCCCCAGCACCTCCACCCCCGCGAACTCGGTGCCCCGGGTCAGACCATCGCTGAGCACGCCGACCAGCTGGTACCCGTAGTCGGGGAACATCCGCATGCGCTGGATGAGAAGGCTGGCGGAGGCCCCCTGGCCGACCACCAGCGTGCGGTCCCCGCCGATCCCGTGAGAGCGGCGGCGGGCCTGCTCGCGCCGGATCCAGTAGCGGGCGGTGGCGATCAGGATCGACGCCACCACCCACCAGTAGACGAACGTGAGCCGGGAGTAGCTGAAGCCCCGGTAGAGGCCGATCAGCGCCAGCACCACGACCCCGGTCAGCGCCATCGCGCCGAGGACGGCGAACAGCTCGTCGATGAACTGGATCCCGCGCCGGTAGCGGTAGACGCCGAGGGCGGCGAAGCACCCCAGCACGCAGCCGGCCAGCACCGGCGCTGCGGCCACGTAGCGGTGGTAGTCGGGAGGTTCGTTGCCGGTGATGAAATGCGGGTAGAGGTGGTAGTGGAACCAGTAGGCGAACGCCAGTGCCAGAACGCTGACGATCGCGTCGCTCGCGATCTGGGTGATGGCGAGCTTGCTGTGTCCCGACATGGCGGCTTTCAGGCGCCGCGTCCCAGAGCCCGCCGGGCGAGCTCCACCTCGTCGGGGTCGATCGCCCGGAGCACGTGGAGGGCCCCGCCGTAGGCGACCATGCCGACCGCGACCGGCACCAGCACCGCCCAGCCGTGGAGGCCGCGCAGCCAGTAGATGACGGCTCCCATGATCAGCCCGGCGAGCAGGATCCGCCAGCTGAGGCGCCAGACGGGGACGGCCACCAGGACCCGCCGGACCAGGTACCAGCCGAACGCGCCCAGGGCCAGCTCGGTGACGACCGTCGCCCAGGCCGCGCCCAGGTACCCGAAGGGCGGGATGAGGGCGAAGTTGAGGACCAGATTCACGACCAGGCTGCCGAGCGCGGCGCCCGTGAACAGCCACTGGCGGTCGATCGAGGTGAGCAGGGCGATGAAGGCGTTGTTGACGAACATGAAGAAGATGCCGACGCCGAGGATCCGCAGCGCCGGCTCCGACTGCGGGTAGAGCTGGAGCAGGCCGCTCAGGCCGGCCGCCAGCACGACGGTGCCGACGGTGATCGGCCAGCCGATCAGCGCGAGCGCCTTGTAGAACTTGCCGACGGCGAGGTGGAGGCTCCGCGGCGAGTCGCGGTAATAGACGGACATGACCGGGAAGATCACGTTCATCATCGACTGGGGGACGAAGAGGAGCGCCTCGAAGGGCTTGTAGGCGAAGCCGTACCAGCCCACCTCCTGATAGGAGCGCAGGTGCTGGAGGATGGGCACGTCGATCTTGAAGTAGAGGGTGGTGATGGCGAAGGTGAGGGCGAATGGCAGCCCGGTCCAGAACCAGCGGGCGACGAAGTCGAGCTCCAGATGCCACCCGATGCGGACCAGCCGCCGCCTGGTGATCACGACCATGAAATAAAGGCAGGAGAAGCCGTAGCTGGCGGCGTAGGCCCAGAGGAAGTAGGCGACGCCGGCGCCCGCCCGGATCCCGGCCAGCACCAGAAGGAGCAGGATCACGCTCTCGAGGACGATCGCGATCGCCTCCACGCGAAGCTGCTGGAGGGCGTAGAACGTACCCCGGAGGAGCGTCGAGTACATGGTCAGCACCATGAGCACGAAGCCGGGCCAGAAGAGGTAGCCGAGCCCGGGGATCCGCAGCGCCCCCGCCAGCACGATCAGCCCGAGCACGGCCAGGATCGCCTTGGAGCTCATCACGTTGTTCAGGTACCGCTCCAGCTCGTGCGGCGCCCGGGCGCCCTCGCGCACGTACAGGGTGTTGAACCCGAGATCGACCAGGATCGCCACCAGTGCCGTGTAGTTGACCAGCGTCTGGTACTGGCCGAAGCCGCCGGGGGCGAGGTGGTGGGCGGTCTTGATCACCGTCACGAGCGCGATCAGCCGGGAGATCACGCGGGCGCTCAGCACCAGGGCCGTGTTGCGGAGCGCGCGCCGGCCGAGGCCGCCCGAGGACGGCGCCGCCAGCTTCCTGCCTTCGACCGACTCCTGCACCGCGCCCAAGCCTACCTTCACCCGGGGTGCCCGCCCCTCATCTAGATCTAGACTCCGAAGCCAGCATGGCGCCCCGCAAGCGGATCCTGAGCGGCATGCGCCCCACCGGGCGCTTCCACCTAGGCAACTACCTGGGCGCGGTCCGGAACTGGGTGCGCCTGCAGGACCAGTACGAGTGCTTCTTCTCGATCGTGGACTACCACGCGCTGACGACGGTCCCCGACGCGCACGAGTTCCGTGCCGACATCCTGGCCATGGCCGGGGACCTGCTCGCGGTGGGCATCGACCCGGACCGGAGCACGCTCTACCTCCAGTCGGCGGTACCCGAGGTGGCCGAGCTGACGCTGCTCCTCTCGATGGTGACCCCGCTCGGCTGGCTGCAGCGCGTCCCCACCTTCAAGGAGAAGGTGCGGGAGCAGCCCGACAACGTCAACCTGGGCCTTCTCTCGTACCCGGTCCTGCAGGCGGCCGACATCCTCCTCTTCAAGGGCGACGCGGTCCCGGTCGGCCAGGACCAGGCCGCCCACGTCGAGGTGACGAGGGAGATCGCGCGCCGCTTCAACCGGACCTACCGGCCCCTCTTCCCCGAGCCGCAGGCGCTTCACACCGAGGCTCTGGTGGTCCCCGGCACGGACGGGAAGGCGAAGATGTCCAAGTCGCTCGGGAACGTGGTGGGCGTGCTGGAGGAGCCGGCCGTCATCACCAGCCAGGTGATGTCGATGGTGACGGACGTCAGGCGAGCCTACCGGAACCAGCCCGGCCACCCCCGCTCCTGCAACGTCTGCCACCTCTACAAGTTCTTCTTCGACGACTGGGAGCACTACTGGGGGCTCTGCCGGAGAGCCGAGATCGGCTGCCACGAGAAGAAGAGGATCCTGGCGGAGAGGATCGTGGCGACCTTCGAGCCCTTCCGGCGGGCCCGGGCCGAGCTCTCACCGGAGGCGGTCCTCGAGACTCTCGAGCGCGGCTCCAGCCGGGCCAAAGAGGTGGCCCGGGAGAGCCTCACCGAGGCGCGCGACGCGGTCGGCCTGATCCGGGGGCACGCTTCCCGACGCGGCTGAGGCCGAGGCCCGGCGCTGTGCTATTTTTCCGAACGGAGCACGAAAGCGGAGACTTCTCACATCTCACAGGACCTCACCTCCTCGGACGAGCCCCTCGCTGGGCCCGCGGTTCGAGTCAACCGGCGGACCTTCCTCGGCTGGTGGGTCGGTGGCCTGATGACGGCGACCGTGGTCGGCATCATCGCCCCGCTGCTCCCCTTCATCTGGCCCCCGCCCCCCGCCGGCCAGAAGAAGACCACCTTGCCGATCACCCTCAAGAAGGCCCTCGACCAGATCCCGGAGAACACCCCCGTGAAGTTCCAGGCCCCCTCCACGGGAGCCTTCGTGATGGCCACCGGGGCCGGCAACAACGCCCCCGGCGACCTCTCCTTCGGCGGCTACGTCGTCAACCTCGCCGGCAAGACCCACGTCTTCTCGATCACCTGCTCACACCTGGGATGCTCGATCGGGGTCAACCAGGGGGCCAAGACCTTCGACTGCCCCTGCCACGGCTCCCGGTTCAACTTCAACGGGACCGTTCACAACGGCCCCGCCACCGCCCCCCTCGCCACCTACCACTGGAAGCCGGGCAGCAAGCCGGAGGAGATCCTCATCGACGGCCTAACATTGCCTGCTGGAGGCTAGTAGATGTCGGTATTCCCCAGCCCCAAGAGCATCCAGGTCGCGGTGGTGGACTGGTTCGACGCCCGGTTCCCGTTCACCAAGGCCGTGGACGAGGCCCTCTACCAGCGCGTCCCCAACTACGCCAACGCCTTCTACTACTGCTTCGGGGGGATGGTCTTCATCCTCATCGGCCTGCAGCTGCTGACCGGCGTGCTCCTCTCCGTCTACTACGTCCCCGACGGCCACGGCAATCCCGCGCCCGCCTACACGTCGGTCCAGTACCTGATGAACAACGTCTACCTGGGCTGGCTGATCCGCGGCGTGCACTTCTGGGGCGCCAACCTGCTCATCATCATGATCATCATGCACATGGCCCGCGTCTTCTGGACGGGCTCGTACCGCGCCCCCCGGGAGCTCAACTGGATGGTGGGCGTGATCATGCTGTTCGTCGTCCTCGGTCTCTCGCTGACCGGCTACCTCCTGCCCTGGGACACCAAGGCCTACTGGGCGACCAAGGTCACGCTCGACATCGTCGGTACCGGGCCCCTCATCGGTCCCGCCCTCAAGACCGCGCTCCAGGGCAGCCAGATCGTGGGTCCTGAGACGCTGCAGCGGTTCTTCACCATCCACGTCTTCATCCTCCCGGCGGTGGTCACGCTGCTCATGTACGTGCACTTCCGGCTCATCCGCCACCACGGCATCTCGGAGCCCCTCTGATGGGAATCGACGAGGAGACGCGCGGTCCCGAGTCCGGCCCCCCCCAGAAGTGGAGGGGTCCGGGCGCGCAAGTCGCGATCCCCCTCCAGCTCCCCCACGAGGAGGGGGGCAGCCACGCCCTCGAGCCCGAGTACAAGCGGATGCCGATCGGTCCCGACCATCCCCTCTATCCGATCCTGATCGGCCTCGCGCTGTTCCCGATCCTGATGGGGGCGTCGGGGCGCCACCTGGCCGACGACCTCCCCGAGGACGAGACCCATCCCTTCTTCCCGGACCACTTCTGGCCCTACCCGATCATCATGGTGCTGATGGCGGTGACGGTCGGGGTGCTGGCCGCATTCGTCCAGAAGAACATGGCCCTCGAAGCCTCGGCCGACCCCCGCACCGTCGTCATCCCGCGACCGGACTGGTACTTCCTCTTTCTCTTCCAATTCCTGAAGCTGGGGCCGGAGCTGCTGATGTCCATCGTCATCCCGCCGGTGATCGCGATCGGGCTGCTGCTCTGGCCATTCATCGATCGCATCCTGGCCATCAAGGCCGCCCGCCGGCTGGGCTGGGCCTCCTGGCCCGCGCCGGGCCGGAACAAGATCACCGGCACCGCCTGGGTGCTCTTCCTCAGCTTCATCGGCTTCCTCACCTTCTGGGCCGTCGCCGGCTTCACGCTCCTCGGCATCACCGGGGGGTAGCGCGGCCGCACGCTGACGCGGCTGGGAAGAGCTCGTATCCGAGCCTGACGTCGGCGCGCCGTCTCCAGGTGGCCACCAGGGCGCCCGAGTCAGCCCTTCTCGGTGACCCGGTACTCCAGGTACTTGCCGAGCAGCAGGCGGGTGTGCGATTCGAGCGCCGGGATGACGCTCAGCACCAGCCCCACCACCGGGTAGGAGAAGTACTGCAGGTACACCAGCGAGCGATGCGCCCTCCCCCACCTCTCGGGCTTGGGCGGCAGCATCCGGTGCTCCAGGTAGATGAGTGCCACGACCGTGGTCAAGGTGGCGGTGAGGATGACGCTCGTGTAGAGCCACAGGTTCTGGCCCAGGTCCGTGATCGAGAAGTCGGTGCTCACCCAGACCGGGACCGAGGCTCCGAACATCAGGAAGACCGGCAGGAAGACCCAGTTGAGGTGGTTGAAGAACAGGTATCCGAAGCGCCTCAGGCGGAGCCAGAGCGGGATCTCCGGGTGCCGGAAGAGCCTGCCCAGAACATAGGGGACGTCGGTCACCCCCCAAGCCCAGCGCTTGATCTGGTTGTACTGGCTCATGTGGGTGGCCGCGTAATCGCGGGCGCGGGGCGAATCACCGTAGAGGGGCAGGAAGACGGGCAGCACCTGGAACCGCTCGCCGAAGCGGAAGAAGGCCTTCCAGTAGAAGCGGGAGTCCTCGGGGATGACGTCCTTGTCCCAGTAGCCGACGTCCTCGACGAACTGGAGGCTGCAGGAGTAGCTGGAGAAGGCGACCAGCCGATCGGGGCGCGCGTGAAGGTACATCTGCCACTGGGTGGCGCTGGCCGACATCACCCGCACCGCCGTCGGAACCTCCCAGATGTTGTTGTGGAAGAGCGGGATCGGCTGCCAGATCACGTGGTCGCGGTTCTCGCAACGCGCGTGGTGGTAGCTCACCCATGCGAAGTAGCTGGGATGGACCCGGTAGTCGGAGTCGAGGTCGGTGACGATCACCCGGCTGAGATCCAGGCCCTCCTCGCGGAGCTGCCTCACCATCCAGCGGCCGCCCCAGTTCATGGCCGCCGACTTGCCGACCACGATGCCGGGCTCGAGCGGATCCTTGATGTGATAGAAGGTGCCGATCTGGTCGCGGAACTGCTCGCTCAGCCGGGCCACGTGCTCCGAGCCCTCCCGGTCGGTCTCGCGGGTGATGATCCCGACCAGCTTGCGCTGGGCCGGGTAGTCTGCCTCCGCGATCGCGCGGACGGTCGCCTCGAGGACGTGGTAGGGCTCGGTATAGGTGGGGACCAGGCAGAGGTGGTGGTAGTCGAGCGGCGACGCCGCGCCCTCGGCGGCCAGGCCCGCGGTTCCCCCCTCCTCCCGGCAGCGCTGGCGCCAGTCGATCGCGAGGTCCCGCCGCAGGTGCCCGAACGTCTGGTAGACGCAGCGGATGACCCAGAACGCGCGGGCGAACCAGTAGAGGTCGAAGGCGAGCACCCCGAAGGCGATTCCGAAGGCACCCGCCGACTTGAACAGCGCCGGGATCCAGAACGGGCACAGCAGGACGATCCAGGTGACGAGGCCCGGCATCGCCTCGAGGCCGCGCCGGCCGGCCTGGGCGAGCGACTCCTGCCAGGTTTCCTCGTGAGGGGGGCCGGGAGGCGCTTCCGGAATAGAAGCGGGTTCCATGCGACTTCTATTAGGCATGAGCGAGATGAAGCACTTCAACGAGCCAGCCTTCGCAACCGACGTCCTCAGCTCCGAAAAGCCGGTCCTGGTGGACTTCTACGCCGACTGGTGCGGACCCTGCAAGATGATGGCGCCCGTCCTCGATCAGCTCGCCGGCGAGTATGGCGACCGGGTCCTGATCGGCAAGCTGGACGTCGATTCCGCGCAGCGGATCGCGATGACCTACCAGGTGATGGGCATCCCCACCCTGGGGCTGTTCAAGGGCGGCGAGATGGTGGACCGGCTGGTCGGCTTCCCCGGGCCGGCCGGGATCAAGGCCTGGCTGGAGAAGAGCCTGGCCGCCGCGCTCGCCGCTTAGGGCGCTTGGCCCCGGGCTCCGGGCGCCCGGTCAGTGCCCCCACATGGCCCGTTCCGCGTGTCCGACGGTGGCGGGTCCCCGTTCGCCGGTGCGGATGCGGACCGCCTCCTCGACCGGGATGACGAAGATCTTGCCGTCCCCGATCTCGCCGGTGCGCGCGGCCCCCGCCAGCTTGCCGATCACCACGTCGACGATCTCGTCCTGCATGACCGCCTCGATCTTGAGCCGGGGGCGTAGCGAGATGTTGACCCGGGTGCCCCGGTACTGCTCGGTATATCCACGCTGAGCGCCGCAGCCCTTGACCTCGGTCACCGTGAGGCCGGAGACGCCGCACTCGTCCAGGACGTCCTGGACCTCCTGCAGCCTCTCGTGGCGAATGATCGCTTCGACCTTCTTCATCTCAGCCCATGGCGGGGTCAGGTGGCCTCGGGGTCCCGCTGGCCGACCGGACTATACGCCGCCACCGGCCGCTGCGGAGCCTCCGCCGTGTGCGGGTTGACCGTCGGCAGCTCAGCCGGCCGGTAGATCCCGCCCGGCACGGGCATGAACGATTCCGGGTAGCCCCACATGCCGTGCTCGCTGATGTCCAGACCCTCCATCTCCTCACCGGCGGCCACCCGCAGGCCGACGGTGCGCCGGATCGCCCAGAAGAGGCCGAAGCTGAGCGTGAAGACGGTCACCAGCGCCACCCCCACCGCCAGCGCCTGGGCCGCCAGCTGGTGGAGGCTGCCGGTGTAGAAGAGCCCCCCCCGGCCGACGCCGTTGAACCTGGCCAGCGCGGGAACCGTGAAGAGGCCACATGAGAGCGTGCCCCAGATCCCGGCCAGCCCATGCGCCGAGAGGGCACCGACGGGGTCGTCGAGGACGCGATCGATCGCCATCACCCCGAAGACGACGATGCCGCCCGCCACCGCCCCGATCACGATCGCCGCCCACGGCTCCACATAGCCGGAGGGCGCGGTGATGGCGACCAGGGCCGCGATGGCGCCGTTGCCGATCATCCCCACGTCCAGCGTCCTCGTCACCAGGTAGACGCAGCCCATCGCCGCGATCGCCCCCGCCGCCGCGGCCAGGTTGGTGGTCACCACGACGTCGGCGAAGTGAAGGCTGACGGCGTTGAGGGTGGAGCCGGGGTTGAACCCGAACCAGCCAAACCAGAGGATGAGCACGCCCAGCTGCGCGAGCGGCATGTTGTGGCCCGGAATCGCGTTGGGGTGGCCGCGACGCTCGAACTTGCCGATCCGCGGCCCCAGCAGCAGGAGGCCCGCGAATCCGGCGGTGGCGCCCGTCAGGTGAACCACCGTGGAGCCGGCGAAGTCCTGCGCCCCGACCGCAGCCATCAGCCAGCCGCCGCCGAACAGCCAGTGGCTGATGAGCGGGTAGATGACGGCTGCGAAGGGGATCGCGAAGATCAGGTAGACGACGAACCTGGTCCTCTCGATCATCGTCCCCCAGACGATGGCCAGGGAGACCGCGCAGAAGGCGAACTGGAAGAAGAACTTGGCGGCGGCGGGGGCGTCGCTGCCGGCCATCGCGGGCAGGTTCAGGCTAGAGCCCGGCGAGAAGGCGGGCATGAACGCGCCCCAGCCCATGACGGGGAAGAGCCAGTGCGCGGCCGCGCCGAAGGCGATGCCGAAGCCGACCGCCCAGTAGGCGATGGCGGCGACGCTGAAGTTGGTGATCACCTTGGCGACCACGGTGCCGACGTTCTTCATCCGGCTGAAGCCGACCTCGAGCATGGCGAAGCCCGCCTGCATGAACATCACCAGCACCGCCGCCACCACCACCCAGACGGTGTCGACGGCGACCGCCGCGGGGTCCGTCGCCAGGAACATGTCCGGCATCCTAGGCAGCCTCACCCGGGCACGGCCACGTGCGGAGCCGCCGAATTCAACGGGTGTCTTTTGGCTCCTCCAGACAGAGAGTCGCCAGTCCGGCCACCCCACTGCCTTCTGGCGGAGCTCACGAAGAATCGACACGACATTGTTGTCGTTGCGCCGTATCGAGGCCGCCCAGGAATTGCCTAACATCGCCGTCCAGGGCAGGACCGCCCTCCGGCCAGATTTCAGGAGGCTCTCGAATGGCGATCGAAGTGACCCCCATCAGCGCGACGGCGCCCAAGGAGGTGATCGAGCGGGCCCGGCAGAGCGGCGTCCAGGTTGTGGACGTCCGCTTCGTCGACCTGCCCGGGACCTGGCAGCACTTCAGCCTGCCTCTCTCGCAACTGGACGAGGACTCGTTCCGCTCCGGGCTGGGATTCGACGGCTCCAGCATCCGCGGCTTCCAGGCCATCCACGAGAGCGACATGCTCCTGATGCCGGACCCCGAGACCGCCACCCTCGACCCCTGCCTCAAGGTGCCGACCCTCTTCCTGGTCTGCGACGTGGTGGACCCGATCACCCACCTCCCCTACTCCAAGGACCCGCGCTTCATCGCGCGCAAGGCCGAGGAGCACCTCCTCAGGACCGGCGTCGCCGACGTCAGCTACTGGGGACCGGAGGCGGAGTTCTACATCTTCTCCAGCCTGCGATTCGACCAGGACGCCCACAGCGGCTACTACTTCATCGACTCCGACGAGGGGATCTGGAACTCGGGCGCCAACGGCTCCGCCAACCTCGCCTACCGGCCGCGGTTCAAGGAGGGTTACTTCCCCGTCCCGCCCACCGACAAGCTGCAGGACCTCCGCTCCGAGATCATGCTCAAGCTGATCGAGGCGGCCGTCCCGGTCGAGGTGCACCACCACGAGGTGGGCACCGCCGGCCAGGCCGAGATCGACCTCCGGTTCGACTCCCTGACCCGGATGGCGGACAAGATGCTGCTCTACAAGTACGTGGTCAAGAACGTCTGCGCGGAGCATGGCCTCGTGGCCACGTTCATGCCCAAGCCGCTCTACGGCGACAACGGCTCCGGCATGCACGTCCACCAGAGCCTCTGGAAGGACGGCGCCAACATCTTCTACGACGCCGACGGCTATGCGGGGCTCTCGGACCAGGCCCGCTGGTACATCGGCGGACTGCTGCGGCACGCGCCCGCCCTGCTCGGCCTCTGCGCCCCCACCACGAACTCGTATCGCAGACTGGTCCCCGGCTACGAGGCTCCCATCAACCTCGTCTACTCGCAGCGCAACCGGTCGGCCTGCGTGCGCATCCCCATGTACTCCCAGAGCCCGCGCTCGAAGCGGCTGGAGTTCCGCTCTCCTGACCCCTCCTGCAACCCCTACCTGGCCCTGCCGGCGCTGCTGATGGCGGGGCTGGACGGCATCCAGCACCGCATCGAGCCGCCCGCCCCCATCGACGAGGACCTCTACGAGCTCCCCGCCGAGCGGCGATCAGAGGTGAGATCGGTGCCCGGCTCCCTGGCCGAGACGCTGAGGGCGCTGGAGTCCGACCACGAGTTCTTGACCCGAGACGAGGTCTTCACCGAGGACGTGATCGAGACCTGGGTCGAGTACAAGTGGAAGCGAGAGGTGGAACCGGTGGCTCTCCGGCCCCACCCCTGGGAGTTCCACCTCTACCACGACGTCTAGATGAGCAATTCCGAAGTCAGCGGCGACTCAGCATCGTCCTCGCGCGAAGCGCGATGGCGACCGCCACCCGCGTCTCCGCGTCGTCCAGCCGCGTCTCCGTCAGCGCCTCGATCCGCTCCAGCCGGTAGGCGAGCGAGTTGACGTGGACGCCGAGGGCGCGCGCCGCCCGCCGGCGCACCCAGCGCGCCTCCGCCATCGCCTCCAGCGTCTCCAGGAGCGGAGTCTCGCGCGACTCAGCGTACCGCACGAGGTTGCCCAGCACCTCCTCGACGAAGCGCTCCAGCGCCTCCGGGTTCTGGACCTCGAGCAGGAGGCGGAACGCCCCCAGCGAGCGGTAGGAGGTGACGCGGCCACGGCTCCCCGTCCGCCGGGCCAGCCGGAGGGCCTGCCGGGCCTCCTGGTGCGATCGCGGCAGCTCGGTGACGGCCCGGGCCAGGTTGCCGATGCCCGCGGATGCGGTGCCCGGCCTCATCGCCGGCGCCGACGATGAGAGGACCTCGGCCGCCAGGCGCTCCATGGCCACCAGGTCGGGCGCCACCTCCTCGGGAACCAGCAGCACCGCCGAGCTTGGCCGGGTCACGACCAGCGAACCGGGCAGGCGCCGGTGGCCGAGGTCGGTGAGCACGGCGTCGAGGCGGTCCTGCCGCGTGGCCGCGACGGGCGCCGGCTCGAGCGCCGCGTCGTCCGGTTCCAGGACCAGGACCCATGCCCGGGCGGGGATCCGGTGTCCGAGGCGCTCCGCCTGGCCGGCCAGCCGCTCCGCCTCCGGCTCGTCCAGCCCCCCGCCCAGGAGCTCGTCCACGAGGTCGCCCCGGAGCCGGCGCTCGACCTCGGCCCCCGCCCGCTCCTTGGAGAGCTCCAGGGCGAGAACGGTCGATCCGTGCTCGAGGGCACGCCGCCGGCCCTCCTCATCACGGTGCGCCTGGGGGACGCCGACGGCCAGAAGGCCGAGCATCTCGCCGCCTCCACGGACCGCCACCAGGTCGAGCGCCCGCGGCGGCCGTCCGGCCTCGAGGCGGACCTCGCGGCTGTCTCCGCGAAGCAGCGCAGGAGGAGCCGGGACGCGCGCGGGCAGCCTTTCCGCGGCCGGTCCCAGGCCACGAATCCGGAAGCCGGCCCCCGAATAGAGCGCGGCATCGCCGCCGGCGAGGCCCCCCACCGCCTCCAGGATGGCCGGGATGCCCGCCCCCTCGAGGCTGAGACGGGTGAACCGCTCGTGGATGTCATGCGAGAGGCTGATCTCCGCCAGTTGGGCCTCCAGTCTTCGCTGCAGCTCGCTCCGCTCCAGGATGCCGGCGACCTGCCCGGCGATCGAGGTCAGGAACTCGATGTCCTCGCCGCTGAACGTCCGCCGTGACTCGGCCTGCACATTGAGAACGCCGACCAGGCGAGAGCCCGACTCGATCGGCACCGAGAGCATGGAGTGGAAGCGGCGCTGGTCCACATGCGGCACCCACTTCCAGTGCGGGTCCAGGCTCACATCGGGCACGACCAGCGGCTGGTTGGTGCGGGCGACCCAGCCGGTGACCCCTTCACCCACCTCCAAGGTGGCGATCCCGACCATGTTCTCGTCCAGTCCGTTGGTGGCGCTGAGCAGGAGGCGGCCGCCGGGCTGGAGCAGATAGAGGGAGCAGACGTCGGTGGCCATGGCCGACGTGGTCTCCCGGATGATGAGGCCGACCAGCTCGTCGGGCTGCCGCGTCGAGGCGGCCGCCCGGGCCAGACGCTGCAGGAAACCGAGCTCGCGGACGATGCGCTCCGGATCGCGCCGTCTGTCCGCGGTCACGTCGTCGGCGGGAGCGGGCATGGGCCCAGCCTATCGGAGCGGGACGGCTCTCATGTGGTCCGGACGGGGGATCGTTCTCGCCCCTTCGTGAGAGGCGCACGAGCTCAGAGCGGCTCCGCCTCCTCGATCAGCATCACCGGGATGCCGTCGACGACCTGGTAGCGCAGCTTGCAGGCGCGGCAGTCGAGCGCGGACCCGTCGGGGGTCGGCTCCACCTTCTGGTGGCACTTGGGACAGGCAAGGATCTCCAGCAGCTCGGGCGGCAGCATGGCACCGATCCTAGCAGGCCGTGTCGCGCGGGTCCCTGCCACGAGCGACCGGCGCCCTCCGGGGTCCGGAGCCGCCCTCAGGGGGCCGGGCAAGGATGGCGAGGCCCTCTCGTTATAGAGGTGAGCACCATTCATCTGAGCGACAGGGAGACAAGGATTGCTGACACTGCTCAAGTCGATCGCCGCGCTCACGCTGGTCCTGTCCGCAGCCACGGTGGGGGCACTCGCCCTCCCCGGCCAGCGTCATCAGCCGACCCACGCCCTGACCGCCTTCGCGCGCGGCGCCGCCTACTCGGCGAACCTGCCCCCGACCTCACCACGCCACCTCATGGACGGTGGGCGTCCCGCGGTGGCCCCGCCGGCGCCCGCTCCGGTCGCCCCGCCCCCGGTGGCTCCCGGGCCGGTCGCCTCGGCCCCGATCTCGGCTCCGGTCAACCTGGCGCCCCCGCCCGCGCCTCCTCCCCCGCCACCGCCACCACCGCCGCCACCACCACCGCCACCACCACCCGCGATCGTGATCGGCTCATCGCAGCAGGCGATGATCAACGCGGACCGATCGAGCGCGGGCCTGCCGCGGCTGAACTGGAGCTCGTGCCTGGCCGGGGTCGCCGCGCAGAGCGCGCGCCGGATGGCGAATCAGGGCTTCATCTCGCATGCGGGGGCCGTCTATCAGGATCTCAACTGCGGGCTCGGCTCGCGCCAGACCGGCGAGAACGTCGGCTACTGGTCGCGGGGCGTCAACGACTCCCAGCTGAACAGCATGTTCATGAACAGCCCTGAGCACCGGGCCAACATCATGGGCCCCTATCGGTGGGTCGGCACCGCCTGGGTCACCGCCGCCAACGGGTACGGGTACATCGCCGTCGAATTCGGCTAGACGGCGGGTCTTACGCCGCCGCCCCCTCCTCCACAGGTCCCGACGACTTCGCGACCGGTCGGCTCCCCCTCGCGGGGCGGGCCGGCCGCGGTGGGAAAAGAGATGACCCCCGACGAACCGCCTCGCGAAGGCCGGCTGTCAAGCCTTGCGGCTCTCGTTGCCAACCCTCTCGAACGTTTTCCTCAGGGGCCGAGGCAAAGACTAGGCCGGGCCGCGCCGGCGCGCAAGCCCCGAAAATCAGTTCGCCGCCAGGCTACCTCCGGTCAGCTCCCACCGCACTCCACACCCGCTCCCGCACGAACTATCATTCGCGACGATGAACGTTGCCAGCTCGTCGGCAACCCGGGTGCCGATCGAGCGCAGGGGGATCGACTACGTCCCCGCTGAGGAGCGCCACGGGCGGCCGGCATCCCTCTTCACGCTGTGGTTCGCCTCCAATGTCCAGGTCACCGCGCTCGCCACCGGCGCGCTGGCGGTCGTCCTCGGGCTCAACTTCGGCTGGGCGGTGGGCGCGATCTTGATCGGGAATCTCGCGGGCGGGCTCTTCATGGCTTACCACTCCGCCCAGGGCCCGCGGCTCGGCATCCCCCAGATGATCCAGAGCCGGGCCCAGTTCGGCATGTTCGGCGCCCTGCTGCCGTTGGCGGTGGTCGTCTGCATCTACGGCGGCTTCTTCATCACCAGCGCCATCCTGGGCGGCCAGGCGATCGCCAGCCTGCTTCACATCCCGCTCCTCGGGGGGCTCGTCATCGCCGATGCCATCAGCCTGCTGCTGGCCTGGGTCGGTTACGACCTCATCCACCGCTGGGCGAGGTTCTCGACCGTGGTCTCGGGGATCATATTCGTCGTCCTGACGATCAAGCTGATCACCATCGCGCACCTCTCCTACAAGGCCCCGGCGGTGACCGGCGGCGCCGTTCTGCTGGTGATCTCGATCATCGCCTCCTGGCAACTGACCTGGGCTCCTTACGTGTCCGACTATTCACGCTACCTGCCCGAGAAGACCCCCGCCGGCAAGACCTTCTGGTACACGTACCTGGGGTCGGCATTGGGCGGGTCCTGGCTGATGATCCTGGGCGCGCTGGCGGCCACGGTCGCCGCCAACGCGATCAGCGCCGATGCCCCCGGCTACCTCAGCGCACTCTTCGGCAGCGGATGGACGTGGCTCTTCCTGCTCGTCTTCATCGTCGGCCTCCAGGCCGCCAACGTGGAGAACCTCTACGGCGGCTTCATGGTCGTGACGACGGCCATCTCGCCGTCCGGCAAGATCGCCCCCGGCTGGCTGATGCGCCTGATCTGGACCAGCTTCTTCGCGGTGGCGGGGACGGTGATCGGCTACTACGCATCCGTCCACTTCCTGACCAACCTCATCAACTTCCTGGTCTTCCTGCTCTACCTGATCGTGCCCTGGACGGCCATCAACCTGACCGACTACTACCTGATCCGCCGCGGCAACTACTCGATCCCGGACATCTTCAAGGTCACGGGCCGGTACGGCGTCGTCAACTGGCTCGCGGTCGGGGTGTTCGTGCTCACGGTCCTGATCGAGCTTCCCTTCATGAACTCCGCCATCTATGTGGGCCCCATCTCGCACCGGCTGGGCGACGCCGACATCGCCTGGATCGTGGGCCTGATCGTCGCCGGCGGGCTCTACTACATCGCGGCCCGGGCGGGTCTCCACACGCGCGCCGCGGCCGGCGCCGGACCCGGCGAGACGGCGGAAGCCACGACCTGAGGTTCCCGGTCGGCCCGTCCCCGGCCGCCGGTCAGCCCGTCGGAAGCGCCATCCGCAGCACCTGCGCCAGGTGGAGGGCGGTGCGCCCGGTCGCCTGCTCGATCTGCTCCCGGCAGCTGAACCCGTCGGCGAGAACCAGGGTGTCGGGGGCGGCCGCGCGGACCGCCGGCAGCAGCACCCTCTCACCGCATGCGATCGAGATCCGGTGGTGCTCCCCACGCTCGAAGCCGAACGCCCCCGCCATCCCGCAGCAGCCGGAGTCGAGGATGTCCGCCTCGATGCCGGCCGCGGCAAGGACCTCGCTATCGGCGTCCATACCCCAGAGCGCCCGCTGGTGGCAGTGACCCTGGACGATGGCCCGGGCGCCGAGGGGCCGCAGCCGGAGATCCGCCAGCCGGAGCCGGAGAAAGCCCGCCAGAGGCTGGGCCTGGGCCGCCAGCCGGCGGGCGTCCTCGTCGTCTCCAATCAGGTTCAAGAGCTCGTCCTTGAAGACCGCCAGGCAGCTTGGTTCGAGCCCGACCACCGCGGTGCCGGCGCGAATGTCCTCGCGGAGCGTGGCCACCACCCCCTTCAGCTGCCGCCGGGCCAAGCTCAGCATGCCATGGTCGAAGAGCGGGCGCCCGCAGCAGACGCGGCGGCCGGGAAGGACCACCTGCAGACCCAGCGACTCCAGCACCGCCACCGCCGCCCGGGCGATGTCGGGGCGGAATCCGTCATTGAAGGTGTCCGCCCAGAGAATGACGCGCTCCGAGCCCCGGGCGCGCGGCGGACGGCGGTCGAACCAGGCCCGGAACGTCTGCCGGGCGAACGCGGGCGGGCGGCGCTCGGGTGCCATGCCCGCCAGCCACTTGAGGCCGGCGCCGAGCCCCGGCGCCCGCAGCGCGCCATTGGCAAGCCCGGGAGCGGCGGCGGCCGCCCTCGCCCACCAGTGGATGAGCCCCATCGAGTAGGCCGACCGGGGGCGGAGGCGCCCCGCGTAATGGTGGGACAGGAACTCCGCCTTGTAGCTCGCCATGTCGACCTCGACCGGGCACTCGCCCCGGCATCCCTTGCAGGCCAGACAGAGATCGAGCGCCTCCTTCACCTCGCGGCTGCGCCAGCCGCCCGGCACGGCGCCGGTCTCCAGCATCTCGAAGAGCAGGCGAGCACGCCCACGCGTCGAATGTCTCTCCTCCCGCGTCACCATGTAGCTGGGGCACATCGTGCCGCCCCCTGATCGCGTACACCTGCCGACCCCGACGCAGCGCCGGGTGGCGAGCCCGAGGTTCCCCCCGTCCTCGACGAAGCGGAATCCCGCCCCGCGCGCGAGCGGGACCGGCCGGACGGCGGCGAGACGGAGATCCGCGTCGAGGGGCCGGGCGTCCACCACCTTGCCCGGGTTCATCCGGCCGTCGGGATCCCAGATCGACTTGAACTCCCGGAAGGCGGCCAGCAGCTCGGGCCCGAACATCCTCACCAGCAGCTCGCCCCGTGCCTGACCGTCTCCATGCTCGCCGGAGAGGGAGCCGCCGAAGCCGATCACCAGGTCGGCGGCCGCCTCGACGTACGATCGGAAGTTCCTGACGCCGGCCGCCGAGGACAGCTCGAAGTCGGTCAGCGTATGCAGACAGCCATCGCCGAAGTGGCCGTAGAAAGCCCCGGTGTACCCGTGCGCGCCGAGCAGCCGGCGCAGCTCCCGGAGGTAGGCACCCATGCGATCGGGCGGTACCGCGGAGTCCTCCCATCCCGGCCAGGCCGTCCCGCGACCGGGCGCTCGAGCGGTCGCGCCCAGCGCCGACTCCCGGATCCGCCAGAAGCGGAGAGCGTCGGCGGGGTCGGCGACCAGCAGCGAGCGGCCGCCTCCGAGCCTGGCGGCGGCCTCCCGCGCCAGCCCGACAGACTCCTCGGGTGTCGCCGCGCCGAACTCGACCAGCAGCCAGCCCCGCCCCGGCGGCAGCGCGTCCAGTTGGCGGACGTTGATCCCCCGGCGGCGGACCGCGGCCACCAGCAGCTCGTCCATGCCCTCCAGCGCGATCGGGCCCAGCTCGAGCACACGGGGCACGTCGTCGGCGGCGTCGGCGACGTCCGGGTAGCCGAGCACCAGCAGGGTACGCGCGGGCGGGCTTTCGACCAGCCGCACCGTCGCCTCCAGCACCACGGCGCACGTGCCCTCGGTGCCGACCAGGGCCCGGGCGAGGTGGGGGCCGCGCTCAGGCATGAGCTCGTCCAGGTTGTAGCCGGAGACCCGGCGGGGAATGGCGGGGAATCGCTCCCGGACCAGGGGCGCCACCCTCTCGCCGAGCTCGACGAGCCGGCCGCTGATGGCCCCGGCGAGCCCGGGAGCGAGGTCCGAGTCGACGGGCATCGGAGGCATCCGCCCCAACCGCATCCGGGTGCCGCGATAGGTGACGACGTCGAGCTCCTCGACGTTGCGCACGGTGGTGCCGGACATCACCGAGTGGACACCGCAAGAGTTGTTGCCGATCATCCCGCCGAGCGTGCAGTACTGGTGCGTCGAGGGGTCGGGGCCGAAGGTCAGGTGGTGCCGCTCGGCATCCGCGCGGAGCCGGTCCAGGACAGCTCCGCACTCGACGCGTGCCAGACGGCCCTCGGGGTCCACCTCGAGCACCCGGTCCATGTGCCGCGACATGTCCAGAACCACCGCCACGTTGCAGCTCTGCCCGGCCTGGCTGGTGCCCGCCCCTCGGGGCAGGACGGGCACGTCCATCCTCCGGCACACCTCAAGCGCCGCCAGGACGTCCTCGGCATCGCGCGGCTGGACCACCCCGATCGGCAACTGCCGGTAGTTGGAGGCGTCGGCCGAATAGAGCGCGCGGTCTCCCGCCGAGAAGCGGATCTCTCCCCGGACCACCCGCCTCAGGGCCGCCGCCAGCTCGGCGCCCGGCTCGATAGGCACGGGCCATAGCCTATAGCCGACATGACCGCGGAGCCGGGCGCGACCGGTCTCCCGTTCAGGAGATGAACAGAGATGGTGCGACTCGATGGATCCAGCCTCACCTTCGACGAGGTCCGCCAGGTTGCTCGGCAGGGCGCGCCGGCCGAGCTGACCGACGATGCCCGCCAACGCGTCGAGTCGTCGTGGGGCCGGCTCCAAGGACTCGTCGATGCCGGCACGCCCGTCTACGGCCTGACGACCGGCTTCGGGGCGCTCGACGGCCGGCCCATCCCGCACGAGCTGAACCGGGCCCAGCAGCGGAATCTCCTGATGAGCCACTCGGCCGGGGTCGGGC